>NZ_CAXTNE010000048.1:15604-34952 GCF_964245445.1 uncultured Nostoc sp.
TGCCCAACGTGCCCAGGAATAAGTATTTTGAATAATCGCCCAGGGGCTTGAGGTATCTGGGCCTGCCAATGCCGAGTCGTGCAATAAACAAGTAATCGAGAAGGTAGTCAGCCCTACCATTGGAATAGTTACCAAGGGTTGAATGAATCTCGGAAACTTTGTGATGCTCATAATTTAACCGTGGTTAGAGTATAGGATAGATTCCAATACTCCTCAGTTAAGGATAGAAAGTAGGCTCAAACCCTTGAAATATCCTAGTCTATAATGCCCAAAAGAGGCTTAACTGAGTAGTATTGGGATAGATTTTCATTCAGCACTTAAGAGCTTCTCCGAAAACGTAACCGTTGACACCCCCCTGTACTGCTCAAAGAAAAATCAAGGGTTTCGACAATTTTGCAACGGGGAGTGAATAATTACGCGAAAACTCTCCAAGGGAGTTTCTCGGTTAGGTTTTAAGTAGCATTACGTAAAAGAAAGTAATTTGTTCTTTAGACGCACAGATATTATAGAGGAAATCCGTGCAATTACATTAGACCTCTTGCATAATTATTTTGTGGTATGATTGGGTATTTTATAAAAAATCCATATCAGAATCTATACAGAGAACTTTTGTTACCTCATTGGGATGTCTGATAGAGATAGAAAGCAAATTTTTCAAATCCCCGATTGTACCATAATTTATTTTTGCAAGAGGTCTATTATTGGGGTAGAGCTGGCAAAGCTGTCATGAAGTGCTTTTCTAAGGCACTTCCAGAAAATAAAATGCCCAGCCGTATCAATAATATTTTTGGCACAACCGAGATATCTAGGCGCTTTCGCCTTGAGGGCGAAAGCGACGGCTGGGCATTTTATTTGTTGGATCTCCCTAAACGGTTTAGTTTAAAAAGCTAGCGTCGTTGCAACACTAGCCTTTGGGCTTTTTTTAGTGCCATTCGGATAAAGACTTAAACGCAGCTAAAAAGATTGACCATTGGTGTCATTCTCTGATGAATCTATTCGGGGTAGAAAACTATCGTCCTTAACTCAATGCTCTGACGAGGTGGAGCATCTGGTGCGCTAGTGGGGTCATCAAATCCAGTATGGGCGGCAAACCTGGCCCGTCCTTCTTCTGCGGAGTCAAAGCACTTAATAAATAGCGCTTCGTCTTGTTGCATTTGCGGGAAATAAAACCATTGATGTGATGGGTTATAGGTTATTGCGTAAGTTTCGCCAGCGTAATTGGGGTACAAGAGATCACCAGCTACAAGGTCTGTAGGTGCGATAGAAAAAGCGTCGCACACTGCTAATGGTGACTCTTCAACTGGTGCAATAGGTCGCCAAATGTTAATCAGTGCAAACCTTTTTTGCAGCACTTGATCAATGTTATCTATTCCCTGCTCTGTCAATACCTTGCGTGCGCGAGTATAGCCAGATTTTGCTGTAAAGTCATTATGCACGCGCTTGACAGGTTCCCTGATTTCGTTCTCGCCCGACTGCGAACGTTGAGCGTTACGAAGAGTGTGATCGAATATTAGTACTTCAGTTGCACCTGTCACCTCTTTCAATAATTGCTTGGCTTCAGGATAATAGACGCTGCGGATCTCATCTTCATCATAGAAATCACTGACTTTACTTTCATGTGCAGCAAAGTCGAAGCCTTGGCGCTCTAAGGATACTTTATCTGAAATTACCCGTGCATTATGGATTGGCACTTTGTGTGTTTCGTACTTTCCGTTGGAGCGGGGAACCCCTAGTGGGGGTTCGTAGGCATAGTTGACAAGCTTTTCTGCCATAGGGGTGAGGTAGGTCAGTTCTGCCTCAACTTGTTTCAGGTCAGAGAAAAAACGATTGCCTGTGCTCATTGCTTACATCCTTGTTTAGAAGTTCAGACAGATAAGATCCCGTGGAGTTGGAGTGCAATTCACGCTCAATATCTGGCAATTGATCGCAATTACATCTAACGGCGTCAGCAAGATTACAACACGCCTCAGCTATGTTGTAAAAGTAGGACTCAAAGTAGCTGTTGATGTTTGTTAACGTAGTATCTCGTCAGGAATCTTCAGTACTAGATAATTATAGTTAAATACTTATTTAACCATTGCAGTAATTAGCATAACAGAATTTTTGCAGAATAGTCAAATGATTATTTGAGTATTTTAGTAAAATTCCAGATCCTGCTATGATATGGGGATGATTGAGAAAATAAATTACGAAAACCGCGCTAAAATCTTCACGGCTCTTTCAGATGCAACACGCCTGCGCCTAGTAGATTTACTGTTAAATACTGACGAAATCAGCTGTTCAGAAATTGCCGAGCAGTTGGGTATTAGCTTATCTCTTTCTTGTCACCACTTGAAAGTTTTGACGGAAGCAGGTTTAGCGAAGAATTACAAAAAAGGGCAAACAAGATACTACTCAATTGATAGTGCTGTTCTCAATAGTACTTTAGAGAGTTTAAATAGTCTTATTAGATGAACAGTATTGTATACCAATATTGGTTCTTAACCTTAGTTGTGATCAAGGACAATTAAGTGTATTGCTATTGACCTACATTTGATGGGCTGAAAACCAGCGATCGCTTTTAGCAGGCTACTCTTTCCACAACCAGAGGAACCAATAATTACAAACTTTTCTTTTGGTTTCACAGCAAAGCTAACATCTTGGACAGCCGTAAACAGATGCCTACTTCCCTTAGAGATAATCTCGAATTTCCAAGGGATCACAGATATTAGCCCCTATTACGTATTGCATCCAAAGGATAAATAATATATCTTTATATTTTTATAAATACGGTAGATTAATAGAGATACAGTATTTTCTGAATTTAAACGAAAGTATCACACAGTCAGAACCAAAAAACAAGGTGTGTTAAGAAGTTTGTAACTTTTCACCGAAACCTCCGTGCTGTGGAGAGCAACTACATTCATGTATGGGGTAAGGCACGGACTAATTAATTCGCCGTCAAATATTGAACAAGGATAAAGGAGTGCAGTGTTGATGGAAAGACTTAAACTTGGACGTTCCGGGCTAGAAGTATCACGACTATGTTTTGGCGGCAATGTGTTTGGGTGGACTATTGATGAAAATACTTCATTTGAGATTTTAGATTACTTCATCAAGGCTGGAGGTAATTTTATTGACACTGCTGATGTCTATTCCAAATGGGCTATAGGCAATCAGGGTGGAGAGTCGGAGATCATCTTAGGGAAGTGGCTCAAGCAGCGTGGCAATCGTGACCAAGTGGTAATTGCCACTAAAGTTGGCAATGACATGGGTATTAAAGGCAAAGGACTTTCTCGCAAACACATCCAACAAGCCGTTGAAGACTCATTGCACAGGTTACAAACCGATTATATTGATTTGTATCAATCACATATTGATGATGAAAGTACTCCCCTTGTAGAAACCCTAGAAACTTATGGGGAATTAATTCATCAGGGAAAAGTGCGCTTCATTGGTGCTTCAAACTATAGTGCAGAGCGTTTGATACAGGCATTGCAAATCAGCCAGCAGCATAGTTATCCTCGCTATGAGAGCCTTCAGCCTCGTTATAATTTGTACGACCGAGCTGAGTACGAGCAGGAGCTACAACAAATCTCCCAAGAACAATTAATTGGTGTGATTAGCTATTCCTCTCTGTGCAGTGGCTTTCTTTCTGGTAAATATCGCTCAGAAAAAGACCTGTCTATTAGTGCCCGTGGTAATTCTGTCAAGAAATATTTGAATGCTCGTGGTTTGGCAATTCTAGAGGCACTGGATGAAGTGGCCAAGATTTATAATGCTACTCCCACCCAAATTGCTCTGGCCTGGCTAATTGCGCGTCCTACTATTACCGCTCCTATTGTTAGCGCCACAAAAGTTGAGCAGCTTCAAGATATCATCAAATCTGTAGATATTAAACTTGAGCCAGATGCTATTCATCTTCTAAATCAAGCCAGTTCCTCAAACAAATAGTTCAGTAAACATTCGACTAACAAGCGCTCCCCACAATGCGTTGACGTAGAAAGAGAACATTAGTCTGCGTGGGCGGACTACCCTTCCTTAAGAGACGGTACGCGTAGCTTGCTTGTATTGTAAGGGTACGCCTACATTTGTGTAGCCGGGACTTCCAGTCGTTCGGGCTGCTAAAATTTTCCTTAGTCTTTAGTCTGTAGAAAATGCGTCAAAACCGTAACCAAACAATATTTATAATTCTTTCTGTGCTCATCGTTGTACCGATGGGCTTTTTATTTAAGTATTATAATGGGCCTGCCCATCAGTGGTTTAATGACTACGGTGCAGCTGTATTTTATGAAATATTTTGGTGTCTGTTCGCATTTTGGTTTTTCAGAAGTCGGGCGGCGATAATCCAAATTCCTATATGGGTTTTTGTCATCACCTGTATACTAGAATTCTTGCAACTTTGGCATCCGCCGCTATTAGAGGAGATTCGTGCCACCTTGATAGGCAAATTGTTACTTGGTACTACCTTTGTTTGGTGGGATTTTCCTCATTATGTATTGGGTTCTGTATTAGGTTGGTTGTGGCTGCGACAATTACAGAAAATAGGTTATGCAAAAAAAAGTCAAGGTTAAACCTAATTCAAAACAGCAAAAAATAGAAGAACAACCTGATGGCAGTTTGACTGTGTATTTAAAATCGCCCCCAGTTGATGGTAAAGCTAATGAAGAGTTAATTAAACTATTAGCAAAGAAATTTAATGTAGCCAAATCTGATATCAGAATAAAATCAGGTTTGTCCTCTCGGCAAAAGCTGATAGAAATTGATACAGACTACTAGTAGCTGCTTAGTAATAACCTTATTGGAAGACTCTGCCTCCTGCTGAATGTGAGGCAATGTCCCACCCAATATATCCTCTAGCAAAGCCAAGAAACGAGAGACACAAAAAAAAGCAAAATCGAGTTTTTATGCTTGTGTAATACTGATATACCTTGGTTGAGCTTTAACTCTTTCTATCCAAGCTTGGATAGCAGGAAATTGCGTTAAATCGAACCCACCTTCATCAGCTACATGAGTGTACGCGAACAAGGCGATATCAGCAATCGTGTAACGCTCTCCTACAAAAAAAGTGTGAGAACTTAAGTGTTTTTCCATCAGGCTAAGTGCTGTATAACCTGGTTCACGTTTTTGCTTTATAGCTTCACTATATTTTTCAGTTTTACCTAAAATAGAAATCCAAAATCTTGATGTAGCAATATAAGGTTCATGGCTATACTGTTCAAAACATAACCATTGCAGCACCTGCGCTCGTAAAAAGCGGTCGTAGGGTAGAAATTCTGTACCTTCACTTAGATATACCAATATGGCATTTGATTCTGCCAAGTATTTACCTGGCTCGATTTCAATAACAGGTATTTTTCCATTGGGATTTTTACTTAAAAATTCTGGTGTTCGAGTCTCGCCTTTCAAAATGTTAAGCTCTACCCTCTCAAAAGGCATACCTAGTTGTGTTAATAAAAGACGTATCTTATAACCATTACCAGAAGGTAAAAAATCGTACAGACGCAGTAGTTCCATGCTAGAATGCAGTTAAGAATATGTTGATAATTAGAGGTTCAAAATACAATATCTTACCAAAATATTTTCCCAAAACCGGATGATTTTTTTGAAGATTTCGCTTAGAAGTACTAAATAAAATTATCTGAAAAAATAAAAAACATTATTCATTTCTAGATTGACATGTTTAATTTAGTCAGTGGTCGAGAATAAAACTATGTGTGGAAGATTTACTTTAAATCAGTCAGCAGAAGCTTTAGCTCAAGTTTTCCATGTCGAGCCAGTTCTGGATTTAGCAGGCGGATATAATATCGCACCGACGCAAATGGTGGCAACAGTGTTACAAAACCCCGAAAGCGAAAAGCGTGAATTTAAGCAGTTGTATTGGGGATTAATTCCGTCATGGGCGAAAGATGCAGCGATGGGGGCAAAGCTAATTAACGCTAGGGCTGAAACTGTTGCCGAAAAACCTTCTTTTCGTTCGGCTTTTAAGCATCGACGCTGTTTAGTGATAGCTGATGGCTTTTATGAGTGGCAACGGCAACAAGGTAAAAAGCAGCCATTTTATTTTCGCCTTCAAGATGGGCAACCCTTCGCCTTTGCAGGTTTGTGGGAGAAATGGCGATCGCCTGCTAACGAAGAAATAATCTCTTGTACAATTTTGACAACGGCAGCTAACGAATTACTCCAACCTATCCACGAGCGGATGCCAGTGATTCTAGAGCCAGAAGATTACGATTTATGGCTAGATTCCCAAGTGCAAACGCCCCAAACCCTACAGCAGCTATTGCGTCCCTATCCAGCACCAGCAATGACTGCGTATCCAGTTAGCACTTTAGTAAACAACTCTCGCCATAATAGTCCAGAGTGCATCATTCCACTCAGTGAGAAGAATGCCCCCACAAATCAGTTAAATTAACTATTGAGTGGACTGGGGATTAAACGAAGAGGGAAGATTTCCAATACCTAATACCCAGTCCCCAATCCCCAATCTCCAATCCCCAGAGACTACTATGCCAAGAACACAAAAGAACGATAATTTTGTTGACAAATCCTTTACAGTGATGGCGGATATCATTCTGAAGATCCTGCCAACCAACAAAAAAGCTAAAGAAGCGTTTGTTTATTATCGAGATGGCATGTCAGCCCAAGCAGAAGGGGAATATGCTGAAGCATTGGAATATTATGAAGAAGCTCTAACACTAGAGGAAGATACCAACGATCGCGGCTATATTCTCTACAATATGGGGCTAATCTATGCCAGCAACGGCGACCACAACAAAGCTTTAGAACTGTATCACCAGGCAATTGAGTTAAACCCACGTATGCCCCAAGCTTTGAACAATATCGCTGTGATTTATCACTACCAAGGCGAAAAAGAGAAAGAAGCTGGAGATAACGAGGCTGGCGAAGCACTCTTTGACCAAGCAGCAGACTATTGGATTCGAGCTATTCGCATGGCTCCCAATAACTACATTGAAGCTCAAAACTGGTTGAAAACCACCGGGCGATCGCAAATTGACGTATTCTTTTAGTCATTAGTCATTAGTTCTTTGTCATTTGCTAAGGACTAATGACCAATGACCAATGACAAATGACCAATGACAAATGACAATTTATGATTGACCAAGAACAAGTTCATAAAGTAGCTAATCTTGCTCGTTTAGAATTAACTCCCGAAGAAGAAGAACAATTCACTACTCAGTTAGGAAGTATTCTGGATTATATTCAACAGTTGGATGAACTTGATGTTAGTAATGTACCCCCAACAACGCGGGCAATTGATGTTAGCAACATCACACGAGAGGATAAATTGCAACCCTATCCTGACCGAGAAAGCATCCTCAACAGTGCACCTGAACAGGAAGGCGAATTTTTCAAAGTACCAAAAATCCTCAACGCTGAATAGTCAAAAGTGAGCTAGCGCAGTCTTCTCCCAAAGGGAGAGGCTAGCGCCAAGGGGGGTTCCCCCATGAGCGACTGGCGTTAGCGAGCTTGCAGCGTCACCCCGAAGGGGTCAAAAGTCAAAAGTTTTAGATTTTGACTGTTGACTAATAACTAAGGAGATCATTATGGGTTTGGGAATTCTTAAGGATGGTCAGTGGATATCTCAAAGGGATCAAGAAGACTCAGAAGGTAAATTTATCCGTCCATCAACTACTTTCCGCAACCACATTACAGCTGATGGTTCTAGTGGCTTGAAAGCTGAAGCAGGGCGCTATCATCTGTATATTTCTTGGGCTTGCCCTTGGGCGTGTCGCACCGCTATTATCCGCCAATTGAAAGGACTCCAAGATGTCATTGGGTTATCAGTCGTTGCCGCAGAAATCGATCAAAATAGCTGGGAATTTGGCCATGAACCGGGGTGCATTCCCGATACAGTCAACGGGACTCAATATCTTTGGCAACTTTATCTAAAAGCTGACCCTAACTATAGCGGTCGGGTGACAGTTCCAGTTTTATGGGATATCCAAAATGGGACAATTGTCAATAATGAATCCCGCGAAATCATTCGGATGTTTGATACAGAATTTAATGCTTTCGCTAAACAAGATATCAACTTTTATCCAGAACATTTACAAAAAGTAATTGACGAGACGATTGATACGATTTATCAACCAATAAATAACGGTGTCTACCGGGCAGGATTTGCTACCACTCAGTCGGCTTATGATGAAGCAGTAACGGAATTATTCACCGCTCTCGACTACTGGGAAAAAGTATTGGGAAATCAACGCTATCTTTGCAAAAATCAAATCACTGAGGCGGACTGGTGTATGTTCACTACTCTGTTTCGTTTCGATGTAGTTTATTATGTGCATTTCAAATGCAACTTACGCAGAATTGTAGATTATCCGAATCTGTGGAATTATCTTAAAGAACTTTACCAACTGCCGGGAGTTAAAGAAACTTGCAATCTTGACCACATCAAACGGCATTATTACAGAAGCCATCCCCAAGTTAACCCAACTCGCATCGTTCCAAAAGGACCACTGATTGATTTTGATGCACCCCATAACCGGGATAAAATATTTGCTTGATTGTTTTATTCGCTTGTCGCGTCATCGCTTCATGAGTATTACATGCAGCCCAGAACTTAGTGCGATTCATCTGGGGTAACAAATTTCAAAGCGTTAATTTTTGCAAAATATACCTAATTCAGTACAAATACTCAAAATTACAGGAATTCGATAAAGTTTTGAGGATATTTGAAAAGTCCTTTTGTCGAGCTTGAAAACAACTAGCAGTGCTGCGGGATTCTTCTTTTAAGAGAAGTTACAAAATTTCGGTTTCACCTTCGGTTAGAGCGCCCAACATTAGACGATAGTGAAGATCCCCAACCACCCAGATATGACCCCGTAAAGACAGCCAAAAGGGGGTCGTTGAATAATTAACTTGTGACAAAGGTCTTCGTGAGTTTCTACGGTTATAACAGAAGGGGACATTAGGATACACTGGCTTTGGAATACACCGGAGGTTCAGCAGCAACAAACAAAATCGCTGCTAGTGACTTCCTGCCTAGTATCCTATTGCTTTTTACTCTATGAAACTTACTCAAATATACGGCGAGTTTCCCTCAAGAAGGTTTCTTAACATCTAAAACGACTCCCACTGTTTTGAGGCTATAGCCTTAGAATATTTACAAGCTTTACTTACGAATTAGCTCTCTCTAGAGAAAGTACCGTTTTTGCTGTTTAAGCTGACATTCTACCAGTTTCTATTGGAATTTGTGTAGCTTAACAAATCAGCGGATTCATTAATATTAAGCCTGTTTACTATTTAGTTTCTTACCCTGACCTATTAGACAGCTAGAGTGTTCATTTCACTTTGTTCAATAGCTTTTAGCCCTTATCGCTCCCATGCTGACCCATCACCGCAAGCCCGTGTGCTTATCACTTATTTCCACTGACCTACCAATCTGGTCTGTTGTGGAAACTGCCGCGACATTGTATCAAAAAGATACTGATAGATTCCATTTGCTGCTGACCGCACCACCTCTAATTAACTGTGAAGTAGAGAGTGTCGTAAGTCCAGAGGATACACTTCCTCAAAGTAAGAGCAAAGCTTACGCCCCTAATAGTCCTAGAATTTTGTGGCTGGAGATTTCCCCTTACAGAGTCATCATGACTATGCAAGGTAACGCTCAAGTGAGTTACCGTCACTTTTGGGAACGGGGCGTTTATGGCATTAGTCGCTATTGGTTGCCAACTGAGTCGTTGCAACCTAACAATCCTATTCGTTTACGAAATTTTACTAGTAGCCTAATTCTCAACGGACATCCCTTGCCAGAACATTTGCGTCTGGAATATGAATTGTGGGCAGAAAAAGTTCAATTAGGATGCTACATACTGAATTTGGAAATTAAACATTGATGGTTATGGGGAGTAGGGAGTAGGGGGAAAAGAATGACTAATGCCCAATGCCTAATGCCCAATTCCCCATTCCCAAATCCCTTTTAACCAAAATAACTGGGTTGGTTTCCAGGTTTCCATTTAATATTGCAACCAACACTCGGCTTTTGGTCGCTTGTAACAGGTTTACCCGCCAACACTGCTTCAATGGCTTTCCGTAAATCTGCGCCTGTTACGGGTTTACCATTACTGGGGCGGCTATCATCTAATTGTCCCCGATAAATAAGTTGCCGTTGCTCATCAAATACAAAAAAATCAGGTGTGCAAGCTGCGGTGTAAGCCTTTGCTGTTTCCTGGCTCTCGTCGTAACATAAGGTAAAATTAAACCCTTGTTCTGTTGCAAATGCTTGTAACGACTCTGGCGCATCATCTGGGTAATTTTTTGCATCGTTAGCACTGATGGCAATGATCGCTAAATCACTTGTAAAATAATCTTTTCCTAACTGCACTAATTCTTGTTGAACGTGCTTTACAAATGGGCAATGCCGACAAATAAACATTACCAACAACGCTTTTTTATCTGCGAAGGTCGAAAGTGAAGTTGCCTTTCCAGATACCACTTCCGGTAGATTAAAATCTGGTGCTTTTGTGCCTAATGGCAACATAGTTGAAGCAGTTAAAGCCATAGTTCACCCAATATTTTTACGCTAATAGCGGCTTTTGCTATCAGTATATTTTTACTCTAGCACTAAGTTTTCCATAAATTAAGAGACGGGAAATTTCCCGTCTCTTATATTTGTTGAGAATTAAGTTATAGAAATAAGTTTTTACAGACTTGACAAAACACCAACGATACCGTGTCCTGTCAATACTTCTAATGCTATTAGAGAGACAAAACCAATCATTGCTAAACGACCGTTGAGCATTTCTGCATAGGAAGTGAAACCAGTGCGATCGCCTTGCTCATCTATATAAACCCTTGGCTCGATCGCAAAGTTGTTCAGTTTGCCTTGGTCATCAATTATAGCAGTGTTTGTACGCATGGATTTTTCCCCGTCTTCTCTTTATGTAAATAACTGTAACAAAATTATTAATTTTTGTAAAGTATCTTAATCTGCTCAAGTAGAAGTTCCAGCCAGAGATATGATCATGGATCGAGTTCAAAGCTATGTATAACAAACAGGCTCCGCTGCTTCTGCGTAAGCAATCTCAGTCACTAATCCATTCCCCAAAAACTAATGCATCGATTTCGAGTAGAGGTTATTGCCAAAACGCCAAACCCGCAGCAGGTGATTTATGCCGCGATGCACCAAGACTATACCGATGGGTTCGTGTTTGATGAGCGCGACTCTTGGCCCTCGGAGTCGCAAAGCGGCGAAGTTATTGTTAAGCGACTTTTAGCGGGTGAGAGGGGACACTATGGGCCTCTAGAGCATCCCCAGATTGTTTTTAACTGTGGCTACTTTCCTCACAGTGTGATGCAGCAGGCTCGTACTCATCGTGTAGGAGTATCATTTGATGTTCAGTCTTTTAGGTACACAGGCAACCAATTTATTGACGTAGTAGAAGCTAAGAAAGACATAGAAGATGTTTTTTACTTACGTCCCGTTGGTTATTACACTGATAGACAAGGCAAAAAATACCATTATTCACCAGAGCAACGAGCAGCAGATTTGCAGTGGTGTCTAGAAGCAGCTAAACGATATAAAGCTGATTTTGAGGGTGGAATGTCTGAAGAACACGCAAGAGGTAAAGTACCTTTTGATTATCGCCAGCATTTTGTAGTTAGTTTCAATTTAAGGTCTTTCTTGCATTTTTGTGACCTGAGAAATAAGAAAGATGCTCAACTTGAAATTCAAAAGTTGTGTGAAATGATGTGGCCCCATTTTGAAGATTGGGCACCTGCGATCGCGCAATGGTATGAAAAGCAGCGTCTAGGTAAGGCAAGATTAGCACCATAATCATATTTTGGGGCAATTCATACTGAATTCTGACGCCTTGGCAGAGCGTCTCTGGCTTTGCTCCTGAGTTCTGAATTCTTCTTATAAAAAATTTGTAAAATGCTTTCATGCGTCGAGATTCAATATTTTACAAACTTTTTCAACAGTCTCCCAGTTTGCTGTTTGAACTAGTGGCAAATCCTCCAACCAATGCAGATAGTTATCGTTTTGATTCTGTCGCTGTCAAAGAACCGAAATTTGAAATTGACGGAGTATTTCTACCACCTGAAAGCGATGGTGCTGGAGTTGTATATTTTTGCGAGGTACAGTTCCAGAAAGCGGAAAGTGCGGTCTTGGGGTCTCCCCAAGTAGAGCAACTTTCCAAGACAGATGAACAACTTTATGAGAGAGTATGGGCTGAATCTTCGTTATATTTCTACCGCAATCGTGCTAAGTTTAGCGACTGGCAAGTAGTGATAATTTACCCGTCGCGCAGTATCGAACAAAGCGATATTCATCCTCATCGCTCATTGCTGAATGGCGGACAATTACACACGATCCACTGTCTATTGACTTAGCAGATGGACAATTGCAAATTGATTTGGGTGCAGAACGGTTAATTGCTGCCCAAAAGCAAGACGAACGAATTGCTGTAGAAATTAAAAGTTTTATTGCTCCTTCTGCGATTTATGAGTTTCATACAGCTTTGGGACAATCTTTAAATTATTGAGTAGCGCTAAAACTGAAAGAACCAGAGCGAATTCTCTATTTAGCAGTTCCACTAGCAACTTATGAAGATTTTTTCTCACGGCAATTGCCACAACTGAGTATTCACGAATATCACTTGAAACTACTAGTATTTGACCCGGAAAATGAGGTAATTGTACAATGGATAAACTAGCTGAGTATCGACAAATCATCCAGCGAGTTCTGACAAGTCACGCTCAGATTAAACCTGCCTATGGTGAAATCGAACGACAAACTATTTTTGATATGCAGCAGGATCATTATCAAGTTGTGAATACGGGTTGGGAAAATCGTCGTCGGGTTTATGGCTGTTTAATTTATCTAGATATTCGAGATCATAAGATTTGGATTCAATATGATGGGACTGAGGTTGGCGTGGCTAATGAATTAGTAGAGTATGGTATTCCAAAGCAGGATATCGTGCTGGCTTATCAACCTCCTTATATGCGAAAGCTGACAGAATTTGCAGTGGGATAAAGCAAGCGATCGCACTCCGATTTTTGGCTATGATTTAGCGCGATCGCACAATGGTATGAAAAGCAGCGTTTAGGTAAGGCAAGGTTAGCACCTTAATTTATAAGCAAGATCTTGACACCTTAGCCTTTTTATATGGGAAAGTTGACAGAATTTGTGGTTAGATAAAGCGATACCTACGGTAAGCTACCTAAGGCGCACTGAATTTTGGGTTTGATTTAGGGCGATCGCACAATGGTATGAAAAGCAGTGTTTAGGTAAGGCGGGATTAGCACCTTAAAAATTAGTTGTAAAAAAATTATATAATTTATCAAAAAAAATATTATGACTGCACTGAGTAATATTGATATTCAAAAGGAATTAGTAAAAGGAAATATTTTAATATTTCCTTTTAAGAAAGATAACCTGAAAGGTGCAAGTTATAATTTAACAGCTAGTCATCTTGCGTGGAAGATTCCAAACAAAAATACCGATACTTATACTAGCATTTATAATGCTAGTCTTAATCAAGTAATTATTCCTGGCAGAGCTTCTGTACTGATCGTAACAAATGAAGCGATTTGGGTTTCTGAAGGAATAGCTGGAACTTACCATTCAAAAGTTAAATTAGTTTCAGAAGGTATTGGTCATATTGGTACTACTCTAGATCCTGGGTATATGGGAGTTTCTGTAATAACTTTACATAACCATACTGAAAAAGACATAAATCTAACTCCAGGAGAAACTACTTTTACATCTATAATGTTTCAATTTGTCAGATCAAAATGTGATCCTGAGCAGCATGATAATCGACCTGGAAGGCCAGATATTTTAAACAAAGTCGGACTTACTGATCACGAAAATGAATGGCTAAATGAGAGATTTAGAAATTATAAAGAATCCTTACAGATTCAATTAAAAAACTCTAAAGATTTTCAGGATTTAAGAGATAAATATAAAAATAAAAATAATAAGTTTGCTTTTTTATTTCCATATATTATTTATGGAATATTCATAATAGCTAGTTCGTCCTTAGCAGGATATCTCTATAACAATCAAAACAAGTTAAAACAGACAACTTGGTACTCCGCAGCTAATTTTTTTGCAGATAAAGCGACGGTTGGCTTCACTGGCGCATTAATAGTACAATTAGTTAATGATATTCAGAGAAGAAATAAGCAAATATAAAGAAGATATAATGAAGTTACTAAAAATACTAAAATTACATGAATCAGCAATTATCCCTAAATATGAACATCCAAATGATGCAGGGCTAGATTTAGTATCAATAGACGAATTAGAACTTCCTTCTGGAGAAAGTAGGCTAATACATACTGGGATTTCAATAGAGTTGCCTCAAGGAACAGAAGCTCAAATTCGCCCTAGAAGCGGTCTAGCTCTTAAATATCAAATTACTGTTTTAAATACTCCAGGTACGGTAGACGAAGGTTATCGAGGAGAAATAGGTGTAATTTTAATCAATCATGGCAAAAGTTCTTTTCAAGTCACAAAAGGAATGAAAATCGCTCAAATGGTTATTACACCTGTTGTTCGGGTTGATGTTGAAGAAGTTAATAGCCTCAGTCTTACATCTAGAGGAAATGGCGGTTTTGGCTCGACAGGAATTACAGCAAATGTGTAAACTTGCGTATTATCTAGACTATACACGAGCTAGTGTCACAATTTCAGCCTGATCCTGATATTTCCCCTTGCGAGTTTCGTAACTGATATCGCAAGGTTCACCTTCTAAAAATAGCAATTGCACGACCCCTTCATTGGCATAAATGCGACAGTCTGCACTGGAAGAATTGGAAAATTCCAATGTAAGATGACCTCGCCATGCAGCCTCAGCAGGTGTTAAATTTGCTATAATACCACACCTAGCATAAGTAGATTTACCAATGCAAAGCACAGTGATATTACCTGGAACATCGAGCCTTTCTAGGGCAACCCCCAGACCGTAGGAGTGAGCAGGTAAGATAAAGTAACTGTCATTACCATCTGTGTGGAGCCGTGTTGGTTCCAAATTCTGAGGATTAAAGTTTTTGGGATCAACTATAGTTCCAGGAATGTGGCGAAAAATCCGGAACTCAGCCGAGGAAAGACGAATATCGTAGCCATAGGAAGAAAGACCATAGCTAATTACAGGTCGTGCCCCTGAATCTCTATCTTTTTGCACTTTTCGGATTAAACTTTGCTCAAAGGGAGAAATCATACCCTTTTGAGCCATTTCAGTAATCCAATTATCGTTCTTAATCACAAGTTCACACCACAGCTAATTCAAACCAAATTATCAGCATACCTTGGCCAGCGTCACAATCTCAGCCTGATCCTGATATTGTCCCTGACCAGCATGGTAACTGATGGCGCAGGGTTCGCCTTCTAAAAATAGCAACTTCACTACCCCTTCATTCACGTAGATGCTACAGTCAGCACTAGAAGAATTGGAAAATTCTAAAGTTAAATGACCACGCCAGGCAGCTTCAGCAGGAGTTACGTTTGCTATAATACCACATCTTGCATAAGTAGATTTACCAATGCAAATCACAGTGATATTACCTGGAACCTCCAATCTTTCTAGAGCAACGCCCAGACCATAGGAGTGAGCAGGTAGTATATAGTAACTGGCATTAGCATCTGTGTGCAGTGGTATTGGCTCCAGATTCTGAGGATTAAAGTTTTTGGGATCAACTACAGTTCCGGGAATGTGGCGAAAAATGCGGAACTCAGCCGGAGAAAGGCGTATATCATAGCCATAAGAAGACAAACCGTAGCTAATTACAGGTTGGATCGCTACAGACTCATCTTTTTGTACTTTTCGGATTAAACTTGGCTCAAAGGGCGAAATTAAACCCTTTTGAGCCATTTCAGTAATCCAGATATCGTTTTTAATCACAACTTCACAGCTAATTCAAACCGAATTACTAGGATATCCTGAATTGAGCATTTTATTTAAGGTCGATAACTGCGACGGATCTCTGTAATTTGATCTGCTACATCGAGAAGAGATTTTGGCATCTCTGGCCCTGTGAGAATGATATCGACGTGGGGAGGGCGTTTTGCCAGAAACGCTAAAACTTCTGTTTCAGGAATTAAACCAAAGTTAATCGCTAAACTTAACTCATCTAAGACAACGAGAGAATACTTACTCTTACATACTATTTGTTGTGTATACTGCCACAGCTTTTGTAAAGCTTGATTTTCAGTATCGTCTAAATGTGGTGTATCAATACAACGAGGCAAATCACAGCGAATCCAATCTAAATTTTGTCCTAGTTGTATAGGTCGATCCTGTCCTTGACGAATACCCCCTTTGAGAAACTGCACTATTAATACTGGTGTTCCTTGTCCAGCTATTCTCAGTGCTTGAGCCATAACGCTCGTAAAAAAGTTGCGATGGGAGCTAGTGAAAACTTGCACTAGTCCTTCCACTGGATATGGTAAGTTAAGGGGTGAATTTATACTTGGAGTTTCTAACTGGGCAACCATAGGGTAAAGTTCAAAAAATTACAATAAATCAAATTTTTGTGCTGGCGGTACTTATTACAAATCTGCCTATATAATCTATCTGTTTTTTACAGTTGTGGTGAATTTGGCAAATTGCATTCTTAGTCAAACACTAGGTTTGTGCTGAAGTCAAGAGTTCTTTGGATTTAAATTTTCGTCTTTTCTCGGAAATGAGTTGTAAAAATGAAAACGTTAGAGTTAGAGTTCCAATTATTTAAAAAAGCTAAGTAGAACGTCTGAAAATAGCTAAATGTTAGATTTCTTAATTGTTTGGGTAAAACAGACTTAGCAAGTAGTAAATTTGACAGGATGAGGAGAAATTGTTGTGAGATTGGTGATTCTGGGAGGTTCAGGATCGGGTAAAAGCACTCAAGCACAAAGGCTTTGTAGATACTTTGATATTCCTTTGATTTCTACTGGTGAGATTTTACGGGAAGCGATATCTGGCGATAAGCTCCTCCCGGAATTGCAATGGTCAGAAGCTGACCCCCGGACTTCTCTTTCGGTTTACGCTAGCCTGAGTGAACTAGGTTACCACGCACGACCCTACATACAAAAAGGAGAGTTAGTTCCAGACGAAATGATCGTTGAATTGATCCGAATTCGCCTCAGACAATCAGATATTAACTGCGATTGGGTGTTGGAAGGCTATCCCCGTACCGCCTTCCAAGCTGAAGAATTAGATTTTTTATTGGATAATTTAGAGCAAAAGCTAGATTGGGCAATTTATCTCCAAGTCCCAGAAGCTGTTATGGTTAGCCGATCCTTGGGGCGATCGCTACCAGATGACCAACCAGAAATCGTGCAACGCCGTGTAGAATTATTCTACGATCGCACCATTCCCATCCTAGAATATTACGATCGTCGTCGCTGCTTGTTGACCATCAACGGCGACCAGTCACCAGATATGGTGCAGCAAAATATTTTGACTCTGCTTTGAATTCCTTAGAAGAGGGTAGGGGGCAAATGACAAATGACAAATGACAAATGCCCAATAACACTAAGGTAATCTTAAGGCAGTATTGTAAAACTTGAGGCAACTCCAATGGCTTGGCAGCGTCCTGACGGTCGTCTTGCTTACGAACTACGTCCGATCAGCTTTCACCCCAATTTTACCCGCTTTGCCCCCGGTTCTGTTCTCGCAAGATGCGGTGATACTCAAGTACTTTGTACTGTTAGCGTTAATAAAGGAGTTCCGAAGTTTCTCGAAGGAACTGGTAAAGGCTGGTTAACTGCTGAGTACCGGATGCTACCATCTGCTACTCAAAAACGCCAAGAAAGAGAATTATTAAAATTATCTGGACGGACACAAGAAATTCAACGTCTCATTGGCCGCAGTTTACGCGCAGCAGTGGATTTTGAGGCGTTGGGAGAACACACGCTGACTGTGGACGCTGATGTGTTGCAAGCAGACGCTGGAACTCGGACAACAGCCATTACAGGCTCGTTTGTGGCGTTGGCTCATGCGATTTCTAAATTGTTGCAAGAGGGTGTGTTGGAGCGATCGCCTCTCTGTGTACAGGTAGCAGCTGTTTCCGTAGGATTATTGGAGGGAGAGCCATTTTTGGATCTGAATTATATCGAAGATGTAGCTGCAACAGTAGATTTTAACGTGGTGATGAATCACCGCCTGGGAATCATTGAAGTCCAGGGAACAGCCGAAGAAGGCAGCTTTAGCCGGACTCAGCTGAATCAACTGCTAGATGTCGCCCAAAAAGGAATTCAGGAATTGTTAATCGCCCAACGCGAAGCGATCGCTGACTGGGAATCACTGTTTGTGATTAATTAGTTTTATTAATTTTTAATAAGAATTAATAAATGTATCCTCTGTGGCGTTAATTAACAAAGTATCAAGTAACTGGATGTAAATAAAAATAACCATGAGAGTCGTTAGTAATTAGTACAACCGACTACTGACAACCTACCGTTGAAGGTGATAAGCCTCTACGTTTTTCCAGCCTGCCTAATCTACGATGTTAAATGTTTCAAAAGTTAAAAAGGAGAATTGTAAGAAGTTCGGTATTGTATTGCCAGAAGCCAGCAATATAATAATGAAGCCATGAACAAAACCGTTGAAGTTCTACCGGATAAGCAAGCGTTGGTTGCACGAGCGCTAGAATTAATTCTGTCCAAGTTAGAAACTGCCATTGAGCAGCGAGGGCAGTTTAGCATCGCCTTATCTGGCGGCAGTACACCTAAACCCTTATACGAAGCGATTGCTAATCAAAAACTGCCTTGGGATAAAATTCATATATTCTGGGGGGATGAGCGTTACGTACCACCAGATCACCCCGATAGCAATGAACTGATGACGCGTCGAGCGTGGCTAGATCATGTTGATATCCCAGCAGCTAACATTCACCCCGTACCAACTTTGGAAATCAATCCAGAACTGGCTGCTGCTAAGTATGAACAACAGCTTAAAGAATTTTTCAATTCTTCTGGGGTGGAGTTTCCCTCGTTGGATGTAGTATTACTAGGAATGGGTGATGATGCACATACCGCATCTTTGTTTCCCCACACAGAGGCTCTGAAAGTACGCGATCGCCTAGTTACCGTGGGTAACAAAGACGCAAATCCCCGGATAACTTTCACATATCCCTTCATCAACTCTGCTCGCAGCGTGATTTTTCTGGTTGCTGGTGCTAATAAAAGACCAGCTTTGGCGCAAGTCTTTGCACCTGTAGCTGATGACTTCACTTACCCATCCCGCTTAATTCGGCCCCAAGGAGAACTTTGGTGGCTGCTGGATGCAGAAGCAGGTTTGGAACTTCAACATTAAACTTGAACATTGGGTATGGGGCAAAGAGGCAGAGGGGCAGGGTGCAAGGGGGAGAATGAGAATTTACCTCTTTCCCCCCTCTGCTCCCCCTG
>NZ_CAXTNE010000049.1:0-34503 GCF_964245445.1 uncultured Nostoc sp.
CCAGTCCCCAGTCCCCAGTCCCCTTGACTAGAAAACACCACCTGACGAGGCTGCTGCGGATTCCGTACCCCTTCGCGCCATCGTTGTTCCCACCAGTAGGCACGCGTTAGATCATATTCACCGTTAGGCATTTTCTGAAAATACTTGACGGTGAGGGGGTAAGCAGAGCCTAGTGCTGCAAAAATTGATTGCTTAGATAAATCAATTGCTGGCGGTTCTGGGTAATGATGTGGAAAACGGCTTCTGATTTCTTTGGTTAGGCGTTGCAGGATTTGCCCCTCTTGGGGAAAGGGTTGTTCTGCCCAACGAAACACTTTCAGATAAGTAGTTCGTTGCACCGACCAAACAAATACCGAAAGTTCCGCAGGTAAGTTTTCGGAAATAGTCCCGGTAGCAGTTGTAGTTGCAGTGGGGATTTTGAGGCGAAAGCCTTCCGAGGTAAGCACTTTTTCTCCATTTCCGGGTTCAAACTCTGTTTGTAACCAGCTACGCACAGTTGCTATATCCGAAGTTGGAACTTCTAAATAAAGAATTTCTCTCATCGTTTCCTGACATCTCCGATCAATCTACTTACTAAGACAGATTTTATGAAGGCACAAAGTAAGGTAAACTCCGCCCTATTACTTTCGTAAAGATTCAGTGAAGAAATTTTAAGAATTTGTCAAATTTATTGTTCATTTTGTATTTCTGTAAACCCACGCCATGAATTATCCCATTCCAGACAGTCCCCAGGAAATTGTTGCTCTGCGACAACAGCCGATTGATGAAGAACTAGTTGCTAGTGCGATCGCTGGAGTAATTAAAATTGTCCGCGCTCAGGGTCAATCTTTGGAAGAATTAACCGCTCAGTTGCTAGCAGATGATCCACTGCTGGATCAGCAACAACGTCGCTGGTTGAGCCAATTAGTTGCCCAATCTTGGGAAAAGTTCTCCTAAAACCTTGTATATGATGAAGTTTTTGTCGCAGCATTAGATTTCTAGGTCTGCACCTAAATGTTGGCGATGCCTGCGGCGGGCTGCGCCTACGCATTTTAGGTATAGGAGTAACATGTCTGGAATTGGCAATTGGGTTGCTATTTTTGCATTTACGGCACAGAAGCCACTAATTAACCATATCAGCGTTTTACGTTGCTAATGAATTTTACAACGTTGTTAAACGCAAAGACCTCTGGTGCAAAGCAGGGGTCTTCTTTGTGGATCAATCTTCATGCTCTTTGATCAGCGCCTCGACACCTTAGCGGAATAAATGTTTTTGGCACACAATTTAGTTGAGCGATGCCTGCGGCGGGCTACGCCTACGCACTTTGGCACTCAAGGTGAGAATGATTATTTATGTGGAATTGCTAATTTGACTGCTATTTTTACATTTACTGTCCTGTGGCTGGAAACGTCTCAACCCATCTGCGAGTCTTTAAAACTGTGTAACGTTCATGTACGTAATAAACTGGAGTCTTGAGAAACGTCCTCGAACTGTTCGACTGTGATTGCGTTAGGAACCGTAATAGGGGCTTGAGGAGGTTCAACAGTCGGGAAAGGAGGAGGATGTTTGAGAATGAATAAGAACCTGCTATCCACGAGTAGAAGCGGATAGCAAGTCATAGGTGGCGCTTGTTGAGATATTGAGCGATCGCTTTCTTACGGTTTGAGCGTTCCAATAAATCCATTGGTGCATCTTGCAGCAGATGTTCAGGGTGTCCACCCCGCCTCTCAACCAAAGTTTTACCCGCTTGTAAGGTTAGCTGGCGTTTGTCACTACTTTAACCATCGCGCCGCATCTTTGGCATGGTAGGTCAAAATCAAATCTGCCCCAGCTCGTTTAAACCCAGTTAAAGTTTCCATAACCACGCGCTCCTCATCAATCCAACCATTGAGAGCCGCAGCTTTTACCATCGCATACTCACCAGAAACATTGTAAGCCGCAACTGGTAAATTACTCGCTTCCTTCACCCGCCAGATAATATCCATGTATGCCAAGGCTGGCTTAACCATGAGCATATCCGCACCTTCAGCGATATCCAGTTCAATTTCTTTAATCGCTTCGCGGGCGTTACCTGGGTCCATTTGGTAAGTTCTTCTGTCCCCAAATTGCGGTGTCGAGTCTGCTGCATCCCGAAATGGCCCATAATAACCCGAAGCATACTTAGCAGCATAAGACAAAATCGGCGTATCTTGAAATCCGGCTTCATCCAAACCCTGACGAATTGCCTGGACAAAGCCATCCATCATTCCAGAAGGCGCAATGATATCGGCACCGGCTTTCGCTTGCGAAACTGCTGTTTTTTTCAACAATTCCAGAGTTGGATCATTTAAAACTCGTCCTGTTAAATCACCAGTTTGTAAATAACCACAATGACCGTGACTGGTGTACTCACATAAACAAGTATCAGCAATTACAATCAAATCTGGCACTGCTGCTTTTACCGCAGTCGCAGCTTTTTGGACGATACCGCAATCATGCCAAGCGCCAGTGGCATCCACATCTTTATCAGCCGGAATCCCAAATAAAATAATAGAAGGAATTCCTAAGTCGTAAACTTCTTTTGCCTCTTCCACAATTTTATCTACCGAAAGTTGGTAGACTCCGGGCATCGATTTTACTTCGTTAGCGATTCCCTCACCCGGTACAGCAAATAGTGGGTAAATTAAATTGCTTGTTGTTAAAACAGTTTCACGAACCATCCGGCGCAGTTGAGGATGAGTACGCAGACGACGGGGGCGATGTATAGGAAACATAAAATTTTATGAAGAAAAACAACGCAAATGGACACAAAACAAAGCGTCACAAAAGCAGGCTAAAATTTTCCTGCCGTCAGACAGACTACAAACAGTGCTTAACTGTCCTTTGCCCTACTCTTAATCAAGTTGTGGGGCAATTTTGTATTCTACAGCTTGGTTGCATCTATCCGACGGGCTGGAAAAAAAACAACATAGTAAGCAATTCAAAATTCAAAATCGTAAAACCCACTGTTGGCAAAATCCTGGCGATTGGTTGTGTGCAAACTCAATGCTCAACAGCTTAATAGAAAATAACTGACCATTACCAATGCCTAATGCCCCATACCCAATGCCCATAACCATAATCTGTGTTAAAAAACTCGGAAAATATAGGGATAACGGAAGGGTATATCAGGATTGTTGAAAACTTTGATGAGTGCCCAAATTGTTAATCCCCAGTGCAATAGATATCCCAGACCGGCTAATGGCCCGAGCAATAATAGAGGTAACACTAACCAACCGAATAGAAAAAACAGCGCTCCCAGAATGCCTCCATAAAGCCAGACGTTGAAGTGGAAATTAATGGATTCTTTGGCGTTTTCTTTAACAACAGGATCATCAGATACGAACAGTATGGCGATAGGTATACCTACAGATACCACTGCTGTGCTGAAAAAAATGGCTCCATGAGACAAGGCGGATAGAAGCTTTCGCTTATCTGTGTCGTACATTGCTTTCTCCTATTTGGTCAGATTGTTGGTTATATTACGACCCTATCACGAGCATCGTTATCTTAAGATTAAAAGACTTACTAGAGTCAAAAAAAATTAAGCTAGCAAACCAACAAATACACTTATGTCTACTGAACTTCAGTCTGAACTTATTCAAGCAGTTGAACTTCGCCGCAACTTTGCGATTATTTCTCACCCTGATGCGGGTAAAACTACACTAACAGAAAAGCTACTCCTGTACGGAGGTGCTATTCACGAAGCTGGGGCGGTTAAGGCGCGACGGGCACAGCGCAAAGCGACCTCTGACTGGATGGCGATGGAGCAACAACGGGGTATTTCTATTACTTCCACAGTGTTGCAATTTGAATACCGGGACTGTCAGATAAATTTATTAGACACACCTGGACACCAGGACTTCAGTGAAGATACTTATCGCACCCTGGCCGCCGCCGATAATGCAGTGATGTTGATTGATGCGGCAAAAGGTCTGGAACCCCAAACCCGCAAATTGTTTGAAGTGTGTAAGTTGCGCGGTATCCCGATTTTTACGTTTATCAACAAGCTTGATCGCCCAGGAAGAGAACCTCTGGAATTGTTGGATGAAATTGAGCAAGAATTGGGATTGCAAACCTATGCAGTAAACTGGCCGATTGGTATGGGCGATCGCTTTAAAGGTGTTTTTGACCGACATAAGCAACAAATTCACCTGTTTGAACGCAGCGCCCACGGCAGCCGAGAAGCCCGTGATACGATCGTGGAATTAGGCGATCCGAGAATAGAAGAACAGCTAGAACAAAGCCTGTACTATCAACTAAAAAATGATCTGGAACTGTTAGAAGGAGTTGGGCCAGAGTTAGATTTGCAGCTGGTACACCTCGGCAAAATGACGCCTGTGTTCTTTGGTAGCGCCATGACTAACTTTGGTGTAGAGTTATTCCTCAAGTATTTCCTCGACTATGCCCTCAAACCCGGTTCCCACTACAGCAGTGTTGGCGAAGTTCCCCCTACATACCCGGAATTTTCGGGGTTTGTCTTCAAACTGCAAGCGAACATGGACCCGAAACATCGCGATCGCGTCGCATTTATCCGGGTTTGCACTGGTAAGTTTGAAAAAGATATGATGGTGAATCACGCCCGCATTGGTAAACTCATCCGTCTTTCTCGCCCGCAAAAACTCTTTGCCCAAGAGCGAGAATCGATTGATGTGGCTTATCCTGGCGATGTGATCGGTTTGAACAATCCTGGTGTTTTTGCGATCGGGGATACAATTTACACGGGACAAAAGCTCGAATATGAGGGGATTCCGTATTTCTCGCCGGAACTGTTCGCGTCTCTGAGGAATCCCAACCCCTCGAAGTCTAAACAATTCCAAAAAGGCGTTGCGGAATTGCGAGAAGAAGGTGCTGTGCAAATTATGTATTCAACTGATGAAGCCAAGCGCGATCCAATTTTGGCGGCGGTGGGTCAGTTGCAATTCGAGGTAGTACAGTTTCGCTTACAAAATGAGTATGGTGTAGAAACCATATTAGACTTATTGCCCTACAGTGTCGCCCGTTGGGTTGAGGGTGGTTGGGAAGCATTAGAAAAAGTGGGACGAATATTCAATACCACTACAGTTAAAGATAGTATGGGACGACCAGTGTTACTATTCCGCAACGAATGGAATTGTCAACAATTACTGGGCGACCATCCAGAGTTAAAATTAAGCGCGATCGCTCCAGTTTTTTCTAGTCAAAAACCAGTGGAGGAATGAAGAAGAATACAGAATACAGAATTCTGAATTCAGAATTAGTCCTACAAAAGAGCCAACTGAATTCTGACGACTGATGTCTTTATTCTATCTTTATCATTCACTTGACAAACAAAACTTGAGCGCGGTTGATTTCCACGGCATCCGAGGTTCGCGCTTTTGCACAAACGTGGATCATTTAGAAGAGATTGGAGTGCCAGAATTTGTATGCCTTCACATGCCAAACCGTCTTTGGAGGCTGGTTTAGTTGCCCTCAAGCAAGGAAATTACCAAACAGCGATCGCTCAACTAGAACCTATTGCTAGCAGCCAAAGTAATGGTACTGCTAGCTTACAAGCCCAGGTTGGTTTAGTGATGGCTTATGCACGGATTGGAGAAGCCTCCAAAGCGATCGCTATTTCTCAGAATCTCATTGAGAGTAACAATCCGCAAGTTCAAGAGTGGGCAACACGCGCACTTGAACACCTGAGAAAACGTCAAAAACGTGATCAAGAATCAAAAAATGTCGAAACTGGATTTGTTGCTTTTGATAATTCAACCCCAGATTCTTCCCCAGTTATTCCCCCGGAAACTCCTACATTAGAGGAACAGCCAAAAGATCAAGTAATAGAAACTAAGAGCAACGACACCCCGCCGATGGTGCCACTAGCTAAACTCAAAGCTACAGTAGCGACACCATTACCAGCAGCAGCATCTGTGCCCTTAAGCGGTTTCATGGGTTCTGTTACCCGCACCCAAGCTAAATTATTCGGCGTTATTTATTGGCGACAAGCACAACGCGCCAGAGCATGGCAACCCCTACGTAAACCGAAATTAATTCCCTTGCGGCTGCTGACAGCAGGAACATTCATCGCCCTGTTTTGGGTGATCCGAGAAATGCTCAAGTTAGCAATGGGATTCATTAACCAGACTCTAGTCAAACTACCTTATCTGGAGCCATTGCAGCTTTTATACCACGACCCTACTCAAGTATTACTAATAATATTGGTAATTTTGCTCGGAGTATCACCTTGGTTGCTGGATTTGCTACTGGCTAACTTGTATGGTCAGCGAGAATTTTCCAAAGATGTATTGAATGCCCATAGCCGCGAAGCTGTTCGGGTGCTTCAACGTTGTTGCCAACAGAGGCACTGGCCGTTACCCAAATTGCGGATTTTACCAATGGCTGCGCCAATTATCCTGACTTATGGTAGTTTACCACGTAATGCCAGGATTGTTGTAAGTCAGGGGCTATTAGAGCAATTAGCTGATGATGAAATCGCCATTATTTACGCCACGCAGCTAGGGCATATTGCTCACTGGGATTTTGCTGTGATGTCTTTGTTGCTGCTGGTGACACTACCAATTCATCAGCTATATCAGCAAGTGTCGAACTGGGGAGACAAAATATCAGGGAAAATTTGGCGCTATCCGATGACAATTCTGGCTAGTATTGTTTATGGAGTTTGGTGTTTGCTGACTGGGACTGCATTATGGTTGTCGCGGTTGCGGCTTTATTATAGCGATCGCGTCGCCTCTGAAATTACTGGTAATCCCAATGCCCTGATTCGCGCTTTACTCAAAATCGCCATTGGCATTGCAGCTGATATCCAAAAACAGGAAGAGACAAGTTGGCAACTAGAAAGCTTAAATCTCTTGACACCAGTCAGTCACCAACAGAGCCTTTCTTTGGGCACTATTGCCAGTAATTTATCTTTTGAATCCTTTTTGAAGTGGGATACTGCTAATCCCTATCGCCGATGGTTTACAATTAATAATAGTCATCCTTTAATGGGCGATCGCATCGAACGCCTCTGCCAAATAGCTCGTCACTGGCATCTAGACACCGAACTACATTTTGCAAGCGTTCCATCAAAAGTTAAGCGTCAGTCTTTCTTATTACAAATTGCTCCTTGGTTGGGAATTCCTCTAGGGGTTCTGTTTGCAGCTTTCTTCTGGCTAACCTGGCAATTAGTATTCGCACTCAAGTTGTTTTTAAATTTAAAGTGGGGATACGATGGTTCGTCTTTAATTACAGGCTCCCTTCTGATTGGCTTTAGCATCGGTACACTGATACGGATTAATTCTTTCTTCCCCGATATTAAACCTGCTACTGTGCAAACTGACGATTATCTACCCAACCTGTTAGCTGACCCTTCTGCCTTACCAATTGATAGTATCAGCGTGTGTCTTGTAGGTAAATTATTAGGTCGTCAAGGCACTAGCAACTCCCTAGCGCAAGATTTAATCCTTCAATCGAGCGCAGGTTTAGTGAAATTACACCATGTTTCTTGGTTAGGACAGCCAGTTAATCACCAGGATCTAATTGGTAGGCAAATTATCGTCACAGGTTGGTTCAGGCGAGGAGCAACACCTTGGATCGATATCCAAACCCTTGAAACTCAAAGTGGTAAAACCATTCATAGCCCTCATCCCATTTGGTCTACTTTTTTAGCAGTTGCAGCACAGGCTTGGGGCGCATACATTTTTCTCACTAGTTAGTTATTGGGCATTGGTCATTTGTCATTGGTCATTGGTCATTGGCAAAGGACAAAGGACAAATGGACAAAGGAAAAATCAGAATGTAAACAAAAATTGCAGGTTTTCTTTAAAAATGTTACATTTATTTACACAAGCAATAGCAAGCGACATAACTCAGCACTACAGCTTAGTTGTGAATTCGGATGCTTTTTCCCCCGCTCCATACCTTTTATCCTCCCAACACAGCAGGAAATTAACCAGCCACTGGCTGGTTTTTGTTTCAAAATATGCTCCCTTGAATAAAAAAATGTGTTTTATGTTACGATGCAGTAATACTAACGTTAGAAATGTATGCGCTAAACTAGCTACGTAGAAAATACCGTGGTAATGTAAGGAATGGTATTTGATTCTGCGAAAAAAGGCATGGAAGAAAGCGTGTACTTTAGCAGGCAATAGGCTATTAAATTTACAATTCTTAGAATTAAGGTGTTATTAGCTCACCATAGTGTGGGCTTTTAGATTAAACAAGCTTGATCCCGACGAAAAACTGTATTGTTGTATAGGTTGACAGTTTCGAGCAAAAAAATTGGTTGATGGCAGTCTTGGTCAATAGCATCTATTTAATTAAAAGCCAAAGCCAAGTGATTGTTTTCTTGCCTTGCCATGTTCATTTAACTCTGGAGGTATAGTTCATGTCCATTCGCCTATATATAGGTAATTTGCCTAAAGAAGAAATAGATCGTCAGGAGCTGCAAGCAGTTTTTGCAGCAGAAGGTGATGCTGTAACTACTAAATTAATTAAAGACCGTAAAACTGGCAAATGCCGTGGTTTCGGTTTTCTTACAGTCAACAATGACGAGCAAGCTGACGAAATTATTGAAAAATATAATGGTCAGATGTTCAAAGATACTCCGATTAAGCTAGAGAAGGCATTACCTCGGACAAAAGGTGATGAGGGCGAGGAGCAAGCTCCAAAACCAGTTACTGCTGCTAGTAGTACCCCCACTCCTAGCCCTAATAGAGAAGGTAGCCGCCGCGAGAAAAGCTCTAAGAAGCCTCGTCGTGGCGGCAGTGGCGGCGGAGGTTCTCGTGAAAACAACACCACAACCACCGATTCAGACGCTATTCGTCCAGATCCTCGTTGGGCTTCGGAATTAGAAAAGCTGAAGCAGATGTTAGCCGCACAAACTACGAATTAATCCCTAAGGGAGAGAAATTAAAAATTAAAAATCAGAATTTTTTTTTGATTTTTAATTTTTAATTGTTGATTATTACTTAGCTGCTTAGTTAAAAGCTAATTGCATCTAATTTTGTAAGTGCGTAGGCGCAGACCGTCATAGGCATCGCATAGTAAAATCAAGTCGACACATAAATTTTACGCATTCCACATACTTACGTAATAGTAGTAAGTCTATACTGATACAACAGTAACATTCATGGAGTTACTGTTAGAGCTTGCTTATAAAAAAATTAAGTTTTTGTGATTAGGCGCATTGAAAAACCTGACTGAAAATGAATGCGATCGCAATAATTGTCTAGATTTGACAGGTTATAGCTAGCTGATATGCCAAGTGAACCAGAGGCGCGTAGGCGTAGCCCGCCGTAGGCATCGCTCTAAAGATAATCTACACTCAAGGTGATACCGATCATTTGCAGCTTCTGTTATGTCCTCAACTCTAGATTCTTTGCCACCTGCGCTCGCTAAAATTGTCCAGCGCTTTCAACGCGCTTCTGAACCGAAGCGACGCTACGAACAGCTAATCTGGTATGCTCAGAAGCTCAATGAGTTCCCAGAAGCTGATAAATTACCCGAAAATAAAGTTCCTGGTTGCGTGTCTCAAGTTTATATCACCGCAGCCTTGGATGACGGTAAGGTTGTGTTTCAGGGCGATTCCGATTCTCAGTTAACCAAGGGATTAGTCGGGCTTCTGGTTGAAGGATTACATGGATTAACCCCAACTGAGATTGTCCAGCTTACTCCAGATTTTATTCAAGAAACAGGTTTAAATGTTAGCCTCACACCTTCCCGTGCTAATGGATTTTACAATATTTTTAAAACCATGCAAAAAAAAGCATTGGAATGTAAGTTAGATTTACCTAGCTAAACTTGGTCATTAGTCATTAGTCATTGGTCATTGGTCATTAGCAAAGGACAAATGACAATGGATAACTGACAAATAAGGTACAACTACCAAAATTTAGTCTAATGTCAACAAATTTATTATCTACCTCTGCTGCTATTGGCTTTGGTGGAGTAGTTCAAGAATATGTCTGGAATTGGGAAAATCAGCAATTGCGCGTTGTTTATGAAACCCTCGGTAAAGGTTCACCGCTATTGCTGCTACCATCTTTCAGCAGTGTTTCGACGCGTTTGGAAGTAGGCGAACTTGCTAAGTTACTAGCTCCCAATTTTCAAGTTGTAGCCGTAGACTGGCCAGGTTTTGGTGAATCTTCTCGCCCTAGTTTGAATTACAGTCCGGAAATATATCAGCAATTTCTGGAAGATTTTGTCAAAGCTATTTTTAATACTCCCATTACTGTGGTGGCGGCTGGTCATGCTGCTAGTTACGTTTTACAATTAGCTGTCAAACAACCTGCTACTTTCTCACGAATTTTGTTGTTAGCTCCTACTTGGCGTGGGCCTTTGCCGACAATGGGGGCAAGTCAGCAAATAGCTGGCATTGTGAGAGGATTGGTGCGATCGCCTATACTTGGTCAAGCTCTCTACAAACTCAACACTACTCAATCTTTCTTAAGTTTTATGTACCGCCGTCATGTCTTTACTGACGCGGCTAAAATTACACCCAGTTTCATTGAGAAGAAGTGGCACACGACTCAACAACCAGGAGCGCGATTTGCATCTGCTGCCTTTGTAACTGGTAATCTCGATGCTGTACGCAAACAATCTGATTTTCTCCAACTTGTACAGTCTTTAACCGTACCGCTCATGGCAGTAGTTGGAGAATCTAGCCCCCCCAAATCACGAGAAGAAATGAACGCTTTGGTAGCCTTACCAGGAGTAAGAAGCGTTGTCATACCTGGTTCTCTGGGACTACATGAAGAATACCCAGCAGTTGTTTTAGAAGCAGTTCAAGATTTTTTGTTCTCCCTATGAAATTGAGCAAAAATTGAAAACTACAAACATTTGCAACAAATTAATCAACTGTAGGGGCGTACAGCCGTCATTTGTGTCAACTTAAGCTTAAACGCAATCCGCACGAGTGTTTTACCCCACCCCTTAATCCACTCCCTGCTTGCGGGGAGGGGAAGTTTTGGATTTAAACAAAACTGGAGTGGGGTGATGCTTGCTACTACCGTGTTGATGCTTCTCTTGATGAAAGAGTTAACTGTATCTTAAGGTTGAGCTAATATCCAAACGACAATGGTAATAGAAGATGGAGTGGATAAAAAATTGCAATGCCGAATGGATGCGAGACTACGACCCAGATGAAGATGATGTTGCCATTGCGTTGATTCTCGCTATGAAATATGGTGACTGGCAATCAGTTCAAGCTCTGCTTCCTATTCAACCAGATGTAAATGCAAGAGACTGTAACGGTGACTGGACTCTTTTAATGTACGCAGTTCATGAAAAATCTTTAAATACTATCAAAACGCTGGTTGAGGCGGGGGCAGATGTTAATTTAAGAGGCTCTTTTGAACCAGAGGAAGATTTTGCGTTAAATCTAGCTGCTTACGCTAGTCATCAAGAAATTTTTGACTATTTAGCCCCATTAACCTTGCCAGATATGCGAGCAACAGCAGAGATAAACCTAAATAGGCGCGATTAGTCTTTCACTGAAATTAGAGATTTAACTACCAATCACAACTCAAAGTAAAATCCGGTATCATCAGAATGATTATGAGTATTATCAGCTTGTGCAGGTGTCAAACTGGTAGATAAAACCAGCGGTGCAGCAATCCAAAATTTGATTGCAATAGACACAAATTCTTGCCCTGTTTGAGGTACTAGCCAAGTTCGCACAAAAATATAAAAAGATTTATCATAGACGATAATGATTATCCATAAGGTGAGACACGAGGAATTTAGAGTATGGTGGCTGACGTAATCAACAATTCAGTTCCCGTTACTGTTCTTACAGGCTATTTGGGAGCAGGTAAAACGACTCTACTCAATCACATCCTCACCTACGAACACGGCAAAAAAGTTGCTGTGATTGTTAATGAATTTGGGGAAGTGGGTATTGATAATCAATTGATTATCGATGCAGATGAAGAAATTTTTGAAATGAACAATGGCTGTATCTGTTGTACAGTGCGAGGCGATTTAATTCGGATCATTGGCAACTTGATGAAGCGGCGCGATAAATTTGACCATTTAGTAATTGAGACGACTGGATTAGCCGATCCGGCACCAGTGATTCAGACATTTTTTGTTGATGAAGATTTACAAAGCCAACTGTCTTTAGATGCAGTGGTGACAGTTGTAGATGCCAAGCATATCTCACAGCACTGGGATGCAGATGAAGCCCAAGAACAGATTGCCTTTGCCGATGTAATTTTACTTAATAAAACAGATTTGGTAGCGCCAGAAGAGTTGAATGAATTAGAAAAACGGATTCGGGCGATGAATGCGATCGCAAAAATTTACCGTACCTGCAATTCTGAACTCGGAATGGATGCTTTATTAGGTGTAAAAGCCTTTGATTTAGACCGTGCATTAGAAATTGATCCAGATTTCTTAGGCGAAGATGCCCACGTACACGATGAAACTGTCTTTTCTGTAGCTTTAGTAGAAGCAGGTGCAGTCGATGGAGAAAAATTAAACACTTGGCTTTCGGAGTTACTGCGTACCCAAGGCCCAGATATCTTTCGGATGAAAGGTATTTTAAATATTGCTGGAGAAGATAATCGATTTGTATTCCAAGGAGTACACATGATATTCGATGGCAAACCCGATCGCCCCTGGAAACCAAGTGAAACCCCTAAAAACGAACTAGTATTCATCGGCCGCAACCTTGATGCAGCCCAACTCAAGCAAGATTTTCTCGCTTGTTTAGTTTAAAAGGGGATTGGGTATTGGGGATTGGGAAAAATTCACTCCCTTGTTTCGAGTCCCTAGTTCCCAGCCCCTAGTCCCTAATCCCCAGTACCTAGTACCCAATAACTATGAACTCCACAACCAAATCTAAGGAATTTGAACAACACTATTCGGGGACACTTTCAGATTATGTAACTGCGATCGCTTGGTCGCCACAAGGTAAAACTTTAGCAGCAACTTCCGCCGCCGGTGAAGTGGTTCTGTGGAATGATGGCGAACTCACAAGCTTACAAACTGGTAACGGTAAATCGGTAGACTGTCTCGCATTTTCACCAGATGGAAAATTTTTAGCCGTTGGTGGACAAGATGGACAGGTGAAAATTTGGCGCGATACTGAATTAATCGCCAGCTTGGAAAATGCCCCCGCATGGGTTGACAAGTTAGCTTGGAATTACACCAGTAACCAACTGGCTTTTAGTTTGGGGCGTTATGTCCAAGTTTGGGATGCAGATACTCGTGAAATTGTCGTAACGCTGAATTTCGACAACTCTTCAGTACTGGGTATAGATTGGCGTATTGACGGACAATACTTAGCTATTAGTGGTTATAAAGGAGTCAAGATTTGGCATAGTCAAAACTGGGATGAAGAACCATACAGCTTAGATATGACTACTGTCAGTTTAGCTATGGCTTGGTCGCCCGATGGCAAATTCCTGGCTTCTGGCAACATGGATCGTAGTGTCACCGTTTTGGAATGGAACAACCCTGACCCTTGGGTGATGCGTGGCTTCCCTGGTAAAATTCGCCAATTGGCATGGTCAGAAGCTATGACTAAAGTGGGTGCGCCAATACTGGCATCTTCTAGCGTTGAAGGTATTGTGGTGTGGGAAAAGCTAGAGGATGATTCTTTAGGTTGGGAAGCGCGAGTATTAACTAATCATGTGGGTGTGATCAATGCGATCGCCTTTGCACCTAAAAGCTTCCTTCTCGCTTCTGCTGCTGCTGATGGCTGGTTATGTTTGTGGAACAAAGCCAAAGAAGTATCCCAAATTATCACAGGTGTCTCAGCAGGATTTTCTAGCCTAGCTTGGCATCCCCAAGGTAAGTTACTGGCCGCAGGCGGCGAACAGGGCGAATTACTTGTATGGTCAAAGGTTTTACGCGGTCAAGGCTTTGGACGTAGTTAAGCAATACTCACTAATTAAAGTTGAACCTCGGCAATTTATTGGCTATGCTGTATCAGCAAAGGTATCTTTGTAAATTATGAACATTATCAAACTGATTCTACTTGCCTGTCCTGCATTTCTGGTATCCATGCTGCTGGTAGTCAATCCAGCAAACGCATCCAGCCTGAAATCTGCTTATGCTACCCAAATTATGACGGTAGTATCTACACAACAAATTCCTGATCTGGCAACACCAAATTTGATTCAAACATCTAATCCGATTATCGATCAACTTGGTTGTAATTGTGCCAACTGTGTTCAAGCCAAATTTCAGTCGCTACAAGGCAAGCTGCCATCAGCCGATTTTTAATAAACTTAGGAGTTATGAATATTGGAGGGACACAGCAATGCTGTGTCCTTATTAATTTTATGAGCTTTTTGTACGTGGCGATCGCCCTGGTTGCAGCATCCTTATTTATAATCTTCGCTAAAGGTCACGCCTGAAAAACAAGGTAGGGAAGCTGTTAGGTAAATTCCTAGATACTGAGAACCCTACTGATAAGCTAGTGAAATTGGTGCAATCGCCATCTGCACCCAAGCTGTTAAGCTCTTGTTAAAAGAGCTAGTCTGGGGATTAGAAAACTTGCTAGAGTGAACAGAGTTAGCCTTAATGTCTAATCCCCAAAACCTATACATCTCATGGATTTTGCTAATATTGCATCCCAGCTAAACGCTGGAACGATTTTGCCAGAGGGGATTGTTATTCTCACCCTCTTGGGGGTTTTGATTGTTGATTTGATTTTGGGGCGTACATCCGCACGCTGGATTGCATATCTAGCGATCGCAGGTTTATTTGCCTCGATTCTCGCCCTATATTTTCAATGGGATGCTCCTAATCCCATCGGTTTTACCGGTAGCTTTAACGGTGATGACCTGAGTATCGTCTTTCGCGGTATTATTGCCTTGTCTGCGATCGCCACTATACTGATGTCAATTCGCTACGTTGAGCAGAGCGGCACCGCTTTAGCAGAATTTCTCGCTATTTTGCTGAGTGCTACTCTGGGAGGAATGTTTTTATCCGGGGCTAGTGAGTTGGTGATGATTTTCATCTCCCTAGAAACCCTGAGTATTTCCTCTTATCTATTGACAGGTTATACCAAGCGTGACCCCCGTTCCAATGAAGCGGCGCTGAAATACTTGTTAATTGGAGCTTCCAGTACAGCAGTATTTTTGTACGGTGTATCGCTGCTGTATGGACTATCTGGAGGACAAACTGAACTAAGTGCGATCGCTAATGGTATTGCCACAGCTAAAGTCGGTCAATCTTTAGGTTTAGTGATTGCCCTGGTTTTTGCGATCGCAGGTATTGGCTTCAAAATCTCCGCAGCACCCTTCCACCAGTGGACACCAGACGTTTACGAAGGCGCTCCCACCCCAGTCATCGCCTTTTTATCTGTCGGTTCCAAAGCAGCTGGGTTTGCCCTAGCCATTCGCTTGCTGACAACAGCCTTCCCCCTTGTTGCTGACGAGTGGAGATTTGTCTTCACTGCTCTAGCCGTTCTCAGTATGATCTTGGGTAACGTAGTTGCCTTAGCCCAAACCAGCATGAAACGGATGCTAGCTTATTCATCCATTGCCCAAGCTGGATTTGTGATGATTGGCTTGATTGCTGGTACACAGGCGGGCTATGCCAGTATGATATTTTACCTACTGGTTTACCTGTTCATGAACCTGTGCGGCTTTACCTGCATCATCCTGTTCTCACTGCGGACGGGAACCGACCAGATTGCCGAATACTCTGGTTTATATCAAAAAGACCCACTCTTAACACTGGGGTTGAGTATCTCCCTGCTTTCCTTGGGTGGTATTCCACCATTGGCTGGGTTTTTCGGCAAGATTTACTTATTCTGGGCTGGTTGGCAAGCAGGTCTTTATTGGTTAGTCTTGCTGGGCTTAGTTACCACCGTCGTCTCCATCTACTACTACATTCGCGTAGTTAAGATGATGGTAGTCAAAGAACCTCATGAAATGTCCGATTCGGTGAAGAATTATCCACAAGTGCGTTGGGATTTGCCTGGACTAAGACCTTTGCAGATCGGGTTGGTGGTAACATTAATTGCCACATCTATAGCAGGGATTTTGTCAAATCCACTGTTTACATTGGCTAACAATTCCATCTCTAATACCCCAAGTTTGCAAGCAACAATCAACACTAATGTCAAAGCAGAAAATCCACTGCTGTTACCAAAGTTAGATGCGGTTAGTCAGTCTCAACCCTCAGTTGATTCTACCGCTAAGATTTAACCGAGTCTCAACCAAACTTTGTATTTAAAGAAACGCCTGTCTGCTAATGAGCAGACAGGCGTTTCAATACGGTTCGGATAAGATCCCCCCGCCTGTGGCGACCCCCTTAAAAAGGGGGTAAGTAATTTGAAAAAAAGCCCCCTTTTTAAGGGGGGTTGGGGGGATCTTCGAGGAATAAACACGCTAACTGAACTGTATTGACAGGCGTTTCTGATATTTTTTAACATAAAATCCAATTTACTACTTATATTACAATATTCTGAATTCTGCATTATGCTGTATAAATTAAATTTCAGAAGAATGAGCTACAGGTATCCTAATTACAAATTCTGCACCTTTTCCTGGAACAGAAAAACAGCTAATTTGTCCGTTATGTTTTTCAACTATAATCTGATAGCTTATAGATAGTCCTAGTCCAGTACCTTTGCCTACAGGTTTAGTAGTAAAAAATGGATCAAAGAGCTTTGAATGAACTTGTTCATTTATCCCCAAACCATTATCAGCAATACTAACCGTTATCCACTTTTCATCGATTACCTCAGTTTTAATTTCAATTTGGGGATTATTCTTTGTAAGTTTTTGATTGTGATTAGTTTGTGGATTGACTTTTGACCACTGACCATTGACCGCCGATACCTCCAGCGCATCGATCGCATTTACAATAATATTCATAAACACTTGGTTAAGTTGACCAGGATAGCAAGTTACATTAGGTAATTGACTATATTTTTTGATGACTTTGATTTCTGGGTACTCATGCCTAGCTTGCAGCCGATGCTCTAAAATCATTAAAGTATTATCAATTCCTTCATGGATATTAACTTGCTTAAGTTCTGCTTCATCCAGTCTGGAAAAGTTACGTAGAGATTGAACAACTTCCTGAATACGCTCTGTTCCTACTTTCATTGACTGGAAGAGTTTAGTTATGTCTTGAATCAGAAAATCTAAGTCTATTTCTTCTATATACTCTTGAATTTCTGGAGGAGTATTTGGACAAAAATGTTGATAAATTTGCACCAATTTTAGTAAATCCTGAGTATATTTATCGGCGTGGTGAAGGTTTCCATGAATAAAACTGACGGGATTATTAATTTCATGGGCAATACCAGCAACCATCTGTCCTAAACTAGACATTTTCTCAGCTTGGATAAGCTGAGTTTGGGTAAGTTGTAGTTCATTTAGTGTTTCTTGTAAAACAGTTAAACAGTTGTACGTTCCTCAACCCGAATTTCTAGCTCTTGATTAGCTTTCTTGAGCGCTTCCTCCGCCTGTTTACGTCTCTGAACTTCTTTTGCTAACTCATCGATTTTCTCGTTAAGGAGGACGAAATTACTGCTAGCTAAAGTTCTATTTTCCAAGCGTAAGAGAATTAAAGCTGAAGATTCAGGCGACCAAGGTTGAATAACTGCTCCTTGACTACGACATATTAATGTTTGCCCATCATTTTTTCGTAAAGTTAAGGAGCCAATAACCATTGCCCTGCTACTTGAACAAGCTTGCAGGTACTTTACAACATCATTAGCAGACTCAGTTACAAGTTCAAAGAGCGTTTTTCCCCGCAGTTGCTGACGGCGTAACGCCAGCATATCTGCTACTGGTTGATTGGTAGCTAACAACTGACCATCACTACTCACTAGGAGTAAAGGTTCTGGTAAAACTCTAGCAATTTCAAGAAATTGTTCAGGAGTCATGGGCTTCCAATTTCACGGCTCGGCTCTACTTTACATATCTGCACTCAAGCTTGTATCGGAACTCCAAAAAATAAATTATCCAATTTTTGGAATCAAAACGATTTTTACCCTGCTCCCCTGCCCTAAAAGCAATGGGATATTTTTTTATTTGGAAGTCCCTATCTTGGGGTTAGTTTAGTGGTGAAGGGTTTACACAGATTCTAGTCCTTTAAAGTATTCTCGACCTTCTGCATCTTCTGCCTCTTCTGTAAGTTTTAAGTAAATAATAACTCTACATCCAGAAGCACCCTGTGCTATGGTTTCTTGCAATTCTACTTTCGCATATCCCAAATTATTAGCTGCGATCGTTCCAAAAACGTTTGAAGTCATCATACACATGGCAGGGCGATTAACCACTTTTTCGGCAAATGGGCAGACGCGGTTGCCAAAGATAATTTTTTCATCATCCTGCTCAATGACATAAAAATCGCCCTGGATTCGTTTTTTTAAATCAACCAAGACATCAGCTAGTTGCTGACGCGAAAGATTTGAGACTTCCAGGGCAGATTTGTAATCTTGGTTTAGCTGCCTAGCCATCCTTTCACCAACTACACTAATAAATCCAGAAGCTTCTTCTAAGCCAACTACGTCCTGCAAAGTACCAGATAATTCTCTGATTAATGTACGTAAAAATATATCGCGTTCTAAAGAAACATTAAGTGTAGCCATTGAGTCGTTAAGTGCATTGGTCATAAATTTTGAGGACACAATTTTGGAAGTACAGTTCTAGAGTTCCCCAAAATACATTTAAAGTAACTGCTTAATCTCTTTTTTCAGAGGATTTGATGCTTGCTTTTATCCGCTTGCTCACAATCAGGGTCAAAGTTTGCTATTTTTCATACATAAATTTTGCCGCTCTGAAATCGTAATTAATTACAAATTATGAACCACAAATTATTTGGTAACTATCAACTGCTACCAAATTGAATATTTATTTTTATTAAAATTAACTTGAATAATTGGTATATTTGCTACTTTAATAAATTGGAATTGTGATTATAAACTCAGAACCTTCCCCTAACACAGAATTTACTTTAAAAGTTCCTTTATGTTTTTGAACAATAATTTGATAGGAGATTGATAATCCTAATCCTGTTCCTTTTCCTACAGGTTTGGTTGTGAATAAATGGTCAAATATTTTTTGCTGAATATCAGCCGATATTCCTACACCATTATCTTGAATCCTAATCAATGCGTGATTTGTATCTTCAATTAGATTAGTATGAATTGTAATTTGATTGGGATTTGCCTTAATTTTATCAAAACTCAGTCCAGAGTTAGACTCTTCTAAAGCATCAATAGCATTTGCCAATAAATTCATAAATACCTGATTGAGTTGTCCTGGAAAACATTTGATTGGAGGAAATTCGCCATAATCTTTAACTACTTGAATATCAGGACGAATCTTATTAGCTTTCAAACGGTGCTTGAGAATAATGAGAGTGCTATCAATACCTTCATGAAGGTTAAAAAAAACTTTTTGTTCTGTATCTGCTCTAGAGAAAATTCGCAAGCTATCGCTAATGTTACAAATACGAACTGTACCTTCTTTCATCGAGTAAATTAGTTTAGGCAAATCCTCGCGCATATATTCAAGGTCAATCATTTCGATTGTTTCTTGAATTTCCTGAGATGCTTTGGGATAAGTCTGCTGATAAAGGTTTATCAGATATAACAAGTTATTAATATACTCTTGAGCCGGAGTCAGATTACCTGCTATAAAGCTAACTGGGTTGTTAATTTCATGAGCTACATCTGCAACAAGACTTCCCAAACTAGACATCTTATTTTGCATTATCTGAAAATTAAGAAGCATCATTTCTAGCTCATGGCTTCTTTCTTCTAAGTTATTTTGATATTCCTTTAATTCCTCAATTACTGTCCTAAGTAAAGATTCTTTTTTTTTATTTATATCTTCAAGTTTTATCCGGTCTGATTCAGAACGTTCCAATTGCTTTTGGATAATTCTATTTGCTTTTTTTAGTTCCTTAATTTCTTGTTGATAATCCACGATTTCCATCAGCTTCTACCGATTTCCCAAAATTAAAGTTACAAAAGTTTCATTGTGAAATTGCGTCTGGCTAATTCGATCTATAGGAGCAATTTCTCCATAAGAATAAAATCCACAGGCAGGTAAATAGCCAGTCAGAGGAAGTTTCGTATTCTGGTACTCTTCTTGTGCCCTCGTACCCAGTATTTGCCGACGAGCTACACATGAAAAGAACAAAACAGCACTTGGTTCTGTACCTGGATAATTATCTAAGGCATTCATGAATGATGCTTTGGAAGCTTTCAGAATATCTTCATAAGCTGCTTCTGAAATTTGAATAACTGCTTGATCGGGAATATCTCCAAAAAAGGTTATGCTACCAGATTCTTGATTGTAACCAATAGGTGCTCTTATATAAAAATTTTCTCCATTCTGATCAAAGACTGCTAGCGGATATTCCATTGAAGGAGGAAGTAAACCAAGATAATGATGATAAAAATCTAAAGCTGGCTTACCATCTATTTCATAGAGTATGTTCTTATCCACCTTAGTTACTTTACTTGTTTGACCAATCGGATACCAACCACTTGCAACAGCGTGGGAAAACAATATTGTGCCAGAAAAAATCAGAATTGGTACAGAATCACTTAATACTTCTGTTTGAAAAAATTGATATGTATTTTGATATCTTGACTGATCGCCTGCCAAACCACCGAATATTGGCACATGTTGCCCAAGAGCTAGTTTTAAGCCATTCAATATAGACACACCACTAATTGTGAGGCTCTCTGGATGAGTTAAACATAGCTTCGGCTCTGCGGTACTTTTGGCTTTAGCTTGCTCCACAGCTTGTTTAGTTGCAGTAATTGGATCACCTGAAACTTTGCGTCCAACTCCTGCATAAATTTCAACTTCGTCTGAGCAAAATAACATTAAGGTGATTGAGTCCTGCTGAAACTCTAAGACTGAAGAAATTTCTCCATCTGTTGTCCCACCAATCAACTCAATCCTCGGAAAAGCCTGATGAATTTGCTGCAAAATTAGAGAATGCTCAAAGTCAATTGCAGCAAAAAGAATCCCAGCTTTTGGTATATCTCCTGCAAGAAAAGTGACACATTGCTGAATAACTTCTTCAACTGCTAATAGAGAATCTGGATCGTTACTGTGACCGACTACTGCCTTAAACATAAATTTATCTATTCTATTATATAGAGAATTATTTTTGCTATGATTTTCAGATAGGAAGCTTAATGATGAACTCTGAACCTTGTCCTGGTGCTGAATTTACTTCCAGAGTTCCTCCATGTTTATCGACAACAATTTGACGAGCAATTGATAACCCTAATCCTGTGCCTTGGCCCACAGGCTTGGTGGTGAATAAATGATCAAAGATTTTTTTCTGGACATCAGGTGACATTCCTACGCCATTATCTTTAATCCGAATCAAAATATGTTTTTTGTTTTCAGTGAGGCTAGTCTGAATCAAAACTTGATTGGGATTTGCTTCAATTTCAACATACGGGCGTCCTACATTAGACTCCTCTAAAGCATCAATAGCATTAGCTAATAAGTTCATAAATACCTGATTTAGTTGCCCGATAAAGCATTCTATTTCTGGCAAGTTATCATAATCTCTAATTACTTGAATATCGGGATGAACCTCAGATGCTTTTAAGCGATGTTTGAGAATCAGGATTGTGCTGTCAATGCCATCATGAATGTTGCAAGAAACTTTGCGCTCGCTATCTGCTCGAGAAAAGGTTCTCAGACTGATACTAATGTCGCGAATGCGCTGAACACCCTCTTTCATTGAGGAAATTAACTTAGGTAGATCGGCAAGCATATACTTCAAATCTATCGCTGCAATTTCATCTTTAATTTCTGGAACAGGATTAGGATAATACTGCTGATAAAGGTTAATAATGTTAATCATGTCTTGAAAATATGCTGAAGCGTGTTGGAGATTGCCATGAATAAAACCAACTGGATTATTAATTTCATGAGCAACTCCTGCTACTAATTCACCAAGGGCAGACATTTTTTCTGTTTGTACAAGCTGAAGTTGAGACTCTTGTAAGTCTTTTAATGCCCTAGATAAGGCTGCTGTTCTTTCTGTAACTCGTTTTTCTAAATTTTTTGTGAGATTTCGTAATTGAAGATGGGTTTTAATTCTAGCTAATAATTCTTCTTCATGAAAAGGCTTGGTAATGTAATCAACTGCCCCTATATTTAGACCTTTTACCTTACTCTCAGTATCAGAATCCGCCGTCATAAAAATTACTGGAATATCACAAGTGACTGAGTTATCTTTCAGTCTTTTACAGGTTTCAAACCCATCTATACCCGGCATCATTACATCTAATAAAATCAAATCAGGAGGCTTAGATTTAACTTGCTTGATTGCACTTTCTCCATTATTTTCTGTAGTAACGTTAAAACCTATATTAGTTAACATGTTAAAGACAATTTCTAAGTTTGTAATAGTATCATCTACCACTAAAATGAAACTATCTTCTGGTAAATAAAGCGTTTTTATATCTGTCTTGTAATTCATGTATTTAACTGAATTTAACTCCTTGTTACTTATTCACTATTGGCTCTGCGATCGCAGCTAAGTCACCTTTGTTTTATTGGCGGACTGACTGACAAATTTTTAGCCTAATAATCCTATAGTTCCCAAAAACTCTGATAACAGCAACATTTTCACAAGAAATTGCTCTATGCGACTGCGGGGGCGATCGCTACAGTATGAACATGAAGCATCAATCTTCATTTTGACTACAGATGAACATCCTCTTTAATGAAGGCGATTGGCTTTAAGTTAGTTATTATCACCCTTGTCTTTTGAAAAAATTAGTGTTAATCCAGAACAATATTGCTACTGAAGAATATTTTTAATGAAGGCGATCGTTATGAAGTTAGTTATTAATACTCTTGTTGTTTCAGACAAGTAGTGTATTTTTTGTAAAAATAATATTACTGCTGCCTACCTCTTACCTCTTACTGACTTTGTAAGTTTATTATCTGTATTTATTCTGAACACACACTTATGTAAATAATATTTTTTTAAAAAATATTATTCCAGTATGATTTCGGATATCTTTTTGAATAAAAAAAATAACAATAAACGGTTAAGTGTTGGAAATTTTATATATTCTTCAATATCAGGATTGTGGCGTAAAGATAATTTAAACGCTGTAGAAAAGCTGGTATTTAAAGAAGTTATTTCCAAAGATGTATGTTGTAGGTTTTGAATAACTATATTGATTATGGAAAAATTAACTTCTCCCGATTTATACTGTCCTTTTTCATCGCCAATCAATAAAAATATTGATGTTCTGGAAGAGTATAGTCTTGAATGGGTACTTGGTTTCAATCTTCTGGCAAATGAATCATCTTATCAGCGTTTCTGCAAGTCAAAATTTTTTTTGATGGCAGCTACTACCTATCCTTATTGTAACTTTCAAGAACTGAAGATAGCAAATGACTGGTTGAGTTGGCTATTTATTTGGGATGATCAATGCGATTTGTCAGACTTGAAAACAAAACCTGAACTTCTAAAAGCTATTCACAAGAGATTTATAGAAATATTGAACGGGGCAGAAGTTACGACCCACGATATACCTCTTAGTCGTGCTTTAAGTAACTTACGAGAACGGATGCTTGAAAAAGCAAGCGTGAAATGGTTAAATTATTTTATCTGCGGCTTTGAGAAATATTTATACGGTTGTTTTGAGGAAGCAAATAACCGTGTATATGGGATTGTACCCGATACTGATACTTATATTGCAATGCGTAGGTTAAGCGCAGGCGCAGATGTTGCCTTGCCATTAATTGAACTTTGTGATCAGTTGATAATTCCTGATTTTTTACGAAAACAGGATATTTTTAAACAACTAAATGAGATTACAAATAACCTTCTTGGCTGGTCTAATGATATTTTTTCCTTATCTAGAGAATTGGCAACTGGTCATGTTCATAATTTAGTATTTGTACTACATTATCAGCACAAAATTACTTTAGAAGAAGCAATGAAGCGTGCTAGAGAAATGCATGATAATGAAATACGAAAGTTGATAAGTTTGGAAGCAAACATTCCATCTTTTGGAGAAGAAATAGATGCTGATTTAGCAAAATATATATTAGGAATTCATGCTTGGATACGTGGCAACCTCGATTGGTATTCTTTCACAGGTCGCTACAAAACTGTAGAAATGCTGGAGCTAGCTAAATATTAATTAAATAGTATAGCTGAAAAATAAAAAAGGAAAGTTAGATTGGCTCTATCGCTCCTTCATCAGTTCCAACTAATACAACTATGTTGATTATATTGGTTGGGCTTTTAGTTCTTGAAGGTTCACTATAAAACTTTGATTTTAATGCCATAGCAGAAATAAACAAACCGTTATCTCATGATATCTCCTTACCCCTTTCCATTAAATGCAACTACCTAATCTTTTAAAAACTCCTTCTTTTCTCCAAAAGCTTCAATGGGTAGCTGATCCTGTTCGGTATATGGAAAAAGCTGCTCAACAGTATCCCGACATTTTTACTGGTAAGATAATTGGTTTTGGGGACACTGTAGTATTTGTGAACCATCCCCAAGCAATCCAGGAAATTTTAACCAACGATAGAAATAAATTTGCTGCTGTCGGCAAGATGAACAAAATTGGGGAACCCTTAGTAGGGGAATATTCAGTTGCCTTAGTAGAGGGTACTCGTCACAAACGGCAACGACAACTGGTCATGCCATCCTTTCATGGAGAGCGAATGCAAGCCTATGGTCAACGGATTTGTGGTCTGTGTACAAAAGTTTTTCATCAGTTAGCAATAAATCAGCACTTCTTGGCTCGGAACTTAACACAGGAGATAACCCTACAAGTTATTTTACAGGTTGTCTTGGGCTTGAATGAGGGAGAAAAACTTCAAAAACTTAAGCATCTATTGCTACAGATGTTGGATCTTTTTCGGTCACCTTTGAGTTCTAGTTTATTGTTTTTCCCATTCTTCCAAAAGGATTTAGGAGCTTGGAGTCCTTGGGGAAAATTCCTGTACGATCGCCAGCAAATTGATCAATTGATCTATGCTGAAATTAGCGAACGCAGGGAGCAAAATGATTCAGACCGCAACGATATCTTATCCATGCTGATATCAGCACAGGATGACACTGGTCAACCCATGACAGATCAAGAGTTGCGCGATCAGTTGATGACTCTAATCGTTGCTGGATATGAAACCACAGCAACAGCGATCGCTTGGGGATTGTACTGGATTCATCAAAAGCCTCTAGTCCATGAAAAACTACTTCAGGAACTAGATAACCTCGGTGATTCTCCAGATCCCATGAGCATTTACCGATTGCCATATCTAAGTGCTGTCTGCAATGAAACCTTGCGAATTCACCCTGTTGTTATGTTCTCTTTTCCCAGAGTAGTACAAGAACCTGCCAAACTGTTGGGACATTCTTTAGAATCTGGGACTGTATTGCTTCCCAACATTTATCTCATTCATCAGCGTGAAGATTTATATCCTCAACCGAAGGAGTTTCAACCAGAGCGCTTTTTAGAACGGCAATTTTCTCCCTATGAATTTCTGCCCTTTGGTGGTGGTGTCCGTCGTTGTATTGGCGAGGCTTTGGCTATATTTCAAATGAAGCTAGTATTAGCAACTATTCTATCACGCTATCAGTTAGAGCTAGTTAATCGACGAAGAGAACGGCCTCAGCGTCGAGGTTTTACCCTTGCGCCAGCCAGTGGAGTCAAGATGCTAATTACAGGGCAACGTGCGCGTCAAAAGTCTCTAGTGAATATGACAATTACACCTGTATCCTAGTAGTCCACCACAGTAACAATGCTTTAGTAAACCAAAAATCAAGTTTTAGAATCTTTCTCTCGTTCTCTCTGTGTTCTCTGTGCCTCTGCGATACCTGCGCGAAGCCCTCCGGGTTAAGCAGTCGCTCATGGGGGAAACCCCCTTAGCGCAAGCTTCTCCCAAAGGGAGATGACCGCGCTGCTTCACCGCTTTGCGTCTAGGTTATTTAACCCCGCATAGTTGTCTTGACAGACTAATAGAGTATCGATTCAGGAATGAAAAACCTAACCCCTCAGCCTCTTTCCCTACAAGAATTGGGGAGAGGTTCTTCTAAGATTACTGAATTGGTGTTCTAGTAGCTTGTCAGAGTTGTTTTAAAGAGTCTTAGAAATCACCCAGTTTTTGCGACAAACTGGGTTTTTATAATTGTAGGTTGGGTTGAGCAAAGCAAAACTCGACAAATTTCCAAATGTTCGTTTCGCTTTACTTAATCCAACTTTGTATTTTAAAAGAAGTGTTACTAGTCTAGATATCTGACTGTTGCATCGGGATCTCAATCACAAACTCAGTCCCCTCTCCTAATGTGGAATCACAGGTTAAACTACCCTTGTGTTTGTCCACAATAATCTGATAGCTAATCGACAACCCTAACCCCGTGCCACTTCCTACTGGCTTGGTAGTAAAAAATGGGTCAAAGATTTTTTGCTGCACTACTTTTGTCATGCCATAACCATTATCAGCAATCCGAATTATCACCGTATTAGAATCTGTTAGTTCAGTAAAGATGTGAATTTGTCCTACCCTATGATAAGCCGATGATGCGTCTATGTCTTTTATTATTTGCTCTTTATCATTTATCAATGATGGATAATCAATAACAAATGAATCTTCTAAAGCATCAATCGCATTACTGAGGATATTCATAAACACCTGATTTAATTGACCAGGATAACAAATAACTTCCGGTAATTTTGCGTATTCTTTGATAACTTCAATTTCAGGAAGACCGCTTTTTTCTTTAAAGCGGTGTTGTAAAATCATTAAGGTATTATTTATTCCCTCATGAACATCCACAGGCTTCATCTCAGATTCATCTAGGCGAGAAAAGTTGCGTAAGCCCAAAACAATATTCCGGATACGTGAACTCCCCACTTTCATTGAATCTAAAATCTTTGGCAAGTCTTCTGCTAAGAAATCTATGTCAATTTCCCCAGCTTTCTCCTCAACTAAAGGCGAAGGACGCGGATATTCCTGCTGATAAACAGCTAAAAAATCTAGCAAATTTTGGACATAATCGCTAGTATGACTAATATTGCCATGAATAAAGTTAATAGGGTTATTGATTTCATGAGCAATTCCTGCGACCATTTGTCCCAAAGAAGACATTTTTTCACTTTGAATCAATTGGATTTGAGTACGTTGCAATTCCTGTAGAGTTTCTTGTAAACAGTGATTTTTGTCGTTGAGTTCCTGCGTTCTTTCTTGGACTTTCTCTTCTAAAGTATGGTTGTAGTCTTCCAAGCTTTCTTTAGCTTGTGCCAAATTTTTGTAAAGGATAGCATTCTCTAGAGATATTGCTGCTTGAGTAGTGAGGAGTTTGAGAACTTCTACGCGATCGCGTGTGAATGCTCCTGTCGTCAGATGATTTTCTAGATAAAGAATCCCAATTAATTTACCTTGATTTAGAAGAGGTATAGACAACAAACTTTTAGGTTCTTCAGTAAGAATGTAGCTATCATCTGCTAAAAAAGTAACAGTATTTGCATCATCAATAACCAAGATTTCTCTTGAGCGTTTAACGTAGTTAATCAAAGTAATAGGAACATCGTAGCTTAACTCAAGGCAAGTTGATGGAAACTCAGTGTAGGTATGATCAAAATGCGAATTTGAACACACTACTGTGACAGTTAATGCTAAGTTATCACCTTCACTCAAAATTAAAGCGCATTTAGAGGCTCCTGCATTCTCCATAACAACTTCCATTAAAGTAGAAAGTAGTCGCTCAAGCTCGATTTCCCCAGAGAGGGCTTGAGATGCTTTAATAAATGCGGCTAAATCCAGAGAGTCAGAAATACTTCTTTTCGAGCCAATAACAGTTTGTTGATCGCTTAAGGTAGGTAAAGATGATATAGATATGTTATTGACAAAAGTGCTTTCATCGCTGGGATGGATACTCACTTTTCCTTGCTGGAGTATAGGAGTAAGTAATTGGGGATAGCGTTTTGTTAAATCGTTAACTTTGGCTAATGCTCCCCAATGAATGTAGCCATAGTAAGCATCAGTTAGGTAGGTTTGGGCAATCTTCTGTTTGCCCCGTTCTAAATAAAATTTAGCGGCAAGTTCGTTGGCAAGAGCTTCTTCGTTGATATATTCATATTCTTTAGCAAAGGCGATCGCGCGATCGTAATTATCCATTGCCTCTATATATTGATTAAGAACTCGATGCCGCTCTGCCTCAACTAAATAAAACTTATGCAAATAATTCATTGGGGCATGATTTGCCCAGTGCTGCATCTTTTCTTGATTGACAACAACCTTATTTAAGATTTGTTCTTGTTCAGATTCCTCAACATCAGAATAAACTGCCAGTCTAGCTAGTGAATCATAAAAATGGAATATAGGAAAAACGAACTGTCCTATCCCACCATGCAAATAATTTTCTGCCAAGCGAGCATTTTCAACCGCTTGAGAGTATTTCTGAAATAGACAACAGAGATGCAGTTTAGTTAAATACAAATATAACAGTCCCATGCCATCGTTTGCTTCAAGGTGAGTCGGCAACATTTTCTCTTCATCGTAGGCTTCACCAATTAAAAGATGCGGATTTTCCGCAGTACCTATCAAGTTCAAGACACTCTGCCGATAAATCGCGCTCCAGTTAAATACTGTTTCTTGCTTGATTTGACCGATCGCACTGTTGTAAATTGCCATCTCTTGTTCCAGTCCGGTCAGTTCTTTACCAAGAAAATATGAACAGTAGCAATAAACATTAAGAGCATAGGCTGCATATTCTAAATCTCCTGTTTCTAGTCCAGCAGAGTATGCTTCTAGCAAAGGTTTTAAGTTTTCCTTGGCATGTTCCTTCCAATGCCGGATAGCAGCATTAAATACCTCTATAACCTTAGCTTTGACTTCTTTAACATTAAAGCGAGTTAACAAACTTGCAGCCAGTTTCCCAAATTGATAGCCAAACTCAATATCTCCTACTACCCCGCAGAGTATTACCCCGTAAGCTACATAGGCATAGGCTGACAAGGAAGTGTTACCGTATTTGAGCGATAAATTAATCTGTTTAAAAGCAAACAAGGGATAAATTACAGGAAAAGCTTGATAGGCATGACCAAGTGCACTCGATAGAATACGCATAGATGCTAAAGCTTGCTCTTCTGTCATCTCAGGCAGGTCAATTAAATCCTCAATACGCTTGCCATTAAGATTTGATATTAACTCTGCCATTGCTAACTGAATATCTGACTGGCTTGGATGCTCAGGAAACTCCACTCCCAAAAATTTCAAAAAGGTTAGGGCAGTATTCACAGCCTTCAGTGCTTGGTTCTGTGCCCCATAAGCCTGAATTTTGACTTCATAAACTTTTACTTTTTCTAGCAGTGGTTTGCGTACCAACACCACCTCTGCCAATTCCTCCATCTGTTCAAAGTTGCCAGCTAGGTATGCTGCCTCTGTCGCAGTTTCATATAAAGCTAGGGTGAGATGATGTTTCATATCCCAACTATCATCTGCCAGCAGTTTGATGCCAGTAGTTAAATACTTAACGGCCGCAGGATAAGCTGTAGATGCTAAAGCTTTACGTCCAGCAATTAGATTCATCTGGGCCAGTTCATCTCGTTTAGCTTGAGGGGAGATAAATTCTACTGCGATATTAAACTGATTGACAAGCCCAAAAATCTTTTCTTCTTGTTCTGCAACTGGAATATTATTCAATAACAGTAGCCCAATTTTTAAGTGAATTGGCTTTTTTTGTTCTTCGGGAATCAAAGAATAGGCGGCTTGCTGCACTCGATCGTGTACGAATTTATATTTAGGTAGCTGTAAATTAGAAATTGAAAATCGTGTAGATTCTATCCCATCAACAATTAAGTCTTGATTAGTATTTGAAAAGATGTTGTAATTTTCAGTCTGTGGTAAAACTAGCCCATCAATTAATGCTTGCCACAAGTCTGATGCTGTATCTACTACAGATTTTTCATTGGCGATCGCCAGAGTTTTTAAGTCAAATTCATTACCAATACAAGCAGCCATTTTCAAAACTTTTTGGGTAGGTATTGGCAATTTTTCTATTTGCAGGGTGATAAATTTTACGACATCATCTGTGAGAGCTAATTCTTTGACTTGGGAAATATCATACTGCCAATGACCAAGATCAAAGTTTAATGCAATTAGCCCATCATCATGTAAAGACTTGAGGAATTGGACGCAAAAGAATGGGTTGCCCTTAGTGTTGGCAAATACCATCTGAGTGAGAGGAAGTGCAACTCCTTCAGGGCAATGCAGAGTATCAGCAATTAGATGATTTAAATCACCTTGATTTAAGGGTGTGAGGGTGAGCGTATTAATAGTTGCTCCTGCTTTTTGAATCTCTTTTAGTGTCAAAGAAAGCGGATGTGCCTTAGAAACTTCATTATCTCGAAAAGAACCAACTAACAGTAAACCTCCCTTATTTTCACACATTTCTTCTGTCTCTTCTGAAGGAGAAGCCAACTTATTTTCACACATTAATAACTGAATTAATTTCAAAGATGCCGTATCTGCCCACTGCAAGTCATCGAGAAATAAAACTAGGGGATGTTCTTTCGTTGTAAATATTTGGATGAATTTTTGAAACAATAAATTGAACCGATTCTGGGCAGCACTGCCAGAGAGTTCTGTAACCGGAGGTTGCTTACCAATAATCTGTTCTAGTTCAGGAAGTACATCAATAATCACCTGAGTTTGTGTACCCAATTTCAATAGAATTTTGGCTTTCCATTGTTGAATTTGGGCATCATTTTGCGAGAGCAGTTGCTCAATTAAGTCCCGAAAAGCTTGCACCAATCCTGACAAAGGAATGTCACGTTGAAACTGGTCAAATTTCCCTTTGATGAAGTAACTACGCTGACGCACAATAGGTTTGTGGATTTCATTGACTACAGCAGTTTTGCCAATGCCAGAGAAACCCTCGACTAATATCATTTCTGTTGCCCCCTCTGTCACACGCTTAAAAGCAGCGAGTAGGGTTTCAACTTCACTTTGGCGACCATAGAGTTTTTCAGAGATTACAAAACGGTCTGAGATGTCTCTCACGCCTAGTTCAAAGGGTGCAATATTTCCTGTTTCTTGCCACTGGTTTTGGCACACCTGCAAGTCATGCTTTAACCCCAAAGCACTCTGATAGCGGTCTTCGGCATTTTTTGCCATCAGCTTGCTGATAATGTCAGACAAAATTGGTGGAGTATTAGAGTTAATCCGACTGGCTTTTAGCGGTTGTTTAGCAATGTGAGAGTAAATTAACTCCATCGGATCTTTTGTTATGAAGGGTAACTGTCCGGTGAGGAGTTGAAAGAAGGTGACACCGAGGGAATAAAAATCAGTGCGATAGTCAATACCTCGGTTCATCCTTCCGGTTTGTTCTGGAGAAATGTAAGCTAGGGTGCCTTCTAATACGTTGGGATTCGTGAGAAATTGAATTTCTCTTGGTAGGAGAGTGGCAATACTAAAATCGATGAGTTTTATTTCACCTGTGGTAGGGTTTATCAGGATGTTGGCAGGCTTGATGTCTTTATGAATAATCCGTAGGCGTAGCTCGCCTTCTCTACGAGACGCTCCGCGAAAGGTATCGCAGTGCAGTCCTTCAAGGATAGAAGCAATTTTAATAGCAATGGGGAAAAACTCATTAAGGGAAAGCCAGTTTTCCTTCTTCTCCTTGTCCTCCACTTGCCAGTCTTGCAGGGAAATACCACCAAAATCTTCCATCACTAGGACGTAATTGTTACGGTAGTTTTCTAAGCTATAGGTTTTGACTATGCCAGGAAGATCGAGGTTTTTGGTGATGATATATTGATTGCGGAACTGGGCGATTTCGCCGAACGTAGGATATTCATTCCGCATCAATTTGAGAACGACTGGTTTTTGATCTTGTTCTCTAATAGCCCGATAAACTAGGGTTTTACTACCTGAGTAGATTTGCTCGGTGATGCGATAGCCAGGAAACGCAGACAATGTATCTAATACTACTAACATTACGGGGTATGCTCATAATTCTTGTTTATATGGCTTAGTATTCCCCTGCGAAGGCTACGTATATCATAAAATAGGAATTTTATATGTTTAAATAAAATTTAAACATATCTTTTTTCAGTAAATATTTCATATAGCAATGTTTCCTATAGCATGGTCTATTACGATCGCAGGATAATTTAGAAAAGCCTGAAACAACCTTAAGCTCGTTAATTCACATAACTATGCATTTATACAGTGCGTAAGTCTTACAAATAAGAAAAAAGCCTGCCGTTCTCCTTAGATTAAGAGCAAACTGCGGCAGGTTTTGTGGGTATTGGCTGCTTTTCTAGACTGTCAACCTCTTCTTTGGCGAAGAAGCTGTGTTTCGACTCCGCTCAATATAAATTCGCGTTCGGGGAATTCAAAATTCAAAATTTATAAAAGTGCAGATAATTGCTAGTTATGTTTTCCTGCTTTTGAATTTTGTTTTCAACGATGATTTGTCAACATAAGTATTTTCGAACTAACTATTTTTACCCGCTTTTAATCGGACACCCGTTATTATAAACGGGGTATTTTTGGCTGCGATAATAATAATGAGTACAAATGCTACTTTATTTTTTGTTTAATAAAGGTCACAACCTGAGTTAGCTGTTTCTTCAAGCCATCGATTTCAGCTTGCATTTTGACAATTTTCTCATTCAATGCACTAATTTCTGCGTCGGAGGCTCCTCCGGCAGTAGGGGTTGCGTTGCTTGCCGCCGTAGGCATCGCAGTATTTACAGCACTAGGAGTTGCTACTGTAGCAGTGGTTACACCAGAAGTTGCTACTGTGCCATTTTTTACAGCAACTGCTGCTCCTACTGGCACTAGTTCTGGGCGTGGCTGTTTCGCCTTGGTCATAGCTAACTTAATTGCGTTAATTAGTTGCTTCTGATCAAAAGGCTTACCCAGAAATTCAAAGTATTCAAAGGGTTCTGTGATTTTCTCAGTCACCTCTTCCTTGCGACCAGACATGATCACCAAAGGAATTTTCCTTAATTCCGGATCGGCTTGAACTTTCTGGAAAACCTCCCAGCCACTCATTTTAGGCAACAGGAAATCCAGCATAATCAGGCTGAGTTTTTCCTGAAGAATGAAATTTAGTCCTTCCAAACCATCTTTTGCTTCCAGTACCTCAAAATTGCCCGGAGGCAACATTTCTCGTACTTTTACCCTGACAACTGTAGTGTCATCGATAACTAAAATCTTGTTGCTTGCCACGACTGTTTGCTCTAACAGAAACTTTAAGTGTAAATAGCGGCTTTGCCGATTGTCATTGAGAATTCCCCCACTATATACAAAATTTTTAGCAATTGGGGGATAGTATATTTCGGTATAAATGACATTGCTAGAGGTGTTTTGCAAAACTTTCGCTTGTGCTATTTTCAATTTGTGTCATGGTGATATTTAAGGCTTTAGCTCTGTTCTAGGGCATAAGGGACATGCTGGTACTGAGACATAGGGACTTGATGAAGAGCATCCCCGCGTCTATTTTTATCTATCATTTGTTAATTAACAGACCATTCGTCTATATCCGTATTTTGCTTAGATGTCTATAGGACTCGTATTTGATTTTTACAAAAAATCAGTACACCTCAAAAAGGCTTCTTCCTTACTCCCTACCTACACAAATAATTTCAAAAATCAAAACGGACTACTATATGATTTCGTCACAACGAGCCGAACTAAAGTCTGAAATTACGGCAATGCCTAGCTGGTTACGTCGTCCTATTGGCAGAGCCAGTGAAATTTCTACCGTACAACACATTATTAAGCAACGCCAAATTCACACGATTTGCGAAGAAGGGCGCTGTCCCAACCGGGGGGAGTGTTATGCCCAAAAAACTGCAACTTTTTTACTAATGGGGCCTACTTGCACACGCTCTTGTGCTTTCTGTCAAGTAGATAAAGGTCATGCACCGATGCCTGTTGATTTAGAGGAACCCCAAAAGGTAGCCCAGGCGGTGCAGCTTTTAGGATTGCGTTATGTAGTGCTGACTTCTGTAGCCCGTGATGACTTGCCCGATCAGGGCGCAGGGCACTTTGTGGAGACGATCGCGACTATCCGCCAATTGAACCCAGAGACTCAAATTGAAGTGCTGACGCCTGATTTTTGGGGTGGTGCTGGTGTTGGGGAATCAGGTCAACGCCAGCGAATAGCCATGATTGTAAAAGCCAAACCAGCTTGTTTCAATCATAATATCGAGACAGTAAAACGGTTAACTGGGCCAGTGCGCCGGGGAGCCAAATACGATCGCTCTCTTTCGGTACTAGCTATAGTCAAAGAAATCGATCCGACAATTCCCACCAAATCAGGTTTGATGTTGGGACACGGAGAAACACTTGATGAAGTCGTTGAAGCAATGGCTGATCTAAGGGCTGTGGGGTGCGATCGCTTGACTATCGGGCAGTATATGCGTCCAACTCTTGAACATCTGCCAGTCAAAAAATATTGGACTCCAGAGGAATTCGATCAGCTTGGCAGATTAGCATGGGAAATGGGATTCAACCATGTTCGTTCTGGGCCTCTGGTTCGCAGTTCTTATCATGCTGGAGAGGAGGGAGTGGGGAGTAGGGAGTCGGGGA
>NZ_CAXTNE010000050.1:0-22113 GCF_964245445.1 uncultured Nostoc sp.
GGCAGGGAGCAGGGGGCAGGGGGAGTTAGAAGTTAAAGCATTGGCTTAAAGACTTGTTCATCCACCTCGGATACTCATTCATTCATCTCAAAGACTCATCAACGGAGTTCAAAGACTCATTAACGGGGTTCAAAGGTTCATTAACGGAGTTCAAAGGTTCATCAACGGAGTTCAAAGACTCATTAATCCACCTCAAAGACTCATTAACGGAGTTCAAAGACTCATTAACGGAGTTCAAAGGCTCATTAATCCACCTCAAAGACTTATTAACAGGGTTCAAAATCCCCAATGCCCAATTCTGAATCCCTTATGACCAATGACCAATGACAAATGACTAATTTACATACACTCAGAAATCGAGAACAACAGACAGCATTGATTTTACTAACACCAGCATTGCTGCTGCTGTTGTTTGTATTTGCCTATCCAATTTTACGAGCATTTTGGTTAAGCGTATTTACTAGAAATCTGGGAACAGAGCTACAACCTGTATTCTCTGGTTTGGACAATTATGTGCGGATGGCGGGGGATGGTCGTTTTTGGCAGAGTTTGTGGGCAACAACCGTGTTCACAACAGCATCAGTAATCTCAGAACTACTGCTAGGACTGGGGGTTGCCCTAGTTCTCAATCAGGCGTTTTTTGGGCGGGGCATAGTGCGTACAATCGCCATTATCCCTTGGGCTTTGCCTACCTCTCTGATTGGTCTGGCGTGGGCTTGGATTTTTAACGACCAGTTTGGGGTTGTAAACGATATTCTGCGGCGATTGGGGCTGATTGAGACTGGGATTAACTGGTTAGGAGATCCAGTGCTGGCAATGATAGCAGTGGTTTTTGCCGATGTTTGGAAAACTACGCCCTTTATCAGTATCCTGTTGTTAGCTGGGTTGCAATCGATATCACAAGACCTCTATGAAGCTTACTCGGTCGATGGGGCAACTGCTTGGCAAAGCTTCCGCAATATTACCCTGCCACTGCTGCTGCCGCAAATCTTAATTGCAGTGCTATTTCGGTTTGCTCAAGCTTTCGGAATTTTCGACTTGATTGCTGTGATGACTGGGGGTGGCCCTGGTGGCGCTACTGAAGTGGTGTCATTGTATATTTATTCTACGGTGATGCGCTACTTAGATTTTGGTTATGGAGCAGCCCTTGTAGTAGTGACATTTTTAATATTGATTGCTGCGGTGGCGATCGCTAGTTTCTTGCTTAACCGTGCCAAAACATCAGGAGCCATTTAACTCATGAGTGTAACTCCACAAGCAGTTCCAACGACTTCAAAACCAACAGGTGGAAGCAAGTTTTCTCTTAAAAAAATCTTGCTGCCCATAATAGTTGTATTGGTGGTGCTATTCAGCTTATCCCCAGCTTTATGGCAATTACTGACCTCGTTTAAAGTGAATGAGGATATTGCTGCCGTTCCTACTGTCTATTTTCCCACACGATTTACTTTCAATCACTACATTGAGTTATTCACCCGTCGCCCATTTTGGCGCTACATCTTCAACAGTGCCTTTGTCTCGATTACTTCTACAGCTGTATCTTTAGCGATCGGCGCGCCTGCGGCTTATGCCCTCGCACGGTTACGCCCTTGGGGTGAACGATTTATCCTTGCCAGCGTTTTAATTGTTACCTTATTTCCTGGAATTCTATTGTTCTTAGGACTGTTAGAAATTATTCAAGCGCTTAGATTGGGCAACAATTATCTGGCGCTAATTATACCCTATACTGCCATCAATTTGCCGCTAACAATTTTAGTGCTGAGAAGCTTTTTTCAACAATTGCCAAAAGATTTGGAAGATTCCGCTAGGGTCGATGGCTACAACACCTTTCAACTACTATGGCAAATCGTGCTACCCATGACCCTTCCCGCCTTGGTGACTACTGGAATCCTCACCTTTATTTTTGCTTGGAACGAGTTTATTTTCGCTCTCACGTTTATGACCCGTGAAGAGTTGAAGACAATTCCCGTTGCTGCTGCTCAGTTGGGTGGTGCGACAATATATGAAATTCCCTACGGGCCAATCGCTGCTGCAACTGTTGTGGGGACGTTACCCCTGATTTTACTAGTTTTGTTTTTCCAGCGCCGGATTGTCCAAGGTCTTACTGCTGGTGCTGTCAAAGGATAAAAATCAAAATGGCTAAACTCGAACTCACAAACTTGAATAAAACCTATAATCCTAAAGTCATCCCTGTCAAAGACGTTAGTTTAACTGTAGATAACCATGAGTTTCTCACTTTACTTGGCCCTTCTGGCTGTGGCAAATCTACCGTTCTACGCATGATTGCGGGTCTTGAAGAACCGACTCGTGGTCAAATTAAGATTGGGGAGGTGGATGTCACCTATAAGCGAGCAGCCGATCGCAACATTGCAATGGTATTTCAAAGCTATGCACTCTATCCCCACATGACAGTGTACGAAAACCTCGCTTCTGGACTCAAGCTGAAAAAAGTACCACCTACAGAAATTAAACAGCGAGTGGCAGAAGTGGCAGAAGTTTTAGGATTAGCAGAGTTAATGAACCGCAAGCCTGGACAAATGTCTGGAGGTCAACGGCAGAGGGTTGCTGTTGGTCGTGCTTTGGTGCGTAATGCCGATGTGTACCTGCTAGATGAACCTTTAAGTAACCTGGATGCACTACTGCGGGAAAGAGTCCGAGCCGATATCAAGCAAATTTTTGCAGCACAAAAAGTGCCAGTTGTTTACGTCACCCACGACCAAACCGAAGCTATGACGCTCTCTACGAAAGTTGCATTGCTCAACGATGGCTATGTCCAGCAACTTGACTCACCTGACCGCATTTATAACCATCCAGCTAATCTATTTGTGGCTGGATTTGTTGGTAGTCCACAAATGAATTTGCTGACTTTACCTTGTAAGGGACAATATGCGATCGTAGGTAACTTCCAAGTGCTTCTCCCAGATATACCAACAGTACCACCGCAGATTGTTTTAGGAATCCGCCCAGAAGATGTCCGCATTGCTCAACCAGGCGATACCCAGACTATCCAAGGGAGAGTGTTTTTAGTGGAAAACTTGGGTATGCACTATTTGGTCAGTGTCAAGATTGAGGGTTCACAAACCGGAGCGATTACGGTACGTGCTTTGTTGCCAACAGACCAAAATTGGAGTGGCGAGGATATTACACTAGCATTGCCCCCTGAGGATATTCACTGGTTTGATGTTCAATCTGGCCATGCTCTTGTTAAAAGACAAATGTATTGAAGTTTGTCATTCACTAAATGACTAAATTTACATGCTTGCGATCGTCTTCTAATCCCCTTAAAATTTAAGTTCTTGATTTTATCTTGAAATTTGGCATTATAAGCGATTACTACTTGCAAGTTTTATTCTCTACCAGATGCTGAAGGCGATCGGTTAAAAGTATAGCTTTTAGCCCCAATGGCTACACTCTCGCCTCTGGTAGCGCAGACAATAAGGTTATCCTATGGGATATCAACCATTTAAATATGGATGCGCTTTTAGATAGTTTGATGGTAAGTACTTGCAATTCAGCTAAAGATTATCTCCATAATAGCCAACAGGTAGAAGAAAATAGTGATCGCCATCTGTGCGATGGTATTGCTAAAGAAACCCAATGAAGTACGGCTAACAATTGGGGAATCAAGCAATTTTTCATCCAGACACTGCTTACTCAAACTTTAACAGCGCTAAACAGCATGATTGAGTATGTCTTATTTCTTATTATTAAGTAACAGACATTGATTAACTTGATACATGCTTAACTAAAATTTAGTGTTGGTGATACTTGTGGAGGCTTGTAATGTCTGGTAGTTGGCATTTAACTTATTGGGGTGCAGTGCTAGGTATTGCGATAAATGTCAGTGCTTTGTCTGGAAAATGTGCGATCGCTCAAATCACCCCGGATAGTACTCTACCTGTTAATTCCAACGTCACACCAGACGGTAACACCTTCAACATCACTGGCGGCACACAAGCAGGCACTAACTTATTCCACAGCTTTAAGGAATTCTCTGTCCCTGCTGGGAATACTGCTTTCTTCAACAACGGTACTGAGATTCAGAACATTATTAGCAGAGTAACAGGTAGTTCAAGGTCTGAGATTGAAGGGTTAATAAAAGCTAATGGTATAGCTAACCTGTTTCTGATCAATCCTAACGGAATTATTTTTGGACGCAAGGCCTCACTGGATATAGGTGGTTCTTTTGTAGCGACTACAGCTAATGCAATTGGGTTTGACAATCAAGGTTTTTTTGGTGCTTCTACTCCGAATAATCCTGAACTATTCGTAGTCAATCCTTCGGCTCTTCTATTCAATCAAATTGCTGCTGATGCGCTGATCCAAAATAACTCAGCTAGTTTAAGTGTTGAGAATAATCGTAGTTTGTTGGCAGTTGGAGGCAATGTCAGCATGGATGGTGGCTTATTAAATGCCCCTGGTGGACGAGTGGAGTTAGGAGGTTTAGCAGCAGAGGGGACAGTTGCTCTTAATGCCAATAGCGACAATTTTAGCTTAAATTTTCCAGATAATATAGCACGAGCAAATGTGTCGCTTACCAATGGCGCTGAAATTAATGTCGCTTCTGGTGGTGGCGGTAGTATTGCCATCAATGCCCAGAATATAGATGTTTTAGGAAAAAGTAGCCTACGTGCTGGTATTAGCCCACTTGCAGGAGCCGATGACGCTGAGGCAGGAGATGTCACCCTCAGCGCCAAAGGAACAGTGAGAATCGAAAATAGCTCTATCTACAACGCCGTTTTTGGTTCTGGAAATGGTGGTTCCTTACGCGTGGATACAGGAAAATTGATTATTCAAGATGGAGTAGTAGCGACTGCTACTATTTCTAGTGGTAAAGCTGGGGATCTGGTTGTAAAAGCCTCTGACTCAATAGAGTTAACTGGCACTTCCTCATCAAACGGCACTATTGACATCAATATTCCTATTAAGTCAGAGGCTTTTACTGTTAATGTTCCTATTGGCTTGTTTTCCGCTTCCCTTAATGCCCAGAATTTTCCTAATGTTTCTCCTTTGGTAAGTTTTTTTCTACCTATTGGAAGTGGAGATACCGGAAACTTAAGCATTGAAACTGGGCGGTTACTTGTCTCTAATGGGGCAGGGGTATCGGGAGTTACAACAACCAGAGGACAAGTAGGAGATTTAACCGTGAAGGCAGACTTAATAGAACTCAGTGGTACCTCAGCAAATGATTCTCCCTTATCTCTGTTCGGTAGTACAAGTAAAGTTCCTAGTGCATTGCGTAATTATACAGTCGGTCTGGGATTTGCAGGCAACTTGACCATTGATACTAAACGCTTAATTGTCCGTGATGGTGCATGGGTAGTAAAAGGTACTGGTGACAATAACCTAAAACAGGAGACTGAAACAGTAGGCGACTTGATCGTTAACGCCACTGATTCAGTAGAACTTAGTGGCACTTCATCAGATAATATTCCTAGCGTTTTGGCTTCTGGAACATCGGGAACTGGAAATGCTGGCAAATTAGTTATTAATACTAAGAAACTGATGGTCAGCAATGGAGGAATTATCTCGGCGGGTACTTCTAGCTCTGGAAAGGGAGGCGAATTGACCATTAACGCCACTGATTCAGTAGAACTTGTTGGCACCTCAAAAGAAGGGGTGTCCGCCTCTCAAATAAAAGATTTGGTTGGAATTGGTGGGCCTTTAGTCTTGAACTTCGTAGAACGTCCATTTCCGAGCGGTGTAATTTCTGGGGCTGCAAGTACAGGAGATGCTGGAAACTTGACTATTGTCACTGGACGGTTGTTAATTCAGGGTGGAGCACAAGCATCGGTTTCTACAATTAATGCCGGAAATGCAGGTGACTTAAGTGTTCGCGCCTCTTCTATAGAACTGAGTGGGACTCCGCTTGAAAGCCTTAAACCCAACGACATTATAGGTGGAAGCCTGTTGACAACCTCTGTCGGTGAAGACTCAACTGGAAAGGGTGGTAATATAACAGTTAGCACCAACTCCTTAACTATCACCAATGGTGCTGCACTGACAGCCAGTACTGATGGGCAGGGGGATGCAGGTGACATCACTCTTAGTGCCGATACCTTGAATGCTTTTAATGATGGGCAACTGCGTACATCTACCTCTAGTAGTGGGCAAGCAGGTGACATCACACTAAATATTCCAGAAATACAGTTATCTGGTTCCACTAGTGGTGTTTTTGCTCAGACAAGCAGTACTGGCGCAGCTGGAAAACTGACGCTTCAACCTTTGAACGGACAAACCTTGAGGGTTAACTTTTTTGATCAAGCACAGATATCAGCATCTACCTCTGGTAGTGGTAAGGGAGGAAACCTCACTGTCACTGCCCCTGAGTCAATCACCCTCAATGGTAATGGGATCTTAGCGGCTACATCGGAAGGTGCTGCTAGTGGACGAGCCGGAGATGTGCTTCTTGGTAGTGAAAAATTAACTATCACCAATGGAATGCGCGTTTCAGCCGCTACTAATTCTACTAACCCCGCAGCTAGTGGTGGTAATCTGACCGTGGAAGCTGCACAATTAAACTTGACAGACGGCAGCAGTTTAGAAGCTGGGACGACAGGAAATGCACCAGGCGGGAACTTGACAATCCAACCCAATGACAATGGGCAAACCTTAACTGTAAATGTTACTGGAGGAGCAACGGTATCAGCTGCTAGCTCTGGTAGTGGTAAAGGAGGAACCCTAAATATCAATGCTCCTGAATCTATTAATCTGGCTGGTAACGGCTCAGTGATTTCGGCTGAGACGACAGGACAAGGAGCAGGCGGTGACTTGACACTGACAACAGAAAAATTGGCACTTCAGGATGGATCGAAAATAACTGTAAGTAGTACAGGCTCAGGACCTGCGGGTGACTTAAATATTAACGCTAACTCGATATATCTCAACAACGCTGCCAAAATCACTGCTGACACTACAGGAGGCGGCGGAAATATCTTTGCGCGATCGCTCTCATTGTTACTACGCAATCAAAGTTCTATCACCACCAATGCCAAAGGACTTGGTATTCCTGGCGGCAACATTGATATTGATGCACTAAATGGCTTCATCATTGCTGTTCCTGAAGAAAATAGTGATATTAGCGCCAATTCTGTTGACTTTCGTGGTGGAAAAGTCGAAATCAGCGCTCAAGGAATCTTTGGGATTGAGCGTCGGAATACACTAACTCCAGAAAGCGACATTACTGCTACAGGAGCAAGTCCTCAATTCAACGGTTCAGTAGAACTTAATACACCTGGTATCGACCCCAATAGTGGCTTAGTTGAGCTACCCACAATAGCTGTAGAAACTGAAGTAGCCCAAGTCTGCGATAATCTAGGTTATGCTCAAAGCAGCTTTACTATCACCGGAAGAGGCGGTTTACCTCCTAATCCCACTAAGGATGTTCTCCCAAACGGCACAGTAGAAGTAGGTTGGGTGGCGCTCAAACCTAGCAGCAATGCCAACGGCGGGCTACGCCTACGCAGCAATCCACCTGTTACTACTAATCCAGTTACCACCACACCAGAACGTATTGTAGAAGCAAATGGATGGGTGGTAAACGAAAAAGGAGAGGTAGTACTTACAGCTAATGTACCTGGTGGGAGTCGTAGTTCATGGCACAAGGCTGTACCTTGCAGTAATTATCAAGCTCAGAAGTAAATAGGGTTAATTGTGTATATCAAAGCCAATTTCCTACTAGAATATAAGGTGCCCAGAAGTAAGGACTTTTTTGTTTAGCAAATACAGTTAATTGAGCACGCTGGAGTGCTTGGGCTTTGCTGATCCCAGTATTTAAGTTTCGATAAAACTCACTCATAAGTTTAGCAGTCCATTGGTCGTCCACTGACCATAAACTTGCTAGCGTACTGCGTGCGCCTGCTCGTACAGCTATGCCAGCTAATCCTAAAGCAGCTCGCTGATCACCAAGAGCAGTTTTGCAAGCACTCAAAACAAGTAACTCGATGTTACCAGACCTACTTCGATTGCCAACCCGTAATAAACTATCAAATTCCTTAACTTTCAGTAGCTTATCCCAGGTGAGAAGAAAAGTTCTTTCGGGATCTGAACTAAACTCACCGTGAGTTGCTAAGTGAATGATAGAAAATGGGGTTGCAAGCAATTGTTTTTGCAGGTTGCTATCGAGAAACTGCTGATTTAACAGTTCTTCACTTCTAGGAACCTCAGTTTGAATTTCCTTGAGTTCCCGTGCTACATTTGTCAGGGCTGAAAATTTTTGACCTTCTATAGAACGTGCTTCTCCCACTCCGGCAGTTAAAACATTTAACTGCACTTTTTGCAAGGGTTTAGGATTAAACAATTGTAAACCAGGAGTTAAAGCGATCGCATATTTCTCCATGAGATATTTATTTTGCTGCGGGTCGTAAAGAACCCCCATCGGAATATTTCTTAATTCCCCATCCAATACAAAAACTAAAGTAGTGATGCCACTTTTAACTAATTCAGTTTCGGCTGGTCTAATTAACCAGTCATATATTTTTTGGGACTGTTCTTTCACTTCATAAGTACCTGCGACATCTGTTAAAGATTTACGTAATGAAATAACAGTACTCTCTACTTTTTCTTGAGGTATCTTAGTGGTATAGTGCTGTAATTGTTGATTAGGCAAGGTAAGGATAACATCGAAACGATCGGGCAAAATAACTGAATAAATAACTGCTGCCTTTTTATCCTGCTCCACCACTTTATCAATCTCTACAATTGGTTCCAAACAAGGTGAACGAAAAAAGTTATTCAGTTCTGCAAGCTGGAGTGACTCAATGACTTTACGTGCCTGTTTAAGATTGTATTGACTACTCTGTTGATCCCCTTGGGTATTCTCTGTGAGCAACTGTAATTCAACTAACTCTCGATAGATAGGTTCTACACTTTCTCGGAAAGAAAACTGAACATCTAAATTAGTAGCAACTAAATCACCGCGAAGAGATTCTAAAGTTTTATAAGCTGTATCATAAGCCTTAAGTGCAGCATTGAGATTTCCTTGTTGTTTGAGTAAACGTCCTTGCTGCCATTGCCACTGATAGAGAATGTCTGATGCATCAATACTTTGAGCAATAAATAAAGCTTTTGTTGTTAGTTCTAGAGCATCACCAAACTGCTTATTCTTTTCATACAGACGACCCAAAGTTCCAAGAGCATAAGATTGGGCTTGCTGGTCTTTTAGGCTTTGGGCCTCCTGTATCGCGGTAGACAAGAGTTGGGCAATATTTAAATTTGATAAAATAGGTGCATTGGTTTTCTGTGTTAAATCCATTAAAATAGAGGCAAATTGAATCCGAGCGTATACTGAGTTTCGGCTAGGAACCAATTTATTAATTTCAGCCAAAATTTGCTCAGACAAGGATAAAGCTTGTTTAAACGTATTTGCGGCTTCTTTTTTAGAGAAAAACTCTAGAAGTAAGTTAAGTTGATTTAGCTGTGCTTGAATACGCGTAGTATTTAGTGCATTTATAGCCGCTTGCTGATAAAAGTTTAAAGCAGCTTGAAATTCTTGTTGAGCAAGGTCTGTATTCCCTACCTCATGTTGAGTTTTTGCTTCGGCAAAGGCTGTATTACCTAAATTGAGGAAGGTATCACCTATAGCTATTGGAGATTTTATAGCTGTTGCTAGAGTTAAACTTTGCTCTAAAACTTTTCGTGATTCATTGAAATCACCAATAACTCGTAGGACATTGCCAAGGCTATCTAGTCCAGCAACTTTAAGCGATGAATCTGGAAGAGTAGTAAGGTTTTGTTGAACTTTAGTTAAAGTTTTTTGTGCTTGGCGATAAAGCCCTAAAGCCTGCATAGCTTGAGCAGAGTTAATTCGATTACGAGTTAGTGTGTCGCGATCGCCTATTTGCTCATATATATCAGCAGCTTTTTGCCAAGTGGACAACGCAATTTCAGTTTGTCCTTGGGCTAATTGTAATTTTCCTTGTACATCTAGAGATTGCGCTATAATTGCAGCACGGTCTTTTGAACTATCTAAATTTTTTAACAGATTGAGACTTTGGCTAATTGCAAGTTCTGCTTGTGTCTGTTTGCCAAGCTGTTGATAAATCAAAGCAAGATTGCTTAAGACTATAGCTTGGTTAAGTTTGTCTCCTGTGTTGTAGAAGCCAATAACAGCTTGTTCTAAAACTTGAAGTGCTTCAGTAAATAAACCAGCCTCATACAAAGCTTTACCCTGTTCTACTAAGCTTTGAGCTAAGGCAGGTGAGTTTTGAATCTTAGTTTGTGGAATATTTAGGCTGATGTGAGAAAAAGTTGCTAAAGCAGGTGAACTAAAAATGCACAGTATGGCTGTTCCTAGTAGCAGCAAGAAAAATTTCAATAATCTTAAATAGGATTGTAGCATACGCAATAATACTGGCAATTTAGCCATATTTATTATACTAATTTGATTGAGTGACGGCTTTTTCGTCACTCTCAAGTTCTACAATCGGTGCTGTTGCAAATTCTGCCAAACCAACATCTTTTAACAAAAGTGTCCAATCCTCTGTAAAAAGGTTTGAGTTGGGATCAGAACGACGCAGAGTAGCTAAATTAGTTAAAGCATCTTGCCAAATTTGGTTAAGAGCATAAGTAGTATACTTTCTTGATTGTGTCCTTTTCAATTGACTTTCAAGATCAGAATTTAACGGCACACGCTGTATCCATGCTTTCACATAAAAATACTCTGGTATTTGCTGGGAATTGCCGCAGAAAACTTTAAAATACCACTGATACTTTTGGTTTATTTTTAGAGCAGATTGGGAATTATGCGGTAAGTTAATACCAACAATACTAGCCTTTGGTGGTAGTGATAAAGATGTCTTGTAGATGTTTTTGTCATTTTCATCTTGAAGTAGAAATTCTCCAAGAACAGCATTCTTTGGTAATTCCGGTACAAAAACCCAAAAAGTTGGATATTCAGAAATTGTGAATGCCAAAAAAGATTTTGATTCATCTGCAATTTCTTCACCAGGAACTAAAGCAGTAATTGGCGTGTTCAATGGAGTGCAACCATCACGGCTTGTACCTCCTTTACGACGTCCAGTAGGTGCGCCGTTATCTGGGAATTTTGGACGTTCAGATTGGCTAGGTGTATTAACAAGGGATTGGTTAAGTAATTGATCTATCTGTGCCGAAACTCTTGTGGGGTAACTTACCAATCCAAGAAGTACTAATGTCATAATGCAAGTAAGTTTCATCAACAATATACTCCTTTGACAAAAGTAATATAAACATCACTAATAGAAAATAAACAGCTATGAAAGCGGGGCAAACACACGTAATTTTGGATACTCTTAATGTGTAAGGATATTGATTTAAACTAGCCGAAACCATAAAATGCCCAAACTAAAGGGGTTTTATTCTTGAGATGCGTTTACCGTGATTATGAAAGACATCGCAGTAATTTACTAATCTTAACTACACTAGAAAGATATAAGATTGCGGAAAGTAAGTTTATCTAAATTAATCTTGACAAAAAAAATGATTTGTGGATAAGCGAATAATTAAAGTTTCTTGTTTGGTTTGTTTCCCAATGATTAAAGCGATGCCTAAGCACTTGCCCTATAAAAAGATACATCTGTCACACTTAGATCCACGCTGCACAATAAATAATTACGCCTAAAATAATATCAACAAGTAAGCATTATTGATATTACTTTCAGCTTTATTGACACTAAGGTGTTCATCTTGAGCAGAGGTAGTGCAATGTCTAAGTTAGTTTTGAGGGTTTATAGTAAGCACAAAGCGTGCTTAGAACATCAGGACTAAAGTCCTTATAAAACGGGAAAGTTAGTCGCTCATGGGGGAAACCCCTAGACGCTCCTGGACTCGCTCTAAGCGTTCGCGGTAGCGTCTCTAAGAGTTGCTATGCCGAAGGCGTTGCCTCTCGAAGAGAAGGCTTTACGCTGCGCTATCGCCCTTGGCGTCTCCCTTGGGGACAAGACCGCGCTAACTCACTACGAACTTGCTTATCCATCAATTTAAACTTGATGTACTAGTAGGTAGATACAAACTATAAAATGCTTAATGTAATTTTCACTCAAATATATAATTTTGAGTAAAGCAAAGAATTGTAAATATCCTTTATATTATGTCATGTTAATAAGTTAGGGTTACCACATCTGTGCAAAAATTGGAAAACCCTATTTTTCCCTGCTCCCTGCCCCCTACGGTCTTAGCGATCAGTCTTTAAGCAGACATAATATTACTAGGTTGGGAATCACAAGTTATATATTTGTTTACAATTTTGCATGGTGTTATTCTGAGGTTTTTAGCGTGTTAATACTGATATAATAACATTATCAATGTAAATATATAAAAAGTTTTTGCGAAAGTTATTGATTACGAATATCTCTAGACACAACTGCTACTTGTGTAGATATTAATGCCAATGCCGGTGGGATAAGTGGTATCCACCCTGCCTGAGTAAAAATCCCAAAACATATAATAAATAATGAAAATAGCATTATTATCCCAGCTGCTCCAAGACGCATAGGATGCCGAATATACCATGCTAAAATTCCTCCTAATAATGACCATCCCCATACCCAAAGTGCTTCAGCCCAAGTCGGCCACCACCAAAGCAGAGGTCGATGATCTAAAACAGCACTAAGGATCTGGCTGCTCATGTGAGCTTGGACAAATACCCCTGGTATCAGCTTTTGATTTGACCCTGCTTTAGCACTATAAGGAGTTTTCCAGTAATCAGTAGTTGTTGGAGCAGTAACACCAATCAAAATAATCCGCCCCTTCAATAACTCGACTAATTCCGAATTAATTTTATTGTTAAGAACATCTCTGAGGGATACTTGTTGAGCAATGTTTTGAGGAGAAGAAAGCGAACGGTAATTTGCTAGCACTTGATAACCCGATGCATCGATTCGTTGGTAGCCGCTAGTATGAGATTTTAATTGCTTAAATACGACGTTCCCTATCTGCAAGTTATCTTGTGAGTTGATATATGACTTAATACCTTTAGCCTCCAAATAATGAAGCGCAATTTGGAGGCTAAAAGCATATTCTGCTGCACAGGGAGATGTTAAAGGAGGTGTTAAATGCAAAAGCTGACGGCGGGCTATGTCATTATCATCTGCAACAAAATCACTAAAGCTTTGGCGTTCTTCTGGAACTTCAGGCGGTGGAGAAGTGCCTTCTGGCGCACCATCAAGAGCCGCAGAAACTTTGCATACGGCAAAAAAGCGCTTATCTTGTTGTAGCCTAGTTGCTAAATCTGCACTATTAGAGTCTACAGGAAAATCACGATAGATGTCTAAGCCAATAGTTCTTGGCTGATATTGATCTAGTTTTTTTAATAATTGTGCGAGTGCTTGGTCTGAAAGTGACCATCGCATATTCATATTCATGCGGTTCTGATATTGGATATCTGCTTCATCAATAGTGACAATCAGAAAACGCGAATCTGGTTTTTCCTCTGGGCGTAGCCCCATCATGTGGTCGAAAGCTTTTAATTCTGATGGTTGCAATAATCCAAGCGATCGCACTCCCATTACTAAACCAGTAATAACCAAACTTGATAACAGTATTACTTTAATACTACGCCACCGTAACTGCGCTTGAGTTCTATATTTATTTACTTGAGACTTGCTAATTTCTATTTGGGGATTTCTCAAAAAATCTTTCCAAGTCGGTGGCACTGCTGCTGGATTTTGACAAATTACAGGTAAGGAAACCGCACAAGGATATTTATCTTCAATGCCATGTAATTTTTCCCTTGATTCTCGTACTGCTAAGTACATAGACTCACCACTGGAAAATTTTTTGAGAAAATTCTTTAAAAATTCTTGTGCTACTAAGTCTTGCACTGCCTCCCGCATAACAATAATTTGTGGGATGTGCAGGTCTTCTAATTGATGTGCTAGTCCTAGTCCATCACAAGAATTAAAAATCGCTAACTGCAACCCTTTGCTGACAGCTTTCAAAAGACCATACTTTAGCTCATCGATTGTCAAGCAATCTGTTTTATTAATATAAATATTGCCACTCTTACCATCCTCAAGGCTCTCACTATGACCTGCAAAAAATAAGATGTCCCAGTCTTGTTCCCAAATTTGTTCATTTAACTGGTTGCGCTGTGGTTCTACCAGAAAAGTTGTTTCTGCATCTGGTAACATCTCCAATAGCTCTCGATCTTTATCAATTAAGATTCCCTCACTATTACCCAGAATTGCTAATATTTTTACCTTCCCTCCAATAGTACTTGTCTTTGATTTTGCCAGATATTCATACTCTGGTGCGCTTAAGGCAACTTCTGCTTGAGAGTAATCCTCAAAAAAATCCCATAAATTCCATGGGAGACGACGTAGCCAAATATCACTCGTTTTGATTAATACGCGAACTGTATCATCTAATGTTAGCTGTTTAAGTAATTTCTCTTTGAGTAGGCGAAATGAGTTACAGTTGAGCCAACTATTCATTTGCTGACTTAACTTTTCGTTTAACTCGCGGCATTTTTTAAGATGCTCATTAAGAGAACTTCCGACGTGAATGTTCACAGGTGTAAGGCGAAAATTTGATAAACTGCGATAGGTTATTCGCCAAAGCTCATAATCTGCAATAATCTCTGGGTTTGGGGTCAGATAGCCTTGAACTTCTATACTGGCGCGATCGCCTTCTGCCCCAATTTCGAGTGTGACTTTTATCCCCTGGCTCAAATCACCATCTAGCTTCAACACAACCAACTTCTGCATGGGTAGGAATCAACCAATGTATGTATTTAAATAACAAAATTTTCAATAATATTAGTATTTCCCAGTTCTAAGTTAACGCTAAAACGTTCTCCTTTTTGAGCATTAAACTCTAGTGTGACATGAGTACTGCCACTTCTAGCGTGGGCTTCCATAACATTAGTGCCTTTCTCATCTAACACTTTAACGATGAGATTGTTAGGTAAGTAGGCTTGCTGATCGGATGGATGCACCTGCAATTTCAGTTGGATTTCTATAGAATTTTTTGGTGTGAGTGTAACAACTAATGCCAGCGATTGTCCCGGAAGTTCTATCCCCATGTCAATAAGCTTGCCCCGCGTCACTCCGTCTCGATAACGAAAAGCTAATTGTGGTGTTTTTGATGCTAAAATTTTTTCTATCGGCTGCCAACTTGCATCAATTACATTCTGTAACCAGTAACTCAACTTGACTTCCGTGGCGTTGCTTTCAAGTGAATCAATATATGCAAGTAAATCCTCAATAGTCTGTAACTCATTAAATAAAAGTTCACCAGCTTTTACTGTTTTAGCAAACCCGATTAAAGTTGCTTGTTGATGTTCTATGTCTAGCTCAACTACAACTACGCCAATTCTATCTTCCGGGACTTCTGGTGGAATATAGCAGAGATTACCAGGGCTTGCGGGGCGACATTCTAAGTAACCTAATACACTCAACTTTAGGTCTGCCACATCTGCATAATAGCGCATGGCACAATTCCAACTATCGCTAGCCTTTGGGTCTGTGGGAATGTTCATCATTTCCATGTAATCATTTACCGCACATACAGCCAAGGTATTAAGATATACCTGCTTTTTCTTTTCTGGGGTTACTTGTTCATCAGCAAAAAAGCGTGCTATTTTTAGTGCTGCTTGGGTAATAGATACCGGAATAGACTTTTCTGCTAAGTTTTTAGTGCTATGAATCATAAGTTTCCTTCCATTTTATAGATAGTTTTCTACTTTAGATATCTCTGCATTAATTCCAAATTTCGTGATACCCTTGCCTGAGAGCAAAATTTCGCAAGCGAGGTAAGCATTCACGTTTATAGAAGTTGGGCGCAGTTGATGGAGGTAAATTGAATTCCTTCGCAATGTTTTTCCAGGGGGTTTCTGGAGGTAGGCGTCGCAGGATTAATATTTGGCAAGTTACCTCAGGGCGTCCTTTAACATGAGTGCTAGTTAAGTCATTGTCTGGATCTGTAGAAACCCATTGGTAAGTCTCTTGCAAAATTGGTGGAATATCAGCTGCTGCTGGCAAGTTTTCGATTGCTCCGGTTGTATTTTCAATTTCCAAGCTAGATAGGGGAATAGTCTTAGCTTGAATTTGGGCTTCTCTAGAGCGAAAATCTTGCAGTCGCCACTTGAGACAATTGTCGAGCCAGGTGATCACACTACAACTTTGGGGATTATACTGCTCTGGGTTTCGGCAAAAATATAACCAAGTTTGTTGCAGAGCATCATTATAATAAGCTGTGTTCTCTTTCCAGAGTTTGCCCGATTTCATTACAACTCTAACTATCTCACTAAGTTTTTGCCGCCGCATCAAACTTTTTGCTGGATGCGAACAAGCTTGGGCAACGAGATGCTGAAGTTGAAGGTTTAGATTGCTTACCGTGTGGACATTTGTCATAGAAAATCTCCTGGTGAAATACTTGCAGAAGTAGTCACAAGATGCATCTGACTGTTTAAATTTCTAATACCTGAATCCATAACTTGATGTTTAATACCTAGATCATTGGAGCTTATTATCTAGTTATCAAACTCAAGTTCAAGTTTTTCGCAGAAATTCATAAAAAGTTTTCTGACCAGTATTTCATCGCGGCACTTAGACAAAATTAATCAAAAAAGAGCCTTAAATCCATATACAGAAGGACATTGATATCGGTTTGCTTAGTTTCTTGATATATCTTGGTTTAAGCTATTTTTGAGCAAGCATTTGGTGTATTTACCTTATCCTGCATAGGTTAGAGGTTTGTTTCTCTTTTAACATAATCGATTAAATATGCGAAAAAGAGGAGGCGATCGCTTCCTCTCTCCAAAATTCAGATTATGCTGCTTTCGCCTTAAGCTTGTGTTGCATATTTGTCATAACCATTAGAGGTTTGCATTTGCCTATGCAGATTTGAAATTGAAATTATTTAAATCTGCAAATAGTCTTTGCCGTATTTTGATACCAATTTCCGGCGTTGCTGAATCATGGGATGATTTCGCTGAATTTGAAACGAGTTTTAAATGGTTTCAACCGCCTATTCATCCCGTATTTATGCAACGCCTACTTGGACAGACCACCAAGGTGATCGCATCATGTCAATAAGACTACTTTATTGTCAATATAGTTTTAAATAATCTCATTAAGCTCCTAATTGCTATTACTAATCCACAAGAAATATGATACAAAGGGATTTGTTTAAAGCAAATATATCTAAAATTCTATTTACCTTCTGGCCAAACCCAGGTGCGATAAATAAAGAAACTAAATAGCAGAGATATTTCAATTGAGACAATATTTGCTATATTACGATGTAACTGTTGTTCAATTTTAATACCTCAATAATAGCCATCATAAGTAAAACATTGAAGGCTGCGGTAATGATTCCGCAAATGAGGAACCTAATTATTCGGTTCCTCATAAGTTTTTTTAACATTATTTTCAATTTTATAGGAGATTTTCAATACTTTTCAAAATTTAACTTTAAAAGCCAACGATTTATATTCTGGGAAAAAATCTCTTTTAAAATATCTGGAACAGTATAAGTTAACTGCCATTCTGGATAGTGATTTTGAAATTTACTGACATCACTAACCCACCAAATATGGTCTCCAATTCGATTAGATTCAATATAGCTCCAGTCTAGCTTTTTCTCTGTAATCGCTTCACAATGTTGAATAGCCTCTAACATTGAACAATTACTGTAACGACTACCCCCAATGTTATATATTTCTGCAACTCGTGGGTTTTGATAAAAATGGTAGAACGCATTCACCAAATCATAGCTGTGAATATTATCTCTAACTTGCTTTCCTTTATAGCCATATACTTGATACGCTTGCCCAGCCATTGTACATTTCATCAGATAGGATAAGAAGCCATGCAACTTTGTTCCAGAGTGGCTTGGTCCTGTTAAACACCCACCCCGAAAACTTGCAGTTTTCATATTAAAATAGCGTCCGTATTCCTGCACTAATACATCTGCGGCTACTTTAGAAACACCAAATAATGAGTGTTTGGTATTATCAATACTCATCTTTTCATCAATACCCTGGTTATAGGGGTGAGTTTCTTCAATTTCCCAGCGTAGTTCTTGTTCAATTAGCGGTAAGCGATTAGGTGTGTCTCCATAAACTTTATTAGTAGAGCAAAAAATGAAGACCGCATTTGGACATATTTGACGGGTATTCTCTAATAAAACTAAGGTGCCGTTCGCATTAACGGTAAAATCAGTGTAAGGCTCATTGGCAGCCCAATCATGAGAGGGCTGGGCAGCTGTATGAATAATTAGGCTAATATCTTTACTATAAGTCTGGAAAATTGTAGAGATAGCTTCATGATCGCGAATATCAACATTATGGTGAATATAACGATCGCCATATTTATGTATGAGGCGATCGCGATTCCATTCTGTAGAAGCATCTTGACCAAAAAATGCTTGACGCATATTGTTGTCAATACCGACAACAACAAAGTCTCGTTCACAGAAAAAACTTACAGCTTCAGAACCAATCAGACCTGCTGAACCAGTTATTAAAACAATATTCATGAGTAAATGCTCTATTAATTTCAAAATTAACAAATCAGATATTAGGGGTTTAAATCAACCTTAAATCTTAAAGAGATTAATGTATAAAAATTGCAAAGCCTATTTACAATTTACAAATATACTCAAGACTAAGTGTACTAACCGGCACAGTTAAAATATCTGATGCTTTTGTGAGTAAGCATCTTTGCTTGTGTGCGGGTAAACTCTCCAACGGAGGGATTACCGTGTGGATCTATTACTCCTGCCACTTGTTGCCAAAGCTCTGTTGGTGCAAGTGAAATTTGATATGTGCGATCGCCACCTTGCCGAACGTAATACCATTTTGTCTGTTGACACTCTTGACACCAAAAAGCTTCTAACCATTCCCCTTCTATAGGTACTGCGGTTTGGTTCGCTACTAATATCAACGCATTCCGGCGACTCATCCCTCGTTGCTGTAATTGACCTGCTTGGTCAGCAAACATTTTATATTTCTGACTGACACTATCGATATAACAGCTATGAATGGGGCAATAAATAGCCCGTCGTTTGGAACGTTTCCGATTTCGATCACACCTTCTCTGCAATTTAACCTCCTGTTATAGACAAAAACTATGAGCAAGGAAGGCTATGTTGGAGGGACTGAGATCAATAAGACCATCGAAGTGCAACTCCTAAAAAATATAGCAAAAATATTCAATTAACTCCTACATGCCTACTTACTTTACATCACTTTGAGACATGGTTTTTACCTCATTAGAGAATAATGCCTGCTATAAAACATGCAAGTATTGTTGAGAGATAACTTTAGGCGTGAAGTGCGATCGCAAATACTGGCGACCTGCTTTGCCCATCTGCTCTGCTATTTGCCGATCTCGATTCAGAAAGCGAATAAATTTGGCAAAAACGGGGGAGCTGTAGTCAGTAACAATATATTGTTACGACGCCAAGCTTTGAGGAGATAGAGCGTAGCACGTAAGGCATATAAAACGCCATTAACAGCTTTATCACGAATCCTTCCCGGCCAAAGTTGGGCAGTGCGCGATCGCTGAATTCGGATTTAGTCAGTCCATTCAACTGCTGGGGCCGTATGAGAGCTAAACGCATATCCTGGCTGACTTGTAAAGACTTCAATATCTACCTCAATTTGTACTAGAGCGAATTGCTGAGAATTATTTCATACTGCCTTCCTCCTCCTGTCTCCTGAAAGTCCCGACCTTTTTTTGTTCCTTTTTCAAGTCGAACTCACGTAAAAACTAAATTGGCAGAGTAATAATAAACTTTGTTCCCTGACCAGAGGTTGACGAGCAGTTGATTTGTCCATTGTGTTTATCGACAATAATTTGGTGGCTGATAGCTAATCCTAACCCAGTTCCTTTACCCACAGGTTTAGTTGTAAAAGATGGCTCAAAAATTTTAGCTTGCACCTCAGGAACATTTACCAACTGATTGGATATCTTGTTCATCAACTGTGACAATTATGATTTTGTCAGCTATACCGTCCCGCAGGGTAACCCAACACTTAATCCTTGTTCATGTTAGGTTAAACGGCAGTGAAACCCAACCCTGTATCTTAGAAGAAGTGGTAGACCTTCCCGAACTTGAGATTAGACAGCATCAATGTCTACCCTGGCAAGCGACTGATGATTTGCGGTTGGTAGGTCAAAGCGATCGCGGTATTGTGTTTAAGCAAAGCATTATTTTAAGTGCCAATGATAGTCAACGCTTATTGGCACGTCGTATTAAAGTCTGCTTAGAAGAACTATTACGTGATGAAGACAAAGAAATTTTTATTCTTACTAATTTGCCATCTGATAGCACAGTGGGCAAGCGGTACTCGCACGACGGTTGCTTCTTTGCTGTGTTGATAGCCCAAATATACCGCAAACGTTGGAAGCTCGAAACCTTGTTTCAAGTCCTGACAAAAAATCTTTGCTGCGAAATTAATACGCTAGGCTATCTAAAAGCTGCTTTGTTTGCCTTCTGCATCGCTTTAGTCGCCTATAACGTACTGCAATTTATAGGGAGATTTAGGGGGATATAAAAAGTTAGGAGGCTAAATGAGTAGTTTGAAAATACGCCCTAGCCCTAACTCTGTTGAATAGTGCCGATGTCTGCTATGGCTGTCGCCAATCCTATTAGAACATAGACTATAAGAATCTTTGTAGTCTGTGCATGACCTCCGATCGCTAAACTATTCCACGACTCTCGAATTAACCACGTCGCGGTCTGTTTAGCCGTAAAATCTACCGTGAACACAACGTTGTTGAGCAGGCTATCAAGCGACTCAAACAATTTCGCCGCATCGCCACCCGATAAGAAAAACTTGCAGCAAATTATACAGCCATGATTATGTTCAGCCTCCATTATTTTGTGGTTATAGTTTGAAAACACGTCTTGATCCTAATCACTTCAAATTGTTATATTGCCAGCACGAACTGCCTCAGCCAAAGCTGAAGGAAAAGAACCTTGAGACTGAGAGTCAAATATGCTGCCAAGATTAGAAGTGATCTGTCCATAGTTGAATGCACTGCTGGTACTACTGGTTCTCTGAGCAGAGTTAGTACTGATTCCTTGAGTAAAGTTAAGATTGATCCCCTCAGCAGGGTTAATCAGGTTATCGCCTTGAGGCAGCCTTTCCTTAGTTACAAGTTCGTTAGTGATATCAATAGTGGGAATTGATTCAGGATCGGCAATACTGATGACATCATTTGAACCGCCGATAAATTTTTGCAGTTTTCCTTTGTTGATGTCCAGTTGAGCCAACCAACCGTCCACAGCTGAGGTATTAACGCCACCACTGTTCCCTAATAAGCCATCAGTAGCTCCAGTTACGAAGAGACTACCCTTTTCGTCAGTAGTAACACCTATAGGATAGTCAAGATTCTTTTTGCTTCCAAATTGTTGAATCCACTTGTTGTTGCCATTAGTGTCAAACCTCGCCACCCAGGCATTATAAGATTCGTCTTTTTGGCCTTTTCCTAACTTCCCGTTAGATTCTCCGATGAGAAAAATGTTGTCTTTGTCATCGATCTGCATGTCCGATAGGTACATACCATCATCATCTGGAGAACCAAACTGTTTGGCCCACACTTGAGATCCATCTGGGGTAAGTTTGCTAATCCAAATATCGCGACCCCCGATTCCCTTTTTTCCTACCTTTGTGCCAATATCCCCTGTAGTCCATCCTGTAACGTAAACATTGCCTTTGCTGTCAGTGTCAACACCCCAGGCAAAATCAAGTCCCTGATTTGTACTTCCAAGCTGTTGAACCCACTGTACCTGCCCTGCGGTGTTCACCTTTGACACCCAGGCATCGTACTTCAAAAGTTGTCGCGTCGGGTCTGACTCTCTGACTAAGCCCTGAGTCCAGCCTACAGCGTAGCTGTTACCATCCTTATCAACGGCAAGGTCGTAACATTCGTCAAAAAATGGAGTTATGTCAAAAGGGAAACTCGCCGAAGGATCCTTAATCAGGGTAAGCCACTGCTGGTTGCCATTGGTGTCAAACTTAGACACCCAGGAATTATCCTCAACGGCAAAATTGAAAATGTCTGTTCTTTGATTATTGTTAATTTCTATTCCTGATAAATAGACATTCCCTGCTGGATCTAAGTCAATGGCAAAGGCTCCACTAGTAAAACCACCAGCACTAAACTGCCTACCCCAAACCTGGTT
>NZ_CAXTNE010000050.1:22213-33897 GCF_964245445.1 uncultured Nostoc sp.
AAACTGCCTACCCCAAACCTGGTTACCATTGGTGTCATATTTGGCTATCCAAGCATCTCCAAAACCTTGATTGCTTCCAAACAATGACCCGTTGGTAGTTCCTGATATATAAACATTGCCAGCAGAATCTGCACCCGTAGCAAGACTGAGATCGTTTCCGGTAGTCCCTAATTGCTGAATCTTCTTGTTTTCTGTTGGTTTTTTTGGTGGTTTATCACCGACAAAGCGGAAATTATTTGACTTCAAATCTAAATTGACTTCAGGCTTTGCAACTACAAAGGCTACAAGATCAGGTGCTCCCTGTTGTAGTGAAAATATACCTTCTCCAGAAATAGGTCGTGCGACTCCTTGAACCTGTAATCCATTAATTTTTACGATTCGATAGTCTTTCGCTTTACCATTTAGCTGGATGACATCATTAGCTGGGCCGAAATCATAAATGACAGCAAACTCGTTCAAACCAAGGAAGTCTGTAGTTAGTAGAGTATCTGGATTAGAGGTAGTATAATACGGCTGAGTTGTATCACCAAGAACAAATCTGTCTGCCCCTACAGATGGGATATTTCTATCTAGGATAAGAAAAGGATCACCACCTTGTTGAGCATTCTGAATATTCAGAATAATCTCATACTCTTCAGGAGAGTTGTCAAATAGATCGCCGAACAAATAATCTACATTTGTTGCTTGAGTGGCGCTTACAATCGGATTGTCAGGATAAATGGTATCGTTTCCGGCACGACCGAAAAGGGCTTCAGAATCATTTGTACCCCCTCCGATAACTAGATCACTGGCAGGTGTCAATAATGAGATTGCTAATTTTTCATCAGCCATTTTGTTTAAATCCCTTATTTCAGAAACAATTTAGATTTTTTCGAGATTCAGTTTCGGAGTTGTGACTAATTTCCGTTAACTGATGTTGATGCTTTGGTGGTTATATTTGGATATCTCCAAAGAATACTATCCGATAGTTATGCCAAATAGTAAAGGATTTATTTTTTGCAAGATCGTCGGAGACATCGCTTTCACCGTTGGAAAATTAATCAAACGATAAATCATGATTTTTTCGTTATTACATAAAACATCTTTTTTGTAAAGTCTAATTTAGATACGTTTACCCTACTTTTTCTGTTTAATATAAAGAGGAGAATTCTTAACGTCGTTACATAAAACATCTTTTTTGTAAAGTCTAATTTAGATACGTTTACCCTGCTTTTTCTGTTTAATATAAAAAGGAGAATTGTTAGTGACTTGGTTAAAAGTTGGCTGAACAAACACCAAAATCAAAAATGCTCCACCTACAAGGGCAATACTAGCTAGAAGCACAGTTGCATGTAGACCGGACACAAATGCATTGCTAATCGCCTGATGCATAGCTTGGGTAGAAATGTTGGCTGGCAGGTGACTGGGGACTTGAAATCCACCACGCAAAACATCAACGATGAGGCGATCTTGGAGGTTTGAGGGTAGACCCCAAGCAAAGAGCGATCGCGCCAAATCTGAGGCTAGTAGTTGTGTGAGAATTGTTCCTTGTATAGCAACTCCTAAAATAGTGCCGATACGATTACTAGTGTTGATTACTGCTGAGGCAATTCCCACTTTTGTGGAGGGTACAGAATTTAGGCCTACTGCCGCTAAGGGCGCGAGTGTCAAACCGCTACCAAACCCCGAAAGAATTAGGCTCCATAAAATAGTTCCATACTCTGTATCGGCATTGATTCGGATCAATGAAAACGTAGCTATGCTTGCTAGGATCAGTCCTGTCGTGATCGTAAAGCGCCACCCTAAGCGAGCAGCAAACCACCCAGAACATACAGATGCAATTACAAAAGCTCCATTCATTGGCAGGAAGCGCAAGCCTGCCGCCGCCGCCGAGTACCCCTGCACTTGCTGGAAGAACAGGCTGAAGATAAAAAGCAAGCTGACAACAGTGAAGAATACTAAAATTTCAACGACATTGACTACAGTAAACGTTGAATTGTGAAACAAGGTTAATGGTAGCATTGGGTGGCTACTGCGGGACTCAACAAATAAAAATGCCAGAAAGCTAAGTCCAGCAACTATCAGCAGCAAGACAATCAACGGCGATCGCCACAGCCCAGCATTGCCTTGGGTAAGTGCATAGGTAAGTGAAGCCAGAAATATTACACTGAGCAGTAAACCAGGCACATCAAGACGTTGCTTGTTGGGATCTTTACTTTCCTTAACAACATGCGAAGTCACCCAAAAAGCGATCGCCCCCAGTGGTAAGTTGAGAAAGAACACGCTCTGCCATCCCAGAGTATCCACTAGCAGTCCGCCTATTACAGGGCCAGCAACGAGGGCGAGTCCTGACACCGCAGCCCAAATACCTAGAGCTTTAGCTTTTTCCTTCGATTCAGGAAACGTATCAGAAATGATCGACAGAGAACCAGTCACTAAGGCAGCAGCACCAATTCCTTGAAGAGTTCGCCCAGCAATCAAGATACTCAAACTTGGAGCCAAACCGCAAATTAAAGAAGCGATCGTGAAGATGACTAGCCCTGTGAGGAAGACTCGCTTACGTCCATAAATGTCTCCTAATGTTCCGCTTGGCAGCATTATACTAGCCGCAGACAAAGTGTAAGCGTTGAGAATCCACTGTAATCCCGACACGCCAGAGTTTAGACTTATCTGAATCTGGGGAAGGGCCACATTCATCACAGTGTCATCGAGATTGGCCATGAAGAGGGCGAAACACATTGCCGCCAGCGTAACTGCTTTAACACGATCTCGATTCATCGCTGTCACTACCTCTGCTGGAGTGGTTCTGCCACTGTTGTTTCATAATTAGTAGCCAGAATCTTCTGTAAGATATCAGGAATTTCAAACACGGCTCTATTGTTCATGGCAGCGACATTTGCCCGGTAACGGGCAAAATTTTCTGGCTGAAGAAACTGCTCAACTGCCCGATCAATATCTCGAAAACTGCGGATAACCAGACCTACCTGCTGCTGTTGAATCCAGTCGGTAGTGTATAGTTCCTGTGGCATTGTGGCAGCACTACGTTCCACAATTACTGGTAGCTTCATCACTAGCGCCTCGCTGATGCTCACATTACCTGGTTTACCAATAAAAAAATCGCAAAGATGCATATAGTAAGGAATGTCTTTCGTAAAGGTAGTGACAAATCGCTTCTGAACACCTTTGCTTTCACGTAAAGCCATTGCCAGTTCTTCATTGTGTCCGCAAATAAAGATGAGTTGTAGCTTTTGTTGAAAAGACTCCAGACGCTTGGCAATTTCCAACATTACTTTGGAGCCATTACCCCCGAACAACACAAGTCCAGTCAGACAGTCGGGATCTAAACCCAACCGTTGCCTTTCCTGGGCGCGATCGCTGACAATTGGTTCATAAAAGCGAGGGTTAATCACCAGTCCAGAAGTTTTGACGATCAGCTCCTCTTTTACTCCCAAAGAACGAGCTTGCTCCACTGCTCTTTGGGTGCCACAGACTATATAACTTCCTGTTTCTGGTTCTATCCAATAAGCGGACGGAAAATCAGCAAAATCTGTCAGAATTGTCACCAAAGGTATGTCTGGTTTTACTCTCTGTAAACTTTCCCATATCATTTTGTTAAACAACGGCACTACAGAAACTACCATATCTGGCTGTTGTTCACGCCAATGTTCTTCAAATATCCTCACACCAGCATCGTGATTTAGTTTGATAAGTAGTTTATTAAAAGGCATCGTCAGATGGTGAATCCATGTCCAACCGCTTTGCATGATCTGGTTGAGAACTTGATCTCCACTAGTTCCAAATAGCCTGTAGATATCTAGTGTCTTTTTTCCTTCTGCTAAACGCTGCGCTAATGCATCCACATCAGTAACGCTAATTTGCCAGGGAAGTTGTTGCTGCTCAATAATTGAAGATATCGCATTATAGGTAGCGATATGTCCTCCACCGCTATTTCCGGTGACAACATTGATCAAAAACTTTTTTTTTGGATATGAGGGTGATTGCATTGTTTCCATAAATACAAAAAATCTCTTAAAAACAAAACTTTCTTTGTTATGCTGCTGTGCGAATTTCTATTAAACTGAATTCTCCAGCAACTCTATAAGGAAGGCGATAGTTGGATTAAATGCTTTTGCGGAACATGATGCTCATGCCAGAATAAGAATTGAGCCAATAGCCAAAAATTGCATAAAATGCGAAGAATATAAATCTGCTCGATGTCAACACTTTCCTTGAGTTGATCGGTTCGTAAAAGACATCTACCGGGCCGTCGAGGATGCGTTGGTACTCATTGGAAACGCGAGCATTCAGGGTAGGCCAGAGTGTATCATGATTGGGCCGTAATGAATCTACAAATTTCCACCCTTGACGACGCCCCAATAATTCGATGGATTCACGAGTGTAAATATGAAGGTGGTAGGGGATATGTACCGCGTTACAAATATCGTTTATGTCAGGTCGATTTAAGTTAAGGTTAGCCGCGTTTGGTGTGCTGATCAGAATATAACCACCAGGAGCAAGCAAGTTGTTTAACTTATCTAACAGCACATTAGGATCTTCAACGTGTTCGATGACATCCTGGAGCAAAATGTAATCGAATGCTCCTGGTTGAAGCGTTGCCGGATCGCCGAAGCCGTCCTTGGGCGCGTAAGGGTCATATCCATGACAATTGGTAAAGCCCTGCTGTCGTAGGTACTGTACAAACAGACCGTTTACACCACAGCCATAATCGAGCATCGAGTGAGTCTTGGAAAACCCATGTTTTGTGAGTTGTTGGCGTAATTTTCTGTAGAAGACGCGAAATGGCCATGTCAATGTTGCCTGGGCAATCGGATATTTTGCGTAGTAATGATCAAGATCCACAATATCTAGACAATGAATTGTCTTGCAATCAGGACATCTCCAAACTTTAAATGTTTCACCCATAAAGGCTCTGACGTTGCATGGGAATGTAGAAAATGCAGATTCATCATTCGGATCGACGCGATAATTGCAAATCAAACATTCAAGGCGTTGCTTGGTTGTACTAATGAGTTTTTGTTGCACCATAATCCTTCTGTGAGAAAATATTAACAATTTTTTAGTCAGAACTTTAGGGAAAGAGTTCTATGTTTTTTTATCCAGCACAAGTGCGATCGCATCTTTTTGGCACTTTCTAGATAGAATTCGCTATCTCTTTCTCAAACAAACCCAATGCCCGGAGTACTGCGTGATCCATGTCGTAATACTTATAATCTCCAAGTCGCCCTGCAAATAGTACTGTACCGTTAAGATTTTCTACCTCTTTGAGGTAAAGGTTCAGGCGATCGCGGCTCTCTTCATTGAGAATAGGATAATAAGGGTCATTTCTCCCTGGTATATAAGCCTGGGGATATTCCATTACCAAGGTAGTTTTAGGAGAAGTTTGTCCTGACAAATACTTCTGTTCAGTGATGCGAGTTATGTCGTAGTCATTGGGATAGTTAACTGTACCCACTTCTTGATATTGTTCTTGATCCAAAGTATCGAATTGAAAGCGCAGACTACGATAAGGCAATTCACCATACATATAATCAAAAAAGGTGTCAATCGGCCCAGTACAAAGTAGCCGATGAAACTTAACATCTTTGATAATCTCGCGGTAATCTGCGTTTAACAGTACCTTAATGTTGGGATGAGTCAGCATTCGCCGGAACATTTCTGTATAGCCTAACTTAGGCATAGCCTGATAGGGGTCTTGAAAGTAACGGTCGTCCCGACTGATATAAACTGGAACACGTCCCGTTACTCCCCGATCCAGATCCTCTGGTTTCATCCCCCACTGTTTGATTGTGTAATGGAGAAAAACATTTTTATAAATGTAATCAGCTAAAAAGCTGAGATCCCCACTAGAACTCTCTCGCAGTTTCAAAATGGGTACTTTCACTCCAAAACCGAAGTTTTCTAGAAGTAAATTCTCCAACTTCTCTGCATATTTCTCAGGAAAAAGCGCATGGAGAGAATTGAGATTAAAAGGGATAGGAACTTTCTTACCATCCAAAACTCCCAACACATGATGATAGTAATGCCTCCATTCTGTAAATTGCGAGAGATAATCCCATACTTTTTTAGACTTAGTATGAAAGATGTGAGGGCCATATTTATGAACGAGAATACCATGCTCGTTGTAGTAATCGTAGGCATTACCCCCGATGTGGTCTCGCTGCTCTACAATCAGTACTCTCTGTCCAAGCTGAGTTGCTAGCCGTTCAGCCATTACACAGGCTGAGTATCCGGCCCCTACGATCAGCCAATCAAATAGCATATTATTTCACTTCGGTTATTTTTTTCGGAATTCATCAAACTGTTGAGGATAACTGCTTATTTGTCTCAAACGTTGGAGAAGGCGCAACTGAGAAGGAGTTTTCAAGTATTTGTTCCAAAATATCAACAACTTCAAATACTCCTTGATTGTTAATCGCGGCGGCGTTGGCACGGTATTGAGCTAGGGTTTTTGGTTGGATTAGCTTTGCTACAGCTTGGTTAATATCCCGAAAATTGGGGACTACAATTCCAATCTCATTTTCTGCAATCCACTCAGCCGAGGGTCGTTCTTGAAACATACTTAAAGCGTTGCAATCTGTAATTACTGGCAAGCTCATTGCCACAGCTTCGCTGACACCTACAGAGCCAGATTTACCAATAAAGAAATCCGACAGATGCATGTAGTAGGGAATTTCACTAGTAAAAGTTTCAATGAACCTTGGTAAACGACTCTGTTGACGGCGCAAAGTATTTGCTATTTCTTCATTGCGTCCGCAGATAAAAATAAGTTGTAGATTCAGTGACGATTTCTCTAGAGAATCGGCAATTTCTAGCATTGCTTTTGATCCCTGACTACCAAAAGTGATTAAACCTGTTGGTAAATCTGGATTTAGACCTAAACGTTCTCTTTCAATTTTGCGATCGCTATTTACGGGTTCAGAAAATCGAGGATGAATTACCACTCCTGAAGTGCTGAAAATTCGCTCTTGTGTATAACCCAAGTTTTTTGCTTGTTCAACTGCTCGTTGAGTAGGACAAATTAAGAATTGTGCTTGTGGATCAATCCAGAAGTGGGGTGGACAATCGGCATGATCGGTCATTACGGTTGCAAAAGGCACATTAGGCGATACTGCCTGTAAGCTTTGATTAATCAGCCCGTTGATATAGGGCAGTAATGAAACCACCATATCAGGTTGATGTTGCTGCCAATATCTTTTAAAACGTCCTAGCCAAGCAAAACGAGAAAGGCGTATTTGTAATTTGAATGAGGGAACTAAGAAAGGGTCATTAATAATTTTTGCCCAGTCTTTTTTGAGTATTAGCTGATTGTAAACGTAGTGTGGAGCAGTCGTGCCAATAATTTCTTTGAAAGCATCGACTATATGAATTTCCCAAGGCAATTGCCGCTTCTCGATCACTTTTTGCAAAGCATTGGCTGTGCTGCGATGACCTGCGCCTAAATCATAAATCATCAAATATACTTTTTTCATGGCTTTTCCATTGGGTTTGTATTCGGGTTCAGGACAATCTTTTTAAATTTCATATCTAAATTCAACAACGTTATCTTTCAGTAGTTTTGTCTGATATTGCTGTTACCATTGATTTACTTCCACTAAATTTCAACGCAACGTGCTTTTGATTCTCGATCCGGAGTTGATTGAGCTTACCTACTCCCATCCACTGATAAACTGCGTCACCAAATAGGGGAAAAATTTGCCACAGCCCCATTAGCAGTTTTGATATAGTTTCTGTTGTCGGATCTTGATTGACAATCACTTCTGCCTGATTCTGCTTAATAGCGCGGATGACGGCTTTTGCTACATTATCTGGTGTAGATGCGCCTGCTAACTTTGGTATAGGTACACCAGTATCGGCAATCATTCCCTCACCAGAAACATATCCTGGACAGATTGCAGAAATCTCCACGCCAGTACTAGCTAGTTCTTGTCTGAGTGCATCAGTCCATATAAGAAAACCAGCTTTGCTAGCAGAGTAAACACTGTTGTAAGGGTTTCCCTTTTTACCAGCCAGAGAAGCAATATTAACAATGTGACCCCTGTTTTGGGCTAACATCGTTGGTAGTACCAAACGGCTTAATTCCATCCCCGATAGCAAGTTAATTGTTAATATTGACTGTAACTCCGCAGTTGAATAATCTTGAAATTTTTTGTATATCTCTATACCTGCATTATTAATCAAAATGTCAATTGGCCCTGCAAGCTGATTGATTTGCTGAATGAGGTTTGGCAGATCCTCAAGCTTGCTGAGGTCATATTTAATACCTAACCAGCGACCTCCTAAAGCTTTGACTTCGGCAGCTACTTGATCTAGTGCCTCTTGCGATCGCGAAACACCAACTATAGTTGCTTTTTCTTTTGCCAAAGCACGAGCAATAAAGACTCCTATCCCGCGTGAGGCTCCTGTCAAAAGTACTGTCTGACCTGCAATAATTGTCATGTTTGTTTAACATCCTCTTTCATCAGTACCAACCTAGTACCGCAGGGCGGAATTCAAAATTAAAAATTCAAAATGAATACAGCATAAGCATTTCATTGATTTGGAATGGATGCTTTATTTACGGCGTGCTGTACTATTTCAGGAAGTAGCAACGCTCTCTTTGAGAGAAGGGAAATGTTTGCCACCTAGTTCAATTTGCTCCTGTTCAACTCCAGTTTTGATTCTGGCAAGTAAATATTTCCAGTCAGAGGCGATGATATTTGTGCCATGATCTGGTTCAATCAGACTGGCTAAGGCAATATTGCTGCCATATTTATTCACTAGATTGTATATACCTAAGAAATTAAAAACTCCTGATTCATAAGTTCCACAAGGAACTGAGGGATTTTGAACTCCAGTGCAGTATTCATGGGGTTGCAACCACTCTTTTGAAGGATATCCGTGGAAATGAACCATTGGCATTCCATTTTCAATTAACTCTGGTGCGTATAAAGCAGCAGCCAGTGCGATCGCCACCATCACATAGATATCGTAAGAGGGTTTGATATCGCCCACTACAGAATCAAGACCTTTTGGCAACTGGAGTAATAATCTGTCTTGTAATCCAATCCGAAACACGTCTGTTTCTAAATTCAGGTTTGTTTTATTTGAGCCGGAACGAGAACTAGCAAGCCAGATGTCTGGTATCTGTTTATATAAATATTTTCCCGCAATCTGGGTTTTGATATACCTTCTACCAATTTTATTCTGACGCAGTTCATTAGGGCTGAATCCTGCGATCGTTGATAAGCTGTCCCACTCCCTCTCGGATATTTCTACAGCACCGATATATTGTGGTGGTTCGGCGTAAGCAACGAAACCGTAAGAAACTCCCGTTCTGCCATTTATCATCCAGTCTACAATATCTCGGTGGGACTTTCTTTTCATCACATCGTTAATTTTAAAACCAGAAGGTAGTAAGTTTGTTGATGCTAATTCTTTACCCAATTTGACTAATTGACCTGCATAGACAGATGCTTTCGCGTCATATTCATCAATTTCAAATCGACTTAAAGGTAATGGTTGAATTGGTACAAAGATTTTAGGAATTAAAGACTTAGAAACAACTCATCAAGCAACTCTGTAGAAAATACTGAGTCTGAGAGGTTCATGTTTAAGATAGAGATATTGGTGTTGTCAACCCCAATGACAATTTCCGAAAAGTTCTTGATTAGAGTATTTACACCAATTGGAATCTTTTGTTGATAAGGAATTTTGGGATCAATTAGTTTTGGATTCAGTTTTGTTAAAACGATCGCTTGAGTATTTGTTGGGTCTTCAAGTGGTTGAACACTCTCTTCGGCCCAACTGATAAATTGCATAATTTTAGAAGCAGATATCGGGTTCTTGTTGAAAACAAAACGAGAATATAATCGATATAGTACTTCTGCTAAAAATATCTTTGCTTTGCCAAACAAAGAAGGATGTTTTTCAACATCTACGACAGCATTAACACCTGATTTAACTACCCTTGTGGTGATATTTTTTTTCCAGTTAATCAAGGGAATAGTAATTTCGTAATTAAACTCTTTAGTTGCTTCTTCCCAAGATAATATTTGAACTCCGTTTTCTTGTAATTTACGTTCTAATTCTTTCCTAAACTGTAAAACTGTTTCTTCTTTGTAACCTTTAGGCAAAGGTCTAAAGGTAACTTTTAGCCTATTTGCCATCAGCTTTGGATCGATGATAGGAGGGATAAAGCCTGTAATTTTCAGACAATAACCACCAATCAAACGGCCAATTGTTTGCAAGCTCAGGTCTTGAGCTTTAGTTGTAGAACTATCACTAGCGGCATCGTTAGTTTTTTGCAGAAAGGCGAGAATTTCTGTTTTGCGTTCAGCTAGTTCTGTACGTATTTCTGGTGTTAATAATCCTTTGGGAGAATTAATCTTGAGTTTATCATTATCAGCCCACAACTGAACGCCTTGATGATTAAGATTTTCCAAAAGTTCTGATACATTCATAGATTCACCATTTTTGTTGTTATTTAAACAGAATTCAGGAGTCAGAAGTCAGAATTCAGAATCAATTATGTGTCAATAGGCTTGGGTAAAAGGCAATTTTTTTAACGAACCGCGAAGACGCAAAGCGGCTTTCCACAGGGTAGGACGCAAAGGACGCGTTCGCGTAGCGTCTCGAAGAGAAGGAAGAGAAATAGAGAGAGGAAGGCTTAACTTAAATTTCAAATGTTTCTGATTCAGAAGCTTCTACTTCTTTGGCTAAGTGCTGTGAAAGTGACTCTATAGTGGGATAATGCACTAAGAGAAGTGGAGACATATCAAGTCCGAGGAATTGCTTTCCAGTACTAGCAATGGCGATCGCTAGTACCGAATCTAAACCGTAACTATCAAAAGGTAGCCGGACATTGATTTCATCGGGTTTGACTCCCAGTTCTTGGGCAATTTGGTTAACTAACCAAGCTTGAATATCTTCTGTTGTCAGAGATTTAAGACTTAGCTGCTGCAATGTTATGTTAGTTTCCTCTTCAGTTTTGGTCTGCTGGTGTTGCTTCTCTAATAGCTCAAATAGTCTAGGCAGCAAATTCAACTCTGCTTGTGAGAGTTCCGCGGTCATTTCTAACTGCTTGACTAATTGCTTGAAGTCTGCATTATTGATAGATTTATTTAGGGAGACGCTCTCAACTTTCTGTTGCCCATTCCGATTAGCTCCAAACCAGTGACGTTTTCGCTGCCAGGGATAGGTTGGTAATTGCAGACGTTGACGCGAGTAATCTAGATCAAAAGCTAACCAGTCTACTTTTGCCCCATGTACATATAAAGTCCCCAAATTTTCTAGTAGCTGTTGCCAATCTTCTTTTTCTGGATGCACAGTAGGAAGCGAGACTTTTTCATTCTTAGACAAGCGATCGCTACCTATTTCTAGAAATATTTCGTACCCCTGTTGAGCTAGAATATCTACGCTGGCAGCATTTACGGGTTGTCGTATTTGTTGACACCAATACTCAGGAGTAGTTATTTCACTAGTTAGATGAGAAACTACGGGAATTTGTGGTTGGGAATAGGTTACTTCCCTAGCGATTTTCTTAAACTCCTCCACCTTGGACTTGACAACTAACTTTAAGCCATCTTCCAAGCTGAAAACTCCAGCTACACAGGCAGCAACATATTCTCCGATATCATCACCCATAACTGTGGAGGGTTCTATACCCCAGGATTTCCATAACTGGAAAAGTGCGTACTCTAGGGAGA
>NZ_CAXTNE010000051.1:0-33877 GCF_964245445.1 uncultured Nostoc sp.
ACTTTCATCTTCTTACTTCTCCCGCCTTTTTTCTAATTCACATTAGGCGTCAATTGCAAGTGTTTCACCGTTAATTGTTCAGGTGAATGTGAATAACTCGTTTTTGGTGAAGAGCTACTCTTCCCAGGCGAGAGTGCGTTTCACTGCCTTTTGCCAAGTAGCAAAATTGGACAATGGGAAATTGTTCTTCGGCTCAAACACACGTTCAATTTGCCGTTGTTCCACCAGTGCTTCATAGCTCTGCCAAAATCCTACAGCTAAACCTGCTGCAAACGCTGCACCCTGAACGGTCGTATCGCGCATTACCTTTCGTTCAATTGGAATACCTAAAACATCAGCTTGGAACTGCATCAGAAAATTATTCTCGCAAGCACCACCATCTACCATTAATCGCCCAACTGGAGTACTACTAGAGGCATTAATCGCCTGTACTATTTCCAGAACTTGATAAGCGATCGCTTCCAACACGGCGCGAACTAGATGCTCTGGTTGTACACTGGCGGTAATGCCGAAAAAGGCTCCCCTGGCGCTCATATCCCAGTAAGGTGCGCCTAGCCCACTAAATGCAGGCACAAAGTAGACTCCGCCATTATCTGTTACCTGATTTGCCATCGCTTCACTTTCAGCAGCAGTTTTAATCAGCCTCAGGCGATCGCGTAACCATTGAATACAAGTTCCACTAGTAAACATACTACCTTCTAAGGCATAGCCCACATCTAAAGTTCCCTTCGGATTTGCTTGTGTCCATGCCACTGTAGAAATAAGTTGATGGTGCGAACGTACAATTTGAGCGCCTGTATGAGCAACTAAAAAGCTACCAGTGCCGTAAGTACATTTCATCAAACCGGGGCGATCGCAGCCATGACCAAATAGAGCAGCTTGTTGATCCCCCAAAATGGCAGTAATGGGAATTTCAGCGCCCAACAAAGTAGCATCAGTGACTCCAAATACTCCTAAACTAGGCTGAATCTGGGGCAAAATATGCACAGGAATCTGAAATAGTTCAAGTAAGTTCTCATCCCACTCAAAGGTTTTGAGATTCATCAACATTGTCCGGCTGGCGTTGCTGTGGTCAGTAGCATGGACTTTACCACCTGTGAGGTTCCACAGCACCCAGGTATCAATAGTGCCTGCTAAGACATTATTCAGGTCAGTATCTGTAAACTTGTCTAATAGCCATCTGAACTTGGTAGCAGAAAAGTAAGCATCGATGATTAATCCGGTGCGATCGTAAATTTCATTAGCGTAGCCTTGCTGTTGTAATTGGTGGCAAAGGGGAGCAGTGCGGCGATCTTGCCAGACGATCGCTCTATGGAGTGGTTTACCAGTAGTTTTGTCCCAAATCAAACAGGTTTCACGCTGTACAGTTAGCCCCAAGGCTGCGATCGCAGATGGAGCAATCTGGGCATTGCCAATTGCGGTTTGCATCACCCAACACGTATCCTGCCAGATTTGCTGAGGGTCATGTTCTAACCATCCGGGCTGAGGATAATACTGAGTTAGTTCTTTGTATGCCTGTCCAACTATCTTGCCGTCTGCGTCAAACACAAAGGCGCGGTTGCCTGTTGTACCTAAGTCTAGTGCTAAGATGTAGCCCAATGATGGAGTTGTGTTGCCAAGTGTATGCATAGCTGCTTTGACATGCTGCAATTGCGATTTTAGCAATACATGTAAAATCAGATATACATTATTTTGGGTACATTTTTAAATTCTGCGATCGTGTAGTTTCTTTGTAGGATAAGAGGATAACAATGAGGTCATATTTTCTCATGGGATACTTATAAGTAATTAATCAAAATCTCTCAAGATCATGTGTTTTTTTAAGTCAAAACTGATTATGCCTTCTTCCTGTAATTTGCCAATCAATCGTGTAATTGTTACCCTGGTAGTGCAGCAGGCGCTAGCAATATCTTCGTGAGTAAAGCGAACACTTAGGCGAGTTCCCTCCGGGACAGTTTCACCAACTTCCCGTTTCAAAAGTTGTAATAGATGGTGCAAGCGCTCTTGTACCCGTCGTCTTCCAGAAATGACTAGAAAAGATTCTGTTTGGCGTAAGCGCTGATTAATTTTTGGTAAAAGGATATGGCTCAGGTTGGGGGAAGCTGCTATTTCTGCTGCGTAAATTGACACCAACTCGACATCAGAGAGGGCTGTTGCTTGGTAAATGTTTAAAGATGTTAAACTAGAGCCAAAAACCATTTCTGCTGTTGCCAATCCTATTAGAACTTCTTCACCCGTTTCACAGTAAGTACTAAGTTTGACCAAACCCTGACAAACATACAAAATTACTAATGGGTTAAGGGGAATAGTTTCTCCTTTAGAATATTTTTGCAAAGGACGATCATACAAGAGGTTGCTATCGTCTTTGACTACTGCTGATTCTACCCCTTTCCGTTCAGAAATATTACGTAACACCCAGCGTAAAGAGGTTGCCTTACCCTGTGGATTCCGGGCAACTGCCACTGTCAAAGCTGCATCAAATAACTCACCATGACGTTGTTGCAAGCGTATCAATAGCTCTTTAACTCTGTCTGATTGAGATAGTTCGATAAGTTCGCTACGAAGATGCTGACGTTCTTCTAGAGGGACGAAGTTAATCATTGGTTTACCCACCAAAAATTGCTTTGAAACATTGAGCAATTTAGCAGCAGTAAAGTTAGCTTCTTGGATGATTCCTTCTGTATTAGTCACTAAATAGGCGTCAGGCGCAAACTCGAATAATTCTTGATAGTGTTGGCGTTCTGATTCTAACCAATTCCGTGTTTGTATTAATTCCTCATTTTGTTGATGGAGTTCCTCTGCTGCTAACTGCACTATTTTTGAAGTGCTATAGAGTTCTTTAAAAGCTTGCGGCAGCAGATCCGGTGAAATCCAAGGTAATACACTAGCAGTTTGGTATAAATCTGCTAAACGATTGTGCAATGTTTCTGAGCGTTGGATAAATTTTTCTATGTTCACCTTAAATTCCCGCTACTTACTTGCAGAGTTGAAGCAAAAAATCTACTAGGTAAATTATTGGAAAAATTGCAGTATTCCATTTTATAAATTTAACTAGTTCTGAACTGCAATTATTATTCAATAGAACCTATAAGAATATATCTATATCTAGGTTTTCAACAAGTTATGTCTCATAGCACTACAGACAGTTGGTATAGTATTGTAAATGATATGTATTGCATTTAACCTAGATGAGCAAAGCAGATTGAATCTAGGGAACTAGAGAGTGTCCATTGATAACTTTTGCACTCAGATGCTTTTTTACAAAGAGCTTACAACATTTTGCTAAGTATTATTTCTACCTTTAGTGGGAAGATTTGGTAAACTTAGTTAAATAGGGATGCAAAATCCGCTGACTCCAGATTATGCTAATTTGTGATTAAACTTATAAGCCAGTCACAATTATGACAAGCAGAGAAATTAAATAAAACAGCACAGTTAGAAAACCCTGGCTCTCAACTTTTAGTTCCTATTCTTGTTTAGCCCACTTTTTCATTTTCCCAATGAATGATTTATTGCTAATAATAATTGTTTCCATGATTACTCATAATAACTAATAATCTTTTCCCCAACTTCCATCACAAGCATCAAACTACTACTACCAAAGATATATAGTTTAAGTTAAGTTTATTTGTGATTATGAATACATTTTTTGGACAAAAAGATTCCTGACTTCTTACAAAAGTCGGAAATCTGAGCTTTTGGATTTTCACAAGTCTATGAAGTAACTATATGGCATAAGCAAAAGTAAGACTAATGGATATAAATAATTAAAACTATTGGTATAGCAAATTACATAACAACTTAATAATTATCCGCTTCTTTAGTTAGAGAATAAATTAAGCAATAAGCTGGTGTAATTTAAAAATGCGTAACAGCTTATCAACGCGCAAATTATTAAGGAGTGATGGGTGAGGTATAAATACTGTAAAATCTCATCTCGTCACTTTTTTTATTATTTCAGTTTACAGGGCTTATCAATTGATTAAACTACATAACTCCCAACTCACTACTCCCCGTCCCAGCCGTAGTTTAAATAACTGAAATGGTATAACGCACCGTCCAAAACCTTTAGTAATTTAGAGCTAAGTAAGTCGGTGCGAATAAATAAAACTATATTAAGTAATATAAAATTATTGTCATCAAGTTTGTAGTAAAGACTTCAATCCTTCTTTTGGGACTAAAGTTATTACTACAAACCTTTAATTATTTACGCCCTTTTACTTAAATATCCATAATTCACCATACATATACTTAGGTTTTTTCAAAAATCAAATTTGATTGCTATAGACATATTAGTATCCATCCCGGAACGCATACACGTACTTTTATAAAAATCACTTCATAAAAGTCAGCTTTTGTTAAAACTTTATATATTGTTGGTTGTAGTTCATTAAATATACGATTTATTAGCTAATTTACTTAAAATCGCGTTTTTCAAAAACTTCAGTAAAATTCCTATTTGAAGAATCATAAAATACGACTAAATTATTAATAGTTAGTGCGGAATTAATTGATGAATAAACGTCAATTATTTCAGGTGTATTTATTTGCAAGCTCTCTGTAAGATCGATTCTGTAATTTTAGAATAACCCCTCTCTTAAAGGAAGAGCAGAGTTTAGCTTTCCTCTACCTTATATGAAAGGTAACTGAAGGGGTTAAGTTTTTGTGAGTGAATCGATGTACTAAGCTGCGATTTATCTTGGAAAATCACGGTTTTATTTTCAACTGAGAACAAATATAACTTCTTGAAGCTTTTTTGACAAATCCCCATGCGACAATATATTTTTAATCTGCTAATACTGGTATTAGGAACAAGCTCGACTTTTATAATTACTCCATCTCAAGCTGAAACTCCGGTAAAATCCAACACCCAAAATACTGATAATATTACTTCCATATCTCCAAATTCACCTTCGGCTATCCAATTGAGTGATTTTGCCAATTCTACTAATAGCAAATTGTCTATCCTCTCTGAGGCAGACAAGAACTCTTCTGATGCTAATACCAATATAGCTGATAATGCCAATATAACTGCAACTAAGCCGAAGTCACGGGTTCCTATATTCAGCAGAATTTTTCCTACACCTTCGATGCAGCAATAATTAGAGGCTAAATATTTAGTTTACTAGTTTGTGCTGGTAGATGTATAAAATTTACATTTCATACAAACTTAAATAGTGAAAATACTATTATAGTGAGAGATTTTAATTTTTCTCTCTCACTCGTGTAGGACGAATATCGCTTATAACGATTCTCGCTTGTATTTAACATACTTAGACCTCACTTCATTCCCCAATCCTTGTAGGGTTGGGGGTGTTTTTGTTAGGTCTATATTACAATACGTTTGGGTTAAGGATTTTTGGTATTGATTTTAACTATGTAGAGACGTTGCTTTTCTTCGTCTCTACATAGGATTTAGGGCTTAACTGAACTGTATTGGTCTATATTGGACTCACTGAGAACCGCTATCTATGTGAGGCATACTCTGATTTGCTTTATGCTTGCAGTTGACAGAGCAATAAACCAAACCATTGATTTGGATCTGTCCATATTTGGAGAGGTAATAAACCGTGTGCGGTGAGTTGCTGCTTGATAATATTAAGGTCAAATTTACGGGAAATTTCGGTGAGGATAGTCTCACCTAGTGCAAAATTAACCTTGAGGTTAAGAGCGCGTAATTCTACAATTTGCGATCGCAGGCTGCGTAAATGCATTTCTATTTGATGCTCATTTTCATTGTAAAATGCCCAGTGTTCAAACTGGGTGGTGTCAAAATTCCCCTCAAACTGTTGATTTAAATGCTCCAGCATATTGAGGTTAAATGCTGCCGTCACTCCCTGGCTGTCGTTATAAGCTGGTTCCAAAATCTGTTTCGGCTTTCGTAAATCTATCCCCAACAAGAAATACTCACCTACTTGTAGGGCTTCTGTAATTTGAGAGAAGAATACATCACATTCATTAGGTGTAAGATTACCTAAACTGCTACCAATAAAACAAATCATCCTGCTGGGTAATTGCGTCGGTAGGAGTTTTGCAAGAGCTAATTCATAAGTTGCCGCTAAAGCATAAACTTGCAGTAAGGGATAATCTCTTAATAACTGCTTGGCGCTACTTTCCAATATACCTGCACACACATCAATTGGTAAGTAGTGCAGGGGATAGTCTAGTTGCTGGTAGGAATCTAGTAAAATGCGGGTTTTGGTAGAACTGCCACTGCCAAGTTCTACTAATTCACAAGCGCCAGTTATCTTGGCAATTTCGCCAGCATACTGTTGTAAAATCGTTGTTTCTGTGCGTGTGAGATAATATTCTGGTAAATTACAGATTAACTCAAATAGCTCAGAACCACGGTCATCATAAAAGTAAGAGGGGGGTAGAGATTTAGATGTTTGAGTTAATCCCTTCACTACATCACTCCCAGTACTAGGTGCAACTATTTGAGTTGCTCCTATCAAACACTGCATCTGCAAGCGTTTTTCAACGGTGTTTTGAGAAGTAACGTTCCTGTTGAGAGCTTTATATATCGACATTAAACCTCCGTATGCTTGGCGTAATAGGTTACGTGTGATAGCAAACCTTTACTCTAATTAGTGAAACACATAGCCATAGCTAATAAAATCATGCTTGAGCAATATTGCTCAAGCTTTAAAGGTCTTTTTAGGGATTTCCTGATTCAAATGACAATATAGCGGTTCTCCTTTATGTGAGGTATATCGGTAGGGGCACGGATACTGCCGTGCCCCTATGTCGTGTTGTTGAGGCTTTGAACTCCAACTTCTATCCTTAGAACTTGGAACTTCATGCTCAGAACTATCTAAGCTTACCCTGAGAACTCGGATGTTCTAAACTGGAACTACATTTAAAAATTAGATAGGAGATAAGCAATAATGCTACGAACCATTGAAGGAATTTATAAAAATTGCAAAATTAAACTAGCTGAAACACCACAAGGTATTACTGAAAACAGAGTATTTGTTACTTTCTTAGAAACAATAAGTATGATTTGGCCAGAAACGATTATGCAACATCAAGGTGTAGTAAAAATTATTATTGTTGAGTTTTTCCAAGACAAACTGCTACCAGCTAACGAATTCGAGTTTTAATGATGGGTTATTTACTCAATAGTTGCGTAATTATTGATTTTTTCAAAGGAGAATAAAATACTTTCAAGCTATTACAGTCTATTACTCCTATTGATATTTTTATTTCCTCCTTAACAGGAATGGAGATTAAGTACGGATTAGCCTTAAAAATTCAATGATTGATGAAGCATTATTAGGTTCGATTAGAATTTTACCTTTTGGTATGGAAGAAGCACAACAAGCTGCCCAAATTAGAAGTATTCTAAAGACAGCAGGTACTCCTATCGGTTTTTATGAGGTACTAATCGCAGCAACAGCACTAACTCACAATCATTTTTTGTAACATCTAATCTTCGAGAATTTTAAAGAGTACCTAGCTTGCAAATAGAGAATTGGCATTTTTATTAAATTACATATCAATGTATTGGAAATGGGGCTTTAGATTATTAATTGTATTTTTAGGGCTGTGGCTACTCCTGGATCTGGGTTCTTGCGTGGGAGCAGAGATTTTTTGGTTTCAGGAAGTCGGTTACCTGCAAGTATTTCTCTTAAGACTAGTGACTCGTGGTGTTTTGTGGGTAGTGGTGGCTGGGGTAACTGCTGCCTATCTATTGCTAAATCTGGCTCTAGCACAACGGCTAAAATATTCCCAGCCTCTGAGAATTGAGGAAGTTAGGCGTGGGGAAGCAGAACTCACTAGTGAATTAACAAATTTTCTCAGTCCTCATTATCCAAGACGCAGTGAAACTCCGATACTTGCGCCGCAACGCTTAAAAAAAATGAGATTGCGCGGGTTATTACCCCTAACTTTAGTAATGAGTTTGTTGATCGGGTTAATGCTGGCTCACTATGGTCAAGTTGCTGTTTCTTACTGGCATTCTCCAGTTAACCAAGATATTCTACCAATTCCCACCTTATTCCGACCACAGACAATCTGGCCACTCTTGAGGCAGATTTTCTCTCAAGTCTCTTATTTCGGTTTAATTGTAGGAGTAGCGATCGCAATCTTAATATATCCCAAATTTTTACTAACTGCGATCGCAATTTTCTTCAGTCCCATTTTTGCCTTCATCATATTCCAACACTGGCCAAAGGTGCTGCAATATTTCCACCCCACCCTTTTCAACAGCACTGAGCCTTTATTTGGTCGAGATATCAGCTTTTACGTATTTTCTTTACCCGTTTGGGAACTGTTAGAACTCTGGCTGATGGGATTATGTTTGTATGGATTCGTCGCCGTTACTCTTACTTATCTCCTGTCGGCCGACAGTTTAAGTCAGGGAATTTTCCCTGGTTTTTCGCCCCAGCAACAGCGTCATTTATTCGGTATGGGTGGCTTGTTGATGCTGGTAGTGGCTTTGAGTTACTGGCAAAGTCGCTATGAACTCGTGTATTCTACACGTGGAGTAAGTTATGGTGCCAGCTATACCGATGTCACAGCCCAGTTGCCAGCTTACACCGTCTTTTGCATCCTGGCAGTAGCGATCGCCTTTTACCTACTTTGGCGAACGTTTTTCTGGAAACCTAAATCTCAGTATCGTCCTTTGGTATTTTACGGATTAGGGGTTTATCTAGTACTAGTTGCAGCTGCTGACATTGTTCTACCTGGGGTGGTGCAATATTTAATTGTCCAACCTAATGAGTTACAACGAGAGCAACCCTACATTCAGCGTACTATTGCCTTGACTCGCCAAGCATTCGATCTAGAGGCGATAGATGCTAGAACGTTCAACCCGCAAGGAACATTAACTCAAGCTGATATTCAAAAGAATGACTTGACAATTCGCAATATTCGCTTGTGGGATGAGCGACCACTATTAGAAACCAACCGTCAACTACAACAAATTCGGCCCTACTATCAGTTCCCCGATGCCGATATTGACCGCTACACTCTCAAAACAGATGTAACTTCACGCCGACCATCTGCTCCCCAAAAGCCACCAGAACCTAAGCAGGAACCAGCTGAGTCAGCAGAACGGCGGCAGGTACTGATTGCCGCACGAGAATTAGACTACAATGCTGTACCACAGGAAGCTCAAACATGGGTTAACCGTCATTTAATTTATACTCACGGTTTTGGGTTTACTGTTAGCCCAGTTAATACAGTTGGGCCGGGTGGGCTACCAGAATATTTTGTCAAAGATATTAGTGGTAATAGTAGCGCCCTCACAACTTCCAATGCAGCCATTCGTGACAGTATTCCTATTGGGCAACCCCGGATTTATTACGGTGAAATAACCAATACCTACGTAATGACTGGCACAAGAGTTAGAGAGCTAGACTATCCTAGTGGTAGCGATAATGTTTACAATTCTTACGATGGTCTAGGCGGCGTTGAAATCGCTTCAGCATGGCGACGCTGGTTATTTGCTATGTATTTGAAAGATTGGCAGATGCTGCTGACGCGAGACTTTTTGCCAGAGACAAAGGTGCTACTGCGGCGAAATGTGAAGCAAAGAATTCAAGCGATCGCACCTTTCCTCAAATTTGACAGCGATCCCTATTTAGTGGCTGCTGCTGCTAATCAAGATTTCCCAAGTAATCCCAGCTATCTTTACTGGATTGTTGATGCCTACACGACGAGCGATCGCTATCCTTACTCAGACACTGGTAGCGATGGTATCAACTACATTCGTAACTCAATCAAGGTAGTGATTGATGCCTATCACGGTAGTGTTAACTTTTATATTGCCGATCCAAGCGATCCGATCATTGCCACTTGGTCAGCGATATTTCCCAACATGTTTAAACCGCTCAGTACAATGCCAGTCAATCTCCGCAGTCATACGCGGTATCCGGTGGACTTCTTCAAAATTCAATGTGAGCGGTTGATGACCTACCACATGACCGATCCCCAGGTATTTTACAATCGGGAAGACCAGTGGCAAATTCCCAACGAAATCTATGGCAGTGAACCTCGTCCGGTAGAGCCGTACTATTTGATTACTAATCTACCCACCGTACCTTTTGAAGAGTTTATCCTGCTTCTGCCCTATACTCCCAAACAACGGACTAATTTAATTGCTTGGTTAGCGGCGCGATCGGATGGCAAGAATTACGGTAGGCTAGTACTATATGTCTTTCCTAAAGAACGCCTGGTTTACGGCCCAGAGCAAATTGAGGCGCGGATTAACCAAGACCCAGTAATTTCTCAGCAAATTTCCCTGTGGAATCGCCAGGGGTCGAGAGCTATTCAGGGCAATTTATTAGTCATTCCGATTGAGCAATCGCTGCTGTATGTCGAGCCAATCTATTTAGAAGCCACACAAAATAGTCTACCAACTTTGGTGCGGGTAGTCGTGGCTTACGAAAACCGGATTGTCATGGCACAAACATTAGAACAAGCCTTGCAAGGAATTTTTAAACCAGAAGTTACACCAGCCCCGGCGATTATCCGTCCCTTTGAAGAAGCAGCCCCGCCTGGTTAAAATAATTCGTAATACTTCGGCAATGCTCAGTACAAGTTCGTAATACTTCAGCAACGCTCAGTACAAGTTCGTAATACTTCAGCAACGCTCAGTACAAGTTCGTAATTCGTATAAACTTAAGGTTGCCACATACTCACCCAAAAGGGAGCTTTTGCAAGATATCTATTAACAAAATTTATTGCAACAGACATAGTTTAATAGTTCAACATAGTGTAATAGACACTAAAAGTTAATGAACATCGTGCAAAGTAAACAACTAGAGATCCGCCACATTAGTCCTAAAGTGAGGCAGTTAATTCAAATGTACGCCGATGTTAATAACTGTACGCAACCTGAGATGTTAGAGCGCATTGTTTTGGAGTGGAACGCCCAACAAAGCGAGAGCGAACGACCGCCAGGAGACGAAGATGAATAGCTTTCTTGGACAATCTCTAGTCCGCTTTTAGCGAGAGACTTTCATGAATTTGGCTCTTTAGTTGTAGAAAAACTTTCTAGAAATTGGGTCTTGTTTCAGGGATTGAATAAAATCCCTCAAAGTGATCATGCTGCCTGTTAAAGTGAATTTAGGAGTGCCATTTTGAGCAACGATTCTCACTTCACCATCTTGGATCTGAATCTTATTTTTAATACTATCCCATAGAATATCGAAGCTCTGGTCATCGTTGCAACCATTAGCTTCAAGGAATCTTTGGCGTACTTCTGTTTTTAGTGCTAGTGCTTCTGCTGTTTGAGTCCGCGCCTCAAAGTGCTTAATTACATCTTCGTAAGCACTCTCTCTTAGAGTTTTGTTTTCAGCCATAACTTGCTCTAGCTGAGTTTTTATGGCTTGCAGTTGGGACGCTAAAGCGGCTGATTTATGATATTCAAGTTTTAAGGCTTGCTTTGCATTCGCTAACAAAGCTTTATAATCTAACTGATCTTGATCTTGATTTTTTTCGGATTGCATTTTTATCTCTTGAGCAACAGATTTGCGGTGAAAAAATCTCGTCAGTTCTATTATAAAAACTGGCGAGAGTTTAATAAATATTTTCTGTGTTCTCTAAGTATTTGTTATTGTTGTACCAATAATGGTGATTCCGAGTGAGGATTCTCCTGGATACTACTCAGACTAGAACTAATGTGGGAGCGGATTGCTCGTTCATAAACACTAGTCTGCTGAGTGCGTACCCCTACAGCTTGATATATTAAGTTAACTTCTGGGAATTCAGACCAATACATCAAAAAAATGTCTTTAGCTGGAGTAATAATTTCATAATTATTCTCTTGTCTTTTCTTTCTAAGTTTACAATTATTTAGTTGTAATTTTTGTCTGAATAGTTGTTCAAATTCTGAAATTAAATCTGAAGTAGTTTTCATGGTTTATACACGTTAAAACGTGTTAATGATGCAAAGACTATCTTGTGATACTACTCAGTATGACACTTCAGATACCTCTTACGATATAGTGTATCAGTTATCCGGTCTTTGAGAACTTAAAGTTTATCTTTACCTACTCTTTTGAAAAAGCACGCTATGGGTAGCGTCTTTAAGAGTTGCGGTACTAGTAAGCAGAGGCATCCTGTATATCCTGTATAAGTACAATGGCTAAATCATCGCTTCGGGGGGCAAATCAGTATCTACAGGCTACAGCCTGGGCCTTCAAGTCCTTCTGCAAAGCTGATTAATTCTAAGTACTCTGGATTTTCTACGAATTTTTTGGCTGCTAGCAATCCGGCAATGCTCCAAGTTTGATAAGTTCTGGCTTCTTTGCCAATCAAACGGCCATTGTTACCATCGTAGTATTCTGGGAATTTATCCTTAAATAAACGCCTTTCGGCAATGGCGATCGCTGCTTGGGCAAGTTCTGTTCGACCTGCTTTCAGTGCTGCTGTGGTAAATAACCACAGCAAAACGGGCCAGTTACCGCCGTTGTGATAAGACCAAGCCCTGTTTTTAGAATCACATCCTGTAACAATTCTCCACTCTAAACCTTCCAAAGCTGGAAAGCAGATTTTAACAGGCATATAGCCAATCAAGTCTTGCCAACGTTGGGCAAATAAATTCATAATGCTTTGAGATTCTTTAACGCTTGCTAAGGAAGCTAAGATTGCCATCAGATTTCCCAGAGCAAAAAAGCGAAAATCTATCCGTCCCGGCCCCAGATTTCCCGCTAAATATCCTCCAGTTTCGGGCAACCACTCGGTCAACCAAGTGGGGATTGATTCTGAGTTGATGTTGAATTTATTAACAATTTCTTTACCAAATTCGTTATCCTTGTAACGATAAATTTCCCCCAATCGCTTCAGGTCTAGCCAGTAATAGTTGCGGATATGATATTTCAAAGATCCCAATCGTCTATTGACTTTGCCAAGGTAGCTATCGCCATCCCCATCTGGTAAAAGCAATTCAGTCGCAGCCCTGAGGGATGCATAGAATAACACCTGAATTTCTAGAGGATGTTCGTAGACTCCCATGCGACGGTCAATCATAAACGCGCCATCGGGAACTAACATTGTCGGGTACATGGAAAAGCGATGTACCAAGCAAAGATCCAAAATTAACTTGATTCCTGCTTGAAAATCTGGCTGACGCGCTAGAGTCAAATCGCCTGTAGCTTTTTCATAGGCGCGTAGCAAGAGAATCCACCACATACAAGAATCAATTGGGGGAACGCGAGCGATCGCCAGTTCACCAAAATCAGCGACCAAAAATTCCTCATTCCCATTAGAATGTACTTTGAAACTTGCAGGCATTAATCCCGCTCCTGGTTCAAAGCAGTCTATCTGCTTTTCATGACTTTGTAATTTCAGTGTTTCTACTAAGAAGTTACGCACAATCTCTGCTTTGCCGTGCATGAGAAACACCAAAGCAGAAGGGACAAAATCGCGGAGGAAGCACTGGTCGTAATTGAGAGCATCTGACTCCGCATCCTGGGCGGCTACAGTACCAATGGGTTTTCCCTGGTAATAAATTATCGACTCTTCCAACAATTTCCAGGCTTCTGCTTCGAGCAGACTGTTCTTATCGATCGCGCTAGTCATGGGCGTTTAATTCCACTAATAATATGTATCGGCTCAATTGTGGAAAGTACGCAAGCCTTACCTCAATGAAGAGGCAGAGGCAGGGGGAAGGGGGCAGAAAGCAGGGGGACATGACCTCTTCCTCCTGCTGTGGAGCAGAGCAGAATATAGGTCTGAATCTCCCACTTCAACAAGCATAGTTCTCGTACCATACGGGAAGCTAAGGCAACAGGCAGGGTGTTCACGTAGCTCTGCATTGCCCGTAGCTCTACGGTTGGCGCAGCCTCTCCTAGAGTTGGGTCGGAAGTGTCGAATCCCTTTTCTGCTTTATCCCCCTTTCTCCCTGCTCCCTTGCCTCTTTCTTAAGCTGACCAAGATTCTCGGAAGTCAGATACAGAGTCAATCCACCATCTATGAATAGGGTTTGTCCAATGATGTAGGCGGCTTCATCCGAAGCTAAAAAAGCTACTGCGGCTGCCATCTCCTCTGAGGAGCCAGCACAGCTTCCGGCTCTTTGCAGTAATTGATGGCGATGTTGCACCCTTCTTGAGCGAGTCTAATAGCGATCGCTTGACCTATACCTGAAGTTGCACCTGTAATTAAAGCATTCTTTCCTTTTAACCCTATCATATTTCCTGCCCTTACTTGAATTTGCACCAGTCAAAAAATTTTGGATTTTAGATTATTCTTTTGGATATTTAAGCTTGCTGTTGTCAACCCCCAATAGAGGTAATTTAAAAATATAAAGGTTCTTGTGTACATAAAGTACATTTCATCCCCAACTCCTTTCTTTGCCAAGGAGCTACAGTGTAAACACAAATTATACAATTACCTAAAATTCTTCTAAAACCTCACCCTGTTCTATCGGACATCCCTCTCCTTACTAAGGAGAGGGACAGGTTTTGCACAAGCAAAACCAGGGTGAGGTATCTCAGGGGCAATGGTAAAAAACAGAATTTTTTTGAAGTTCATCAATTTTCTCCTTGATTCAGTAGCTTGTGGTTAGTAGTTAGTAAAACAACTGATAGTCATGGAATTTTGAATTACTTATAGTGTGAGGCTTAGGTTGCAAAATCCAAAATCCAAAATTGTATTAAGTCCTACCTTGGCGATAGTTATTCCAGAACAACAGGGGGATACCTGCTGCCACAACTAAAACACCTGCAACTGCTCCCACACCTGTATAAACCAAGCTGGAATAAAGCAATTAAGCGCAAACGGCACAAAAGAGTAATGGTGGCAAAGGATAAAATGGCACACGGAATGGGCGCACTATGTGGGGTTCGCGGTTTCGCAATACTAGGAGTGATATCCCGGAAAGCAAGAAGAACCAAAATATCGGGGCGGTGTAATCCACCATTGTTTCAAAACCTTTGCGAGTAAGCGTGCCTAAAAAAACCAGTGCTAAGGCGATCGCAGCTTGCAATAATAAGGCATGGGTAGGACTACTAGGACGTTGTTGCCAGCGCCCCATAAAACCAAATAGCGAAAAATCCTGTCCCAGTGCGAAATTGGTACGCGCTCCGGTAAAGATTGTGGTGTTGTTGCTCCCAAAGTAGCGATCGCAATCAATACACTGATAAACAAGGCTCCCGGTTCGCCCCAAAGAGAGTGTATTAAATCTGCGGCTACTGCTTCTGATTGGGCCATGTTTGCTAATCCCAATCCCCGCAGGTAAGCCAGATTGATGAGTAAGTAAATGGCAGCGATAATGCCAATACTCCACATTAGCGATCGCACAATATTACGTCGTCCATCTTGAATTTCTGCCGAGATGTAAGCCGCTTCATTCCAACCGCCGTAAGAAAGCAGCACAAACACTATCGCCAGTCCCCACGTTCCTGATGATGCAGATTCCACAGGGGCGGCAGAATTGGGAATGGCGGTAAGCCCAAGAATTACTACCAGCAACAAACCCAGAACTTTTGCAGCACTCAGCAAGTTTTGTGTCCACTTACCCTGCTGCAAACCGATGATGTTCAAAGCAGTTAAAAGTGCGATCGCGATGGTTGCATAGATAGAAGACGAAAACGTTCCTAGCCGCCATATCTGAGAAACACAATCGCCAAAAACAAATGCCAACAGAGCAATGAAACCAGTTTGAATCACTGTCATCCGCACCCAGGCAAATAAAAAGGCGACTCCCCGCCCGAATATACGTTTCAAATGAAAGTAAGCACTACCAACATCGGGATAGGCTGTCGCCAACTCTGCATAGCACAGCGCTCCTATCAGAGATACTACACCACCAATTAGCCAAAAAAGCAGTACAGCAGTATCACTACCTGCTTGATTTGCCACTAAAGCCGGGGTTTCAAAAATCCCTGCCCCGATGACAATACCGACAATCAGAGCCACTGCGTCTGGTAATCTTAAGATGGCTTAGGTGCTGCTACTTCTGTTGTTTCTGACTGCTGAAGCAAACTGTAGTCTTTACGTCTACTCACATTACTTCCTTATTAGTGTTGAGTAGGAACTCGCCGCTTTGTTTCATCTTTTTTTGCACTGTTTTACCTATATCTCTATGGTTCAAAACAAATGTGACTCAAAAATGACAATTATTAATGATATGCCTTCAAATGGGAATATCCATCTCGCCACATTCAGAGGGATCTCTCTACAGTGATCGCTTCAATTTCTATTGCTAGACAACATCTATGGTTTTCATAACAATGATAACTTAATGTGAGACAAGGAACAATGCCCCAGTTTACTGTTAAGTCCCTAATGTCACCTATTTACCTCTGATTTCTTTCAGAAGTATTTACATTATTAACTTGTCTTAATTCTGGTAATAGGCTAGAAAATCTAACTTAATAAAACGTCTTCCTTGAGTGGGACTTATAGTAGTCTAGAGAATGATTGACTAATAGCAACTAATCGTGCCTTTTTATTAAATAGCTAGAGAAAGTGATCGCCTAAAACTTCAGATTAAAGAAGGGTGCATAGATGTGCGCCCTTCTTTAATAAATAAAAAAATCTTTTTTACCTTTATTCCTTTAGTATCTGCTACTGGGAAAAAGTAAAATATCTATCAATTCGCCAATCACCAAACCTAATATTGCTATGACTGTTAAAACCCAAAATGAATCTAGCTTGTCGAAGCCAGAAAAGCGCATTTCCAAATCAGCTAGAAGCGTGGTTGCTAGAGGTATGAGAAAAAGCCTTAATAATAGCGACCAAGTTGCTACAAAAGCAATTGATACACTTAAAAATAATATAACAGCTAAAGTTTTAGACCCAAATTCAACTAAACGCTCTAACCAAGAAATACTTTTCCGCACTACAGCTATAACCATAGTAGCGACAAAAGCTCCTACTAACCAAATAATATGATGAGCAGCAAGATACCATCCTAAAAGAGTGTAAGCCAGCCATAGTAATACTAAAGGCATCAAAGGAATCCTATTAAAAAATTCCACATTCATACTGCTAAGGCTTGTAAAAATACCAAGTTAATATCTTAATTTTAGTCAAAGTTTGTTACCACTTAAATATCTAAATATATCAACTTTGCTCAGGATATTCCTCTATCTACGGGGCAAATTTAAGGACATACTCTTTCGTTGTGACAAAAAAATGTATATAGGTCTACTTAATGTTTCTATTGGGATATCTGAGCCTTAGACGCTTAGAAGGTAATACGCTTGGGTTAGTGCCAAAAATCTTAAGTTGCGTAGGTTTGGTTGAGAAATAAACCCAACAGATCGGTGGCTTTGTTGGGTTAAGCAAAGGTAACCCAACCTATAATTTTTCATAAAGCCAAGCGTATTGGCTTACAAGGTCTATAGCAACAACAGCTTGCTAAATCAGAAAATTTATACTTAGTAAAATAAAGTTATATTTAAAACATATATAACTATTTTAGAACAAAGGTACTAAACTATAAAATACTAGCAACGTATAAGTAAATTGATTTTGATTCTCAGCTATTTGCCATGAAATTTAATCAAGAGGTAGTTACAATTCACCGTGTACAACTTTGACAACTGTCCACAATAGTGTTGCATGTCTCAAGCTCATGGTAATATTATTTTACTGTTAGGAGATATTATTTTATACATCAATTTTTAAACATGCTGAAACAGTTAGTTAGGTGCGCTACCTCCAAAAAAGAAAAATTATTCAACCTACCAAGGAAATCCACAAAAGCGCCAACTTGCAAAGCACAGAGTTTTTAAAATTCTGCTTATATAAGGTACTAAATAGCTCACAAAGTCCTCTTTGAGAAATCATTAGAGCTAGCTAAGAAGGTATAAAACCCTCTTAAAATGGCAAAAAATTAGACAAGAATAAATAGAAAAATTTTGACACTAAGTCAGTTGTTTTTCGTATATGTAAAAATATCGAAAAGCCAAATTTGTCTTGTCAATAAGACATTAATATTGTGTGTTTTATTTTAGATATTGATTTCTCTTTGTGGGTAGTTACCTATATAAAATCCCTATTTCATTGTCGAAAACTTAAGCTACCTCAACCAAATGAGGGAAACACTTAAATCTAAAAAATGATTTAGGACTGCTAGATCAATCTTGATTTAGTAATGACTCGATTCTTAACAACGTCAGCAAAAGTAACAGGAAAAACATGAATATTATTGTTCGTTTGGTTGGAGCGATCGCTCTCCAAATATCTGCGATCGCTACGATGTCTACTATGGCAATGGCTAATGACAAGCCCCTGCGTGTCGATACCCAGCAGACTCCTGCTGCTTCTCAACAGAAAACAACGCAGAGGATTTGCTCTTTAGATTCCATTGATAATTTATTACCTCCAGTACAGACAAAGGCAAGTAATTCTTTGCTTTCTTACCTTGCAGAACAGGGTTTTATACAGAATCAAGAGGGTTCTTGGGTCTGTTATGCGAACGATCCTAAAAAAGAAGGGCGTTACTTTACCCTATTTAAGGTTAAACAAGTTGATAGCAGACTCATAGCAAGTTCTTTCCTAGATGAGGGCAGTCTGATTCAGGGACAGGAAAATCGTAGTTTGGACTTCTTTATGATGCTGATTAAGCGTCACATGAATACTAGTCCAGAGAACCGTCAAGGTATACGTAGGTATTTAGAAGCCTTTGTCTCGTTAGTAAAAGAAGGCAAGATCAAACCCACACGTCGTGGGTTTCTTTTCGACCAACCCAACCGGGGATTGGTCTTATATCACACACTCTCATCAGGAAATCTCAAAGGTACTGGAATCACGATCAACATTTCTTTACCTAAGAGTTAAATGAACTGGGAAGTGGGAAGTAGCAAGTGAAATGAGTATAGATGGGATTCAAACCTCACCGAAGAGGCAGGTGGGAAGGGAGCTAAAAGCTTGGGGGAGCAAGCCCTTCCCAAGAGCGTGGAGCAAAGCGAAACATGGGTACGTTCGCGGAGCGTCTCGTAAAGCCTGCGGCATAGCAACTCTTAGAGACGCTACGCGAACGCTTAGGGCGCAGCCTCTGTAAGAGTTGAGAAGCCCCGTCCTTCTTTGTCCGCTTGAACTGGGGCAAAGTACAAGCTCTGTCTCAGTTTTTCCCCCAGCAAAGCGCCCCCTGCTCCCTTGCCTCTTTTGACTCAACTCATAAAGAAATTTTCTCCCAATCCCAATTCTAGCTACCAAGGATAAGCTAAAAAACATCTAATTTGCATAATCGAATTAAATATAACTCTTGTGGGGTGGGCCGAAAAGCCCGCCCAGCTTATGCAATTTAAATGTGGAACAGCTTAGAAGTGATGTTGGCAGACTCAGTGAGTCTGGAGTATTGCTGCGACCCCTTGAATTTCCAAAGCTATTAATATCAACCCCACGGACTGAAAGAAGGACGTGAATAACCAATAAATTGCTGTCATTTAATGGAGGTGCATCTTGGCTAAATCAATCGTTCAAAGAATTGGAATGCCGTACCACTTCCCTGCGGGACGCTACGCGAACGTGGAAGCAAGCTACACGGAGCGTCTCGTAGAGAAGGCGGTTCGGTTTACGACCATCGTATTCTCATCTGTTGCAGTACTACTCACTACGTATCAGTCTGCTTTTGCACAGCTCAATATTGGACGCTATGGTATCCAACAAGGACTGGAGTATGAGTATCTCCAGTACCAAATCAATAACCAGAATCTGAGCCAGATGCGAGTCATTCCTGGATGTAATGTGGGATTTGGTCTGACCTGCAATAAAACTGGATCGGTAATCCAGCGATTACTGGATTTAAACGACGGGACTAGCTATCAAAACCTCTTGATACGAGCAGCTGGTGGGGAAGAAAACTTCCAGAATTTCGCTAGCTTTTACGGTAACAATCTCAATCTCTCTGAGGTGCCTTACGCCTCATTTTGGAGAAACCAATCCCCCGCAATCATGGATGGTTCTCAATACCTTCTTGGACAACCTGTTGGTCGGAATCCAGTAGAAGGACTCGGACTTGTAACCAAGCAGTTTTACTGGTCACCATACTCAGGAACCAATAACTCGGTTAGTCTCCGTAATGGATTACTAGACTTGAAGTTGTCATACGGACGACTACTCTTTGAGGAAGCCTCAAAAATTCCCAATATTAAGGAGCAGATTCAGTCTTTAGGTCTGTCGCCAAAGATGACGAATTTCTATTTCAATAAAATTTCTACAGGCTTGAATGCGTTGAATTCTGGGAATCCAAACCAACTCCAACAGAGGATTTTTGAAGTACTATCCTTTCCATACTCTGAAAATGGTGGGGAACTCGGACGTCCCAATAACGCGATTCCACAGGAATTTAGTCAGATATTGGGAGAAGATATCCCAGGAGATATATTGCTGAGTGATAATCCACTAGCGTTGGATGGAGAAGTAATGGGCCTCGATACTTCCCCTGCCTCTATGGGAGATGTTTTGGTACAAGACAGTCCTGATTCCTTTCCACTCTGGCCAATATTCGGAATTGGAGGTCTTGCTTTAATTCTGCTTCTACTACTGAATGGCGATAGTTCTTCAGCTCAAGCATCTGTTTCATCTGTTTCTTCAGGAAATGCACCTTTGTCTCTCACCAGCACAGGCGAGTGCGATCTGACTCCCAGTGGTAATGGTTCTGATCACACACAGATCATTGAGATTCCGTGTAATGTTACTCCTAAAACCCCTACGGAAGTGAAGAAGGTAGTGGAGCCATCAATGATCAAAGCGCTTTTATTGCTAATTGTTCTATTATGCATAGTTCGTTACAAACATCGTTCCTTAAAAATCCGTAATTCATAATTCTTCCAGCAGCTTTAATTACTGTAAGGTTACAGTAATACTCATTGGTGTCAACTTAAAGTAAAAGTCATGTCTCGCCTGGAACTTCAGTTTCAGGCGGGTGAGGGAGCCAACAGTTAAACTATTTCTAGGCTTTTGTTGACACGTATGAGTAATACTGTGCCCCTACAGTGCAAGTCTATTTACGTGGCGATCGCTTGTAAAAGTATTCAGAACTTACACAACTGGCAATACTGCGTAGGTTTTGCCTAAAAAATAACCCTAATGTAGGTTAGGTTGAGGAACGTAGACCCTTTCGCGGAGCGTTTCGTAAAGTCGTCTTTAGACAACTTTCACTATTAGACTCAGAATTCATTCTGAGGTGGGCTAGATGACAGACAATGAAATAGTCCTGCCCTGACCTTAGTTGTCAAGTAATTCGAGCAAAAATACTCAAGAAAATAGAATTAATCACTGCTAATGCATGGGGCCATTTACATGCACTCCAAAAGCCCCATCTTCAGCGAAAACCTTCTACTAGATAAGCTGCCAATGCAAAAATCATTGCATTCAAAAGTTTTGTAATAAATATAACTTACAAACTAGCATGGTTTTGAGGTTTAAAAACTTTTAAAAGTATTTTTGCGTATATTTTAACATAAAACCATCTAGATATAAGCTCATAATCTAATTTCTCCCCTTGGGTATATAACTTAAAAATATAAGCAAAACTCTTGACAGATATGGCTGAAGTTTTATTTTGCTAAACCTATAATTAAACCTCTATAAACATTAGAACTTGAACTACTGAAAAATGTGTAGTGATTTGTTTATTAAAAAATAGCTCATAAACACAAACCTTAAATATTATTATCTTCCAAGATTTTTTGATATTTACATCTCTAATATGGAAGATTTATAACTTTGTCATGCATTATTTACGTAAAATCTAGTCTTATTTATAGAATTATACTGAATTTTCTTCCTCACAAATGTCTATATACTCCTAAAGGAACAGTGCTATCAACCTAATTACGATCACACAGTAATAATCAGGATATATTTCCAAATAACTAGTTAGTTAACTGGCTAGCAAAAACCAAGATACTAAAGACATATAGTAAAGGTAAATAATATGTATCATTCTCAAATGTTGCCGACAAATGTAGCAGCCAATAGTAACTTACATCAAGTAATCGTAAGTGAAGCAACAAAAGATAAAGCACAAACGCATGAATTAACTATTACTGATATAGTGATATCTTTATCTCCTGTTGGCTTTGTAATTAGTTGGATGGTTTTTTTCCTAATATTGCGAAAAATTCGGGCGCTTTTAGATTATAAAATGGTGTTTACTGTCAAATCTTTACACAAACTTCCCTGTAAAAACTGTAGTTTTTATTCTAATAATCATTATCTAAAATGTGCGGTGAACCCTTCTATTGTTCTCACTGAAGAAGCGATGAATTGCTCTGAATACTCATCCAGTAAGAAAGATTCTTCCTCCAAAAATCCTTTTGTCTAGATATAATTATTAATCTGATACCGCACAAGTAACAGAAGCTACATATTAAGTAAGTTCTTTGGCTGGTAACGTCTTGGTTCGGATAGCGATCGCTTGCTTTTTTCGTCACGTTTATCTAGCTGTACCCTGATTAAGTTGAATTACTAACCAAGTGAGTTGAAGAAGGCAGGAGGCAGAGGGCATCTATGCTGAAGGTTCAATTTTTGTCGAGGATTCAAACCCCGACAAAAATTGAGAGTCCACCAAATTGAAAATTTGGTGGGGGTCTTAAACCCAAGTTCGCTAAAGGTCACGGGCAGAGGGCAGAAAACAGTATTCCAACTGAGCCTCCTGCCTTCTGCCCTCTGCCTTTCTTGATAAAGAACGAAAGCGCTATATCTTCGTAATGCACCGCAACAGTTGAAGATGGTACCTTACTACTTACCCATTATTCAGCTTAGTTTTAATCTGTCTGTAGATAGCTGCAATGTTGTGGGCATCATCAATGCCACGATGGTGTGTACCTTTTAATTCTATCCCCAACTCATTGAGAGCCTGTGCCATGCCAAATTTTTTAGAAACACCAAGATATTCTGAAAACTCCTCTTTGATATTGATGTGTTCGGAACTAAAAGGATAAGGGAAATTATGAAACGCGCAATCTTGAATAAATTGCTTTTTATCGTAATTGCCCCAAGAACAAAAAATATGATTGGGAAATGAATAAATCCATTGTTTGAAGCGAGAAATTGCCTCTATAAATTTTGGTGCTTTGTCAACATCTTGCTGACGAATACTAGTCAATTCGGTGCAAAAACCTGTTAGTTGCGGATGTCTCACAGGTTGAATGAATTGCTGAAACTCGGAATCGATTTCCCAGGTTGTTCGATTGAGCATCACTGCACCAATTTCGATAATTTCCATTTCATGGCGGGGAATAGTCCCACTGTCAGAGCATGTAGCCTCTAGATCGACTATCAGATAATAGTGAGATATTTTAATCTCCATATTAGATATTAGTAATAAATTATATTTTTATTTAGGAACATAGAGAATTTAGATTGATGAAAAAGGTTTAACCCAACGAAGTTGAATAGCGACATTAAGAGTAATCGCAGCCAACGCAAACCACAACACGCTTTCTCCCGCCAACACCAAAAAAGGCCAAATTGTGCTGTTGGAATTCCAGCCAAGTTCTATCTGAGTTAATCCCCGCACCAAACCAAAGGCCAGTACACCACCAGCTTTGAGTTGAAGATTTTTATCTGAGCGGATAATATAGCGGTAGGTGACACCAAATAGTAAGCCAGTAAAAATTGCAACTGCACCACTTACCCACAAGTGCCAGTCAAGATCATTTTGCAGACATGCCAGTGTCTGAAAATACTTTGCCAGTACCAAAGTATTCAAAAGAATAGAAAGAGCAAAAGCAAAACACACAGCTAAACCCCCAATTATTCCAGCTTTCAAGGATTCTAGGCGTTCTGCCATCAGTTGAGCATCTAAAGTTGCGTTCACTCTATATAGATAGGGATTAGGTATTGGGATTTTCCTTACTCTTCAGTATGATAAATGCTAGAGCAGCTTTGTAATTAATTAAATGCTGCTCTTATGTGGGAATTTTGATGATAAACTCGGTTCCCATACCTGGTTGAGAATTCACATCTAATACACCTTTGTGTTTCTCTACAACTATTTGATATGCGATTGACAAGCCAAGTCCAGTGCCTTTCCCAACGGTTTTTGTGGTAAACAACGGCTCAAACAAGCGCTTTTTAACCCGTTCAGGAATACCAATCCCATTGTCAGCAATCCGAATTATAACCAATTGTTCAGAATCTATTTCTGTTGCAATTTGAATCTGAGGAATTAGATTGCTCATTTTGCCATACATTATAGCTTCATCAAGAGCATCAATCGCATTTGCCAAAATATTCATAAATACTTGATTCATCTGCCCAATATAGCAGTTTATCTCTGGTAATACTCCATAATTTTTAATAACCTCGATGCCGGGACGCTCGCCATTAGCTTTGAGGCGGTGTTGCAGAATCATTAGTGTACTATCTAGACCTTGGTGCAAATCAGCAGATATTTTGGTATCACTATCCGAGCGAGAGAAGTTGCGGAGTGAATTAGAAAGGTTCTGAATTCGTTCGCTTCCGACTTCGAGAGAGTTCAAAATTTTTACCATATCTTCAAGAACGAAATTAAGATCCAAGTCCTTAATAGCAGTGGTAATTTTGGCTGTTGGGTTTGGATACTCTTGTTCATACAGTAGGAGCAACTTAGTTACTCCTGCAATGTATTCTTGCAAGGGTGGAATATTGCTGGAAATAAAGTTGATGGGGTTGTTGATTTCATGGCCAATACCAGCAATTAACTCTCCGAGTGTTGATAGTTTCTCTTGCTGCACTAGTTGGACTTGAGCTTGTTGCAAAGCCTTGGTGCGATCGCTAACTTGTTGTTCCAAAGATTCAGTCAATTGTTTGAGTTGTAAATGTACGCGCACTCTAGCAATGACTTCCTCTTGTGCAAACGGTTTGGGGATATAGTCTACTGCACCGAGGAAAAATCCCTTCGTTTTGCTTTCCGTATCTGCTAAGGCAGTGGTGAAAATAATCGGAATGTTTTGGGTAACAGGATTGGCTTTGAGACGGCGACAAGTTTCAAATCCGTCAATACCTGGCATTTGTACATCCAGTAAAATCAACTCTGGTTGATTGCGTTCGGCTTGAGCGATCGCAGTTTCTCCATCGACTGCAACACGGAAACGAAAACCCTCACTATTGAGTGCTGCACACAGGACAGATAAATTTGTCGGATTATCATCCACAATCAAAATAAATCCGTTATTTGCAGTTTTGCCCATGATTAATTTTAAATTGAAATTTAACTCAAATTAATTGATGTATTCTTGAATAAAAGAATTCAGGAGCCAGGAGTCAGAATTCAGAATTGAATCAGCATAGTAAATTAGTAACTTATTAACTTACTGAAGCTATTGATTAGTAAATTGGTATATAAATGAAACAAACTGATGCACTTTCTGTTAAACCATCAAGTATTGAAATATTTTTCCAGGTTGTCTCATTTATTCTGACTCCTGAATACTTACAATAAAAGTTTCCAGACGTTTGAGTTGGAAATTACTAGCAAGTTGGACGATATGCTGGGTAAAAAGGCTTAACTGCTCATCAGATGCAGAAAGTTCCTCAGCAAGTTCTAAAAGTTTTTGAATATCGCCGTCTTGTGTCAGATTGAGTAACTCTTGTAAAACCTCTTTAGCAGGATAAATCATCTCATTTGATTGATTGAAACTACCTGTATAGTTTTTTTTGATTGCGTCTAACTTAACGTCAAAAATCCATTCCAGTTGCAAAAATTGTCGTAGTATTTCCAGCAGCGTTTCAGCTTCTATAGGCTTTGGTAGAAATGCATCTGCACCGACATCAATACTTTTGTGCTGGTCGATAGCAAATACGCTGGCTGACGAAGCGATAACAGCAATCTCTTTAAATGGCCCAGACTGGCGCAAACGTTCGATCAACTCAAATCCATTCAATATAGGCATCACTAAATCAGTGATAATCATGTCTGGTTTGTAGAGTAGAGCCTGTTCCCATGCTTCCTCACCCTGACTAGCTTCTACAACAGTAAACCCAACAGGCTCTAGTAAATTTACAATTACTGATCGATTTTCCCATTTGTCATCCGCAATCAAAATGGTGCGTCTTTGTCCTTGATAACCAATAATGGTTCCCTGCTCAACCACTCTGGAAACCTTTGCCCAGTCTTTAGATTCTGGCAATTTTGCCTCAAACCAAAAAGTGCTACCTTTACCTAAGATACTTTGCACCTGAATTTGACTACCCATCAACAAAACAATTTTTTCGCTAATTGCTAATCCCAAACCTGTACCTTCAGATTGTCGTTTCTGATTTCCCACTTGCTCAAAGGGCTGAAAGATTTTCTCGGCTTGTTCAGGGATTATACCCGTGCCAGTATCTATTACCTGAAAGCGAATTTTGTAGTCAGTTTTTCCATTAGCGTTTGCTTCTTGATCAATGACCTGAACTTTGAAGGTGACACTACCTTGATTAGTAAATTTGATCGCATTACTAAGCAAGTTAATCAGTACTTGCCGCAAGCGTTTTTCATCAGCATGAATGCCCATTGGCAAATCAGGATCGAGTTCAATGTTAAATGCGATGACCTTTTGTTCTGCCCGGATGCGGCAAATTTCAGTCACGCTATCAATAAAGGCAGGCAAGTAGAAATCAACAGGATACAATTCTAGTTTTCGAGCTTCTATTTTCGAGAGATCCAGGACATCATTAATTAGGGTTAAAAGATGGGAACCACATTGATAAATGATGCTGACTCCTTTGCGTCCTTTCTCACTTAAAGATTCTGTGCGTTGGAGAATTTGTGTATAGCCCAGAATACCGTTAAGAGGTGTGCGTAGCTCATGACTCATATTGGCGAGAAATTCACTCTTGGCTTGGCTGGAGTTTTGAGTGACTTCCTGTGCAACGCGTAGTTCTTTTTCGATGCGCTTGCGTTCTACAATTTCAGTTGAAAGCGCTCGATTGATAACTTCTAACTGGGCAGGGCTAGGTAGTGTTAGAGCTTGAGGCATGAGAAAAAATAACGCAAATGCCGTATATATTGACATAATGGCAGTTAAAGCTTTTAAACCACCTGCAATCCAATAGTCTGGATGCCAAAGCGTCCAAATATCCATCAAGTGTCCAGTACCGCAGGCAATGATAAAAGCACTAAATAACAAAAAGACTCCATTGAAAGGAACGTCTTTGCGCTTGGAAATAAAGTAAATCAGTAGGAAGGGAATGGAATAATAGGCAAGAGCAATCGTGGCATCAGAAATAATGTGGAGCCAAATTAATCCAGTTTTCCAGAGATAACAATGTCCGTGGGCAACAAAACCATTAGAGTGGAAAGGATAGTTGAAAAACGTCGGCATGATACTAGGGGTTGCTGGATTTGAAATATCTACGCATAACCCTAGTATTCCCAAACTATCAAGTGGCAAAGCGCGATCACTAATTTTTTACATTTGTCTTTATTAATGCCTGAAGTACTAGCGTAACAATAAAAAATGGTGTATCGTTTGCGACGCCGAATAGCCTGCACTTCTCTACCAGACGCTGCGCGTAGCTTGCTTCCACGTTCGCGTAGCGTCCCGTAGGGAAGTGGTACGGCAAGCTCAGTGACCATCGTAGACATCGCACTCCAACTTATAATCTCATTTATAAACAAATCTGAGCCTGCCCAATCCCTGTATGATAAATATTAGAAACCTTTTGTAATTATTTGAAAAACGGGACTATGGAGATTTTGACACTAGGTTGGGTATCACTGTTAGTTGTGTTTACTTGGTCAATTGCAATGGTAGTTTGGGGACGTAACGGACTGTAGAGGCATCGTGGAAAGTCCATTTTTGAGTATTTTAACAATAGTAGCCGTAGTGCTACTCGTAGTAGTCACTGGTGGTATTGGTTATTTGACCGTGACAGATTGGCGCGATCGTCGTCGCCGAGATGATGACAAACGCAGCAGCCGCAGCGCCACTCCCAAGCGGCGATAATTTTCTCGTGGTTGAGAAATGTTTTTGTAGGGACACGATAATATCATGTCCCTACACTATTTTTTTTGGCATTCCCAGAAAATAACTGTTACCTTTGCGATCGCAACGGGAATCATGAGATAGAAGACTTTCAATATTTAAAGTCCCACTGGGAATGGAAAACTCCTCTACTACTCAACCCATACAACCAAATTCAGAACGGCAAGAATCTTATTCAGACGTGATATCCTCCTTACGTCAGAATGAGCAACAAAAAGCCTTATCTGGAGTTATTGCCCGCATCCGCGAGTCTCTAGATATAGAAACCATCTTTAAAATTACAGTCACTGAAGTCCGCCAACTTCTGAAAAGTGATCGGGTTAGCGTGTTTCGTTTTTATCCTGATTTGGCATGGGAAGGAGAATTTATCTACGAAGATGTGGCAACAGAATGGGATTCGGCACTAGCAGCCAAACTGCACGACCACTGCTTTAGCGAGGAGTTCGCGAAATTGTATCAGCAAGGCCGGATTAGAGCAATAGCTGATATTTATCAAGTTAATGCTAGTGATTGCTACATCCAGATTCTGGAAAAATTCCAAGTACGTGCCAATATAACTGCCCCCTTGATCAAAGGTAAAGATTTATGGGGATTGTTATGTATTCATCAGTGTGATAGTCCTCGACAATGGGAAGCATCAGAAATTGAGTTTGTGCAATTAATCGCCGAACATCTAGGAGTTGCTTTACAGCAAGCAGATTTCCTCGAACAAGTCAAACTACAATCAGCAGAACTAGCACAAGCAAAAGCCAGAGAAAAAGCAGCCCAATGGCAGAAAACCGTAGCTATCACTATTGAGAAAATTCGTCAATTCCTCGATTTGGAAAGCATTTTTCACACAACCACCGCAGAACTTAGGCAGTTGCTAAATGCTGACCGCGTGGCTATTTATCGCTTTAATCCCGATTGGAGTGGTGAATTCGTGTTTGAATCAGTAGCAGAGGGTTGGGTTTCCCTCATAGAGAGACAGTCGCAACGGCCAGAATTGAAAGAAAACGTCAGCGAATGTAGCACCAAAGATTTAGCTAAACCCCCAGTTGCTGATACCTACTTACAAGATACAGAGGGTGGTAGCTTCAGTCGGTGTGAAGTGTACCGGATTTGTAATGACATTTACAGTGCAGGCTTTAGCGACTGCTACATTAAAATCTTAGAGATATATCAAGCAAGAGCTTATGCGATCATTGCCATTTACCACGGTCAGAAGCTCTGGGGCATGCTAGCAGCGTATCAAAATGCTGGAAGCCGTGATTGGCAAAAAGATGAGGTTTACTTGCTTACCCAAGTGAGCACTCAGCTAGGTGTGGCTTTGCAGCAAGCGGAATTTATCCAACAAATGCAGATCCAAGCAGCAGACATTAGTAAAGCTGCTGAAAGGCAAAGGGCGTTGGCGCACACAGTAGAAAAAATTCGTCAGTCTCTTGAAATTGAAGCCATATTTAAAACCACTACTCAAGAAGTTCGTCGGCTATTAGAAGTAGAACGAGTCGCAATTTATCGCTTCTATCCTGATTGGAGTGAGGAATTTGTGGCTGATTCCATCGTTGATGGCTGGACACCAATGGTTAAGCCGCAGCCAGTGATAGAACGCGTACTTGTGCAAGGGAAACAAGCAGGTAAGTATGCACGTAATGAAGTTTTTGTACCAATTTCTCAAGGCGAAAAACTCTGGGGATTGCTAGTAGCTTATCAAAACTCCCAGCCTCGTTATTGGCAAGATGAAGAAATCAACTTACTGGCACAAGTTGGCGTTCAATTGGGAGTAGCATTACAGCAAGCTGAATCCTTGACACAGATGCAGGTGCAAGCTCAAAAACTGGCTCAAGCCGCCGAACGAGAACGGAAAGCAGCCGAAAGGGAGAAGGCCCTGGCTGCAACCGTAGAGAAAATCCGCCACTCTCTTGATATTGACACCATTTTTGCTACTAGTACAGAAGAAGTCCGACGGTTATTAGAAGTTGACCGAGTGACAATCTATCGATTCCAAGCTGATTGGAGTGGCGAATTTGTTGCTGAGTCTTTAGCCCAAGATTGGACACCAGTAAAGAAAATTGTACCTGCGATGTCTACGACGGGCTACGCCAACGCAGATGATTACTTGCAAAAAAACCAAGTAGGAGACTTTGCTAATGGTAAAACTCTGGTCATTAAGGATATTTACAGCACAGATGATTCTATTTCTTATGTTGCCTTAATTGAACGAATGGAGGCTAGGGCATATATGATTGTGCCGATTTTTCAGGGTGAGAAACTTTGGGGATTACTAGCAGCTTATCAAAATATTAAACCCCGTGATTGGCAAGAAGATGAAGTAGATTTGCTGATGCAGATTGGTACTCAGTTAGGGGTAGGACTTCAGCAAGCGGAATTACTCGAACAAACTCAATGTCAAAAAGAAGAGCTGGCCCAGACTCTTAAAGAATTACAGCATACTCAGAGCCAGTTAATTCAAAGTGAGAAAATGGCAGGCTTAGGGCAGTTAGTTGCTGGTGTAGCACATGAAATTAATAACCCGATTAGTTTCATTTATGGCAACATCACTTATGTTACTGAACATACCGAAAATTTATTTAAATTATTGCGCTTTTATCAGAAACAGGATCCTAAAGCAACAGGAGAAATTCAGAAGCAAGCAGCAGCAGTGGATTTAGATTTTATTAGTGATGACTTGCCCAAAATTTTGACTTCAATGAAGATGGGGGCAGAGCGGATCTCTCAATTAGTCTTGTCCTTACGAAGTTTTTCTCGACTTGATGAAACTGGAATGAAGCCCGTTGACCTTCATGAAGGCATCGATAGTACTTTGCTGATTTTACAACATCGACTGCAACCACAAACTAATTCTTTTGCTATCGAGGTAGTTAAACAATATAGTGAATTGCCCCCAGTGGTCTGTTATGCAGCCCAGATGAATCAGGTATTTATGAATCTTCTCAACAATGCGATCGATGCACTGGAAAACTCAGTAACTAATGAAAAAATAATTGATAATCCTAAAATTTGCATACGTACAGAAATAATAGAAGAAAATACTATTCTGATTTGGATTGCTGATAATGGTTGTGGGATTCCAGAGATTGTGCGATCACGCATTTTTGAACCTTTCTTTACCACCAAACAACCCGGACAGGGTACTGGTTTAGGGTTGTCTATTAGCTACCAAATTATTGTGCAAAAACACGGTGGTAATATCAAGTGTGTTTCTGAACCGGGTAAAGGCTGTGAGTTCTGGATAGAAATCCCGATGAAACGGTGAGTTAGCTAGAAGAACTCCAAGCCCAACACAGCACTGTCAGACGACGATAATTTTTTATATTTCGCTTAAAGGTAGAAATATTTATTAGCACTTTTACACCTATGCTACAATCAGCCCCTAGCTTCTAGAACAGCTACTCTATAGGAAAGCTTACAGAAAAAGTGAATAGTACTTGTTGTTGGGCTTTCACTAAAGGTCTAAAAGATTTGATTCCTATTAATATACATAATTATAGATTTATATAGTGCGTAAGTCTTACCTAAGAATGAGGGCAATTCCGTAGAGTCTTTATAAAGTGATACCTGTACACTTATTTAATTTTATTACGGAAATTACACCATGAGTTCTCAACAAAAATCCAATAGTAAACAAGGGGAGACTGCTGCCAAGAAAGAAAGCACAGCAGCTAAAAAAGCTGATAAAGCTGATAACTTGGATTTAGATTCACTTGTTTCTGCACTAGAAGGAGACTTGACTGCTCTTGATAGCGAAACTGCTATTGGCTTAATCGACGAGTGGTATACTTATTTACACAAAGCTAAAGAGCCAGAAATCAAAGAAATTGCCGATAACCTCAAGCAACTCAAGCAACTGGTGAAAAGTGGTAAGGCCACTGGTCATGAAATTGGTGAAGTGCTAACTGAAGTTGGTGAGCAAACAAGTAATGTTGTTTCTGATAGTGATAAGGAACTAAAAACTCCGTTACAGAAGTTGGGTAAGCAACTTCGCAATATAGGTGTTTCACTAGGTAAGGCGGAAGACCGCGAACAGATTGAACAGATAGAATCAGTAATAGAAACTCTTGAAGGAGACTTGACTAAAATTGAACCTGAAGCGGCGCAAGGTGCAATTGATACGTGGTACACCTTATTGCATAAGTCTGAAAACGAGAATCTCCAAGAAGTTGCTAATGGACTTAAAGAACTTAAGCAACTCTTGAAGCGCAAAACCGCCAAAGGTGCTGACTTTGCCGAGGTGCTGACAAAACTGGGTGAACAAACTCAACAAGCTGCAACTGAAGCCCCAAGGGGATTTAAGGGGCCAATTCAAAGATTGGGTAAGCTTTTAAGTAAAGCTGGCAAGTCATTGGATTAATTTTAAAGTCTGTTTAATTACCGATAAAAAAAGCACCTCATTTTACTTTGGCTGAGGCTAATGTGGAGTGGGGTGTTTTGTATAATCACATAACTACGTTTTCGCGTCTTACAACTGGTTGATCTCAGTTACCAAATTATTTATTAACGAACCACAAAGACACAAAGGAAGAAAAGGCGATGCCTTTGGCGGGCTTTCCTGCAAAACGCTACACGAACGCCTACGCACGATGAATCTTCTTTAGGGCGAACGTATTTTAATTAAGTAGGTTATGCGATCGCTCTTTTTAACCAACCACAGAGATGCAGAGGATATAGAGTAAGAAGAGAGCGATGCCTTTGGCGGGCTTCACCTACGCACTATGGGGATTTTTGCAGGCGATCGCTTATCATAATTTCACTACCATTAGTAATATAAGTTGCTCTATAAATAAATATTGAAACTAAAGAAATTCTCCAAGCACTCTCAAACCTGAGCAGAAGCGATCGCCTGAAGATAGCTGAATCAGCCCTGCAATTGGTTCTTCAAGCTAAAGATGAGCAAAAACGCCAATTAGCACTAGCTGCAATCACAGCAATTGTAGACTATGCACCTGGTAGTGAATTAGATATATTCTCTGACTTAGAAGGAGAAGACTTTTGTGACTATCCAAATGAAGACTTCCACAACTCAAAGAATTATCTACAGAGGTGAACTGGAGGTATCCTCTCTATGCTCAGGCAATTTATGAGAAACTAGAAAATATTACAAAAAATAATTTATGTTAGGTTTGGAAAGAGTTACATTTGATCCTCGCATTATGGCGGGGCAAGCGTGTATTCGCGGGATGCGGATTCCAGTTTCATTGGTAGTTAATTTGGTAGCTAACGGCAAATCTGTAGAAGAGATTTTAGAAGAATATCCTGATTTAGAACTAGAGGATATTCGTCAATCTTTACTTTACGCAGCTTGGTTAACTCAAGAACGGGTTTATCCCTTCAAAACTGCTTAATTCAGTAAAATGAAATTTTTAGCTGATATGGGAATTTCTCTACGCACTGTGTCTTGGTTGCGTAGTTCTGGTTATGATGTGGTACATTTGCGCGATGAAGGATTGCAAAAACTACCAGATGATCAGATTTTAGTGAAAGCTCGTACAGAAGAGAGAATTTTATTAACTGTAGACTTGGATTTTGCCCAACTTTTAGCCACTAGTGGGGATAATTTACCCAGTGTAATTTTGTTTAGATTAGGAAATGACAATTACAACGCAATTAATGAGCGTTTGACAGAAGTTTTAAGGGAATGTCAGGCAGATTTAGAACTAGGGGCGATTATTTCTGTCAGTAACGAAACTTTCCGGATAAGGCGATTACCGATATAAGTTAAGTTGATTAATTGTTAGTGTAGCTTACCATAGCGATCGCACTGTGGAGATTTTGCAGGCGATGCCAACTCTTGGAGACGCTACGCGAACGGCGGGCTTCGCCTACGCTTTTTTTTAACGAACCGCAGAGGCACAGAGGAAGGAGAGAAGAGGTGATTGCTTTTTTATAATTTAGTAACATCAATATGTAATGCTAAGAGAAAATTTAATTTATTTAAATAAGATATTCTGCCAATGAATGAAAAATACAGCATTTTCGAGGTGCATGAGGTACAGTAAGTAATAGTGCATTAAGAACTA
>NZ_CAXTNE010000052.1:0-27393 GCF_964245445.1 uncultured Nostoc sp.
CCCCAATCCCCAATCCCCAATAACTTTTTATCAATCATGGGTAACAAATATTTGACGTTATCAGAATTGAACCTTGAAGGACAGTTAGTAGGTTTTGTTGGTGGTGAACCAGGAAAATATAAATATTTGCAATTAGCAGTTCCATCTGGAAATGTGGAAATTAAATTGCCTAAAGAGTTGCGCCGTTCTCTGAGTTCATCTTTAGTTCCCGGTCAGCGAGTTCGTGTTTGTGGTCATAGTAAGGTAGATTCGCACACAAGTAAAATAAAAATTAAAGCCTATCGAGTGACACCAATTGATGCGTGTCCAATTCAAAAATTGCCACTCCAACCCAAAGCCAAAATTATGGTGTGTCAAAAGGGCGGTTGCCTCAAACGTGGAGGTAAAAGTTTATTATCAGAATTAGAAAAAACTTTGTGCGATCGCGGTTTGTTAGACAAAGTTAACATTGAACATACTAGTTGCCAAAAATGCTGTGGCAGCGCTCCCAACTGTGTTTTACAGCTTGGTAACAAGAAATACAAGAATATTCATCCAGAAGCGATCGCATCTTTGCTAGAAAGTCACTTAACTTCAGAGCAATAAACTTCTCTAGCTATTCTTAAAATAATACACAACTTTGTAGGGGTAAAAATTTTATCCCTATTTGTTGTTGGTATCGTCTGTATAGCATCCTTGTCAATTAAGATAAAAATAACTCTGCATTCTCGTAGTTGTTATGAGCCTTACCACTGCTAAACGCTTTACTATAGCTGAATATCACCGTCTAGCTGAACTCGGCTTCTTTGAGGAAAATGACCGAGTTGAGTTGATTAAGGGTGAAATAATCCAGATGGCAGCCAAAGGTACACCGCACTCTGTTTGTGAAACACGCTTAGAACGAGAATTATATAAGCTAGTAGGCGATCGTGCAACACTGCGAGGACAACAACCAATTACTTTATCTAACAACAGTGAGCCTGAACCAGATAGAGTAATTGCAAAGAATAGAGATGATGACTATCTAGCAAATCATCCCAACCCATCTAATATTTTACTCTTAATTGAGATTGCCGATTCATCCTTAAAATATGACCAAGAGGAAAAGCTACTTATTTATGCAGAAGCAAATATCTCTGATTATTGGATATTTAATTTAGTAGATAATTATCTGGAGTGCTATAGCGAACCTTATCAAACTTTGCAATTTAAATTCGGTTATCGTCGCAAGTTAATTTATCTGCCAAATGAATCAGTTAAGCTGCCCTGTTTTCTTGATTTAGTTCTAGATTTATCTAAGGTATTTCCAGGTTAATGTATGAGATTGGTGAATTACTCGATTGATGCTTTGTCGGATAAAGAGTTAAAGTGGTCAAAAAGATTAAAGACGCTATTAATCGCGTCTTTAATCTTTACATTATTTGTTTCTAGATTTATCTAAAGTGTTTTTATTACTACTTACACTGTTATCATTGTCTTTGTTTGGGATGAAGTTTTTTCAAGCTTTGAGCGATACAGATCCATCCAAGATACAGTTCTAAACCATTTCCCACGACCTTTTCTGTAAGGCTCTAACATTTCATACTGAAATTTATGTTTGCTAGAGAATGATATATCTACATCTACCAATTTTGCTTGATTACTTAAAGCATGGTTGTGGCTTTTTGAATCTTCTACTTCAGGTAGTAAATGTGTTACTCCGAATAGTTGTCCCAAAGGAGACGTTTTCAGGAAAGCTTGCCTTTGGGCGTGAGTCATAACAACATTTGACCCGGCTTTTATTGTGTTACTGGCCATATAACTTTGGCACTCCTCTTAAGCTTTCTTGTTGATCACAGAAGGATGCGGCTGCTTTCCGCAAGAATCTAAAAGCATATCCATCTTCTCCCGGAGCGATTGTGACAGCCCCTAGATACTCCATCTGCACCTTATTACTATAATAGGACACAGCCGTATCTAGAGCAACCAGGACAACTAGCGGTTCATCTGTTTCTGTTTGACACAACTCCAATCCAACCTTGGTTGCATACCAAATTAACCATTTGCCGATTGGTTCCATGAAGCGTTCAACCCCCTCTCCTCGACTTTTAGGGTGAGCTTCTATCTGTTCTATCTCTAAATACTTTGGAGAACCGGGATAGGGATAAACACCATATCGCACTAATCCCCAGACTTTACCCTTATAAACAAGTTTGACGATGTTTTGACATTCAAAATCGGTATTGTGCCATAAATTCAACCATTTAAAAGTCCAATTAGTAGGCATATCATTTTTTTTAGCTGGAGAAAGCATAGCAATTTCCTCAACTGCCGATTTCATTCGGACTTTTACCTTATAGGAGCCAATGGTAGTCAAGTAAGTTGTATCAACTTTTAGTAGCAATATTTCAGATTTATAGATTATAAATAACTATAGAGTGAGATTGCCATTAACAGTTCAAGAGATTTTATAGACTGCAATGGTGAGGGAGAGAAAGATCCTCACCATCTAATCAGATTAAACCTTCTAACGAGTGCTGTAAATCATTTGTCACATCAGCAACAGCTTGTCTAGCACCCAAACGATTTTCTTTATACGCCGGGTAACGCTCAGAAATAGATATAGCTTCACCCACAGTAATTTTGACTTTCTGCTTACCCAATTGTGGACGCTGTACGGTTTTATTACCTTTTATTTTAGCAATCATTTGCCATAAAATTAAAGTCGTCTCAGCAAACCTTTCTACTGTAGGATTTTCACGAATATAATTACCAGAAACAGCGACAAAACTTTCTACTAAACGCATGTGCCACATCCGTGCATTCGCTTCTTCAGCAATGCGATCGCCTAAAGCTCTTTCAACAGCAGATACTCCTTTTACATCCTTAAAATCTTCTCTAAATATATAATTCCACCCAGCTTGTTCAACCCGCCGACATCGGTCACTCAAAGTACCTTTTGATTGCAAATCAAAATACTGTTCTGATATTAGTAGCGCCGCATTCAACAAAGCTTGTAAATGAACTGCTAACGCTTCATTTCTATCTTCGATTTTCCCTACTACTGTTTTGATATCTGGCAGCTTTAGATGATAAAAGCGCGTGTAAAATTTTTCCATCAACGAAAGTAAATGTTCTGCCAAAGTCAACAACCGGGGATAAAGCGATTCTATAGAAGCATTTTCTGCTGCATTCACAGGTAAACCACTAGCCGCTTCCAATTCACTTAAAAGATTAGCGATCGCATCCCAAGGAGCATCAACGTAACTATATTTAATTCCAACTGGTACAATTAGAACCTGTTGGTCGCGTCCAGCTTTGTGCAAATCTTCAGCACACCAAAAGCCTAATTGGGCGATACCAGGTTCTAGAGGGCTAATATTCTCTGATAAACCATTGGTAGCACCTTCTGGCGCAGCCGCCATCGGGAATTTCCCATTAGCAAACAACTCACGCGCCGAACGTAACCCTGTCCAGTCAGCCTTACCTCGCTGAATCGGAGTACCACCTAAATGAGAAGCAATCCAACCAACGTGGGCACCTGCCCATAGAGGAATGCCGCGATCGTAGATAAAATGAGCATGAATGGGAAATTGTAGTGTTGTACCTTGCGATCGTGCTACCTTTGGCACGAGTTGAGACAGCAAGTAGCCCAAAGAAAACGGATCGTCTGTTTTTGGATGGCGAAATGCCAGCATAAAACGGATCTTACCCTCCTGAAACTGGCGATAGAGATCCACCAGAACCTCTACGTTGTCTGCTTCAATTTCGGTAATAGATGTTTGCCAGTTTATCCAGCTGGGTAGCAACAGATGGACAACTCGTAGTAACAAAGGGTTAAACGCCGGCGGAATAAATTCTAAGGGTGCTTGTGCTTGATAAATTACATTTGCCAAGGTAGTTCTCTCCTAAAGTTGCGATAAAAAAAGGCGGAAAGCTATAAGTAAAAATGAAAAAGAAATAACACTGTGTACTTTGTACTTCATCCTTAATACTTCATACTTTAGTTGACATAGAAATTAGCGATCAAAGAAAGGCTATAAACGATGCGACTGTCACAAATGTTATTCGTTACACTCCGGGATGATCCAGCTGATGCTGAGATTCCTAGTCATAAATTATTACTCCGTGCAGGCTACATTCGTCGCATCGGTAGCGGTATTTATGCTTATTTACCTTTGATGTGGCGGGTATTACAAAAAGTTTCCCAAATTGTGCGGGAAGAAATGAACGCTACAGGCGCACAAGAATGTCTCCTACCACAATTACAACCTGCTGATTTATGGAAGGAATCGGAACGCTGGGACACTTATACCAAAGCTGAGGGGATCATGTTTTCCCTAATTGACCGCCGTGAACAACAATTAGGATTAGGGCCAACTCATGAAGAAGTAATCACAGCGATCGCTCGTGATATGATTCGCTCTTATCGCCAGCTACCCCTACACCTCTACCAAATTCAAACCAAATTCCGTGATGAAATTCGTCCCCGGTTTGGTTTGATGCGCGGACGGGAATTTATTATGAAGGATGGCTACTCCTTCCATGCCGATGAAGCCAGCCTCAAAGAAACTTACCAGGATATGTATAAAGCCTACAGTAATATCCTACGGCGTTCTGGTTTGGCTTTTCGAGCAGTGGAAGCTGATTCTGGTGCAATTGGTGGTTCTGGTTCCACAGAATTTATGATTTTGGCAGAAGCTGGTGAAGACGAAGTTCTTTACACTGAAGATGGTAAATACGCTGCTAACGTAGAAAAGGCTGTTTCTTTACCAATTGACGCCGAAACCTCACGGTTTACAACCTACCAGAAACGCGATACACCTGGAACAGAAACGATTGAAAAGGTGTGTCAACTCCTCAACTGTTCTCCCACTCAATTGGTGAAAAACGTCCTTTATCAGACAGTTTATGATAATGGTGTAACGGTGTTAGTTCTGGTGAGCATCCGAGGCGATCAGGAAGTTAATGAAGTCAAGTTGCAAAATGAATTGACCAAACTAGCTCCTGAGTATAGCGCTAAAACTATTATTAGTTTGAATGTACCAAATGTAGAAGCCCAACAAACATGGACAACTAAATCTCTACCTTTAGGTTACATTGCGTCAGACATCGCAGATGAGTATATTACTGCTAATAAACAGATCCATCCTAAGTTTTTGCGCTTAGTGGATCAAACAGCCGTTGATTTAAAAAACTTTGTTACAGGCGCAAATGAAACTGGTTATCACGTAGTTGGTGCTAATTGGGGTGAGCAATTTAAATTACCAGAACAAGTAGTAGATATTCGTAAGGCAAGACCAGGCGATCGCGCCATCCATAACCCAGAACAAACTCTTGCTAGCGCCCGTGGAATTGAAGCAGGTCACATCTTCCAATTAGGTACTAAGTATTCCCAAGCGATGGAAGCAAATTATACCAATGAACAGGGTGAAGAAAAGCCGCTATTTATGGGTTGTTTTGGCGTAGGTGTATCACGATTAGCGCAAGCTGCCGTAGAGCAATCTTACGATAAAGATGGGATTATTTGGCCAGTTGCGATCGCACCTTATCACGCGATCATCACAATTCCTAACATAAAGGATGCTCAACAAATTGAAATTGCCCAAAAACTTTACACAGAACTCAATTCCAGGGGAATTGAAACCCTACTAGATGACCGCGACGAACGGGCTGGAGTTAAATTTAAAGATGCTGACTTGATAGGCATACCTTATAGAATTGTAACCGGACGGGCGATCATTAATGGCAAAGTCGAAGTTGTAGAAAGAGCAACCCGCAACTCTCAAGAAATTGTCATTGAGGAAGTTACAACCACACTTCACAAGTGGATTACCGCCGCAATTCAGGTAAAAAATTAAACTTCAACATTTACGCAGAGGAATCAATACTTTACTTTGCGTTTCTCTGCGTTTTACTCAGCGTTCCTTTGTGTTGTAAATTTAATCTTTAATCATCTCCAAAAAGAATGAAATTTACATAATTTGGCAGGTGACGAATTAGAAATAGAAATTTTAAAATTGAATCAGGGACTTGCAGAATTAAAAATAATCGCCTTTTGAGGCATAAAGTCTCCTCCAGGTAGCGGGAAACTCTTCAGTTATAAGTATCGTCCTTAACCAGGCTGCTCCTCACATAACTACCATATCAGCCCTCAGTCAGGAAGGTTTTGAACATGAAAGACCAACAAGGATCTAATCGTATTTCTTCAGGCGCAATTGCAGCTGTCTCAGCAGTGGTTGTAGCGGTGGGTGGCGGTGTGGCTTGGTTTACTACACACTCCAGCAATACACCGACACCACCAAACCCCTCTGGGCGCATCGCACAGCCAGCACAGCCATCAACTAGGCAGCCAGCTAATGAGCAAAGCCCTAACGTTTATTGGCTCAGACCAACGGACAAAAATGTTACTTTAGTCCCCCAGCCTGTTAGAGTCGCTTCTATACGACCCAACCAGCCATTAGAAGCAGCTTTCCAAAGTTTGTTAGCAGGTCCAACAGAAGGGACAGATTCCACAACTATCCCCAAAAGAACCAAACTTTTGGGGCTGAAGGCGGAAAATGACGAAGTTCACGTTAATTTATCTGAAGATTTTACCAGTGGCGGTGGAAGCACATCAATGATGGGCCGTGTAGGACAAGTTGTTTATACTGCGACAACTTTAAATCCTAAAGCCAAAGTGTACATTGACGTGAACGGCAAACCATTGGATGTTTTAGGTGGTGAAGGTTTAGAGTTACAACAGCCACTAACTCGTGAAAGCTTTCAAAAAAATTATTCGCTTTAGTCATTAGTCATTACAAAGGACAAAGGACAAATGACAAAGGACAAATGACCTAACGTTTGCTATTTAACACACGAAAATTACGGGCTTGCTGTTCTAACCTTGTGGCAAGGCGATCGCAAACCCGATTACACAAATCAAAAATCATTTCATCTTCCACCCGGTAATAGGCGCAAGTTCCTTCACTGCGGCGGCTAAGGACACCTGCTTGCCACATTACCTTCAGGTGTTTTGATACATTTGCCTGAGAAGTCTGTGTTGCCTCTACCAACTCTTGCACGCATTTTTCTTCATCCCGTAATAAGTGAAGCAGCCGCAGGCGCATCGGCTCACTTAACAGACTAAAGTATTCAGCTACTTGTTGCACCACTTCTGGCGGTAAAGGCAACGTTTGTTTCATCAGGATTAACCCGCAAGGACTGAAGTTTTAACGATGACTCATTTGGGATGACTCATTTCATATATAGATTAATACTTAATCAGGGTTAATTCGCATCAAAGGTTGACCATATTCTACAGCGTCGCCATTTTGCAGAAGAATTTCCATCACCTGTCCAGAGACTTCGGCTTCGATTTCATTCATCAGCTTCATGGCCTCAATGATACAGACAGTTTGACCCTTGCGGACGCGATCGCCTACTTCTACAAATGCTGCTTCTCCCGGCGCAGGAGCGCGATAAAACGTTCCCACCATTGGGGAAGGCACTTCTACTAATCTCTGGTCAAGGGTTGAGGGGGGATTTACTGACAACTGTAATTGTGTGCTAGTTCCAGTATTCTCAAACACGCGAGATGTGGACACCTCCGTTACCTGACTCGTGTTCATCTGGTTTCCCCCAGATGAACCCGATGTCGAGCCAGAACCCACCACACCGCCGAAGGTCGCTTGACCTACCGACAACATCTGATTGCTGACGCTCACAGCCTTACGGACTGTTAGTTCAAAATCATTGCTTTTGAGCGTCACTTCTGCAATATCTGTTTGGGCGATAGTTGCCAGTAGTTGGCGGATTTCATTAAAGTCCAATGGCACAGTTTTTATTACCTCGACCTATCCGTAAATGAGTATCTTAAGTGTGGCAGGGATTAAATCCCTATGTAGGGATTTCCATCGGGAACAAGCATCTCCGTAGAGATGAAAGTTATTCCCTGCTGATATATTTATCTTCCTGAGTATCAACTTTGATGCGTTCTCCTTGAGAAATAAACAAAGGAACCATCACAACTGCACCAGTTTCTAGAGTTGCTGGTTTTGAGCCACCGGTGGCAGTGTCACCTTTTAAACCTGGATCTGTTTGTACAATTTCCAGAACCACAGACTTAGGCAATTCTACTCCTAGCACTTGGTCGCCCCACTTAATAACTTCAGCTTCCATACCTTCCTTGAGGTATTTGACGCGATCGCCAATTTGTTCGCGGGTCAATCTGCCTTCTTCGTAGGTTTCCATATCCATAAAGACGAACTCATCGCCCTCTTTATAGGTATGCTGCATCGTGCTTTTTTCTAGCGTGGCTTGCGGAACTGTTTCCCCGGCTCGGAACGTTTTTTCCATCACGCTGCCACTCTGGACATTTTTTAACTTAGTTCGTACAAAAGCAGAACCTTTGCCTGGCTTGACGTGCAGGAATTCTAGCACTCGCCATACAGACCCATCTAATACAATTGAAACACCGGGTCGAAAGTCGTTACTGGAGATCATGAAACTTTCAAATTTTGGAAGACAATCGGCATTTATTGTACCCTTCTAGGGTCGTCATTGGGCATTTCTCATTAGTCATTAGTCATTTGTCAATTGTACTGAGCGTAGTCGTTGGCGCAGCCTCTCGTAGAGAAGTATTAGTCATTAGTCATTTATCCTCCGCCCTTAACGTGGGAAGATTATTGATGGGTTACGTCCAGTCAACAATCTAATGCTGCATTTGAGTTATCCCATGCTTAACTTATTAAAATCCTGGCTGAAGAACAGCCTAATGGCAATACTGCTGGTAACAATATTTTTAGGCATAACTACATCTGGGTGGACTCCCTCCAGTAGCGCCGCACTGCCATCCGGCAATGCAATTACCGACGGTAAGGCTTTGTTGCGGTATGCACTCCCGATAGATAACAAACCTGTACGGCAATTACAAGCCAGTTTAGAGGACATCTCTGCCCAACTACGGGCGAATCGGCGGTGGAGTGCTATTTCCAACGACATCAGCAAAGCATCCCGCATTCTCGATAAACCCTCCCAAATCTTAACAAGCGTTCCCGAAGAACGCCAACCCCAAGCCGAAGCTTGGATTACCGAGTTGAAATCTGGGGTGGGTAAATTGGAAGAATTGGCAAAGAGTAAAGATAAAGAACAAATTCTCCAAGAGAGAGGCAAACTTTTGAATCTCGTTACTCAGATAGAAGAGTCAATGGTGAAACAATTTCCCTTTGAAGTCCCTATTGAGTACAGTAACTTGCCACAACTTAAAGGTCGTGCCACAGTAGAAATCAAAACCAACAAAGGCGATTTGACCCTGGTAGTAGATGGTTATAGCGCCCCTGTCACTGCTGGTAATTTTGTAGATTTGGTGCAGAGGGGTTTTTATAATGGTTTAGAATTTACCCGTTCTGAAGAATCTTACTTTCTGCAAACTGGAGATCCAGAAGGTAAAAACGTGGGTTTCATTGATCCAAACACAGGTAAATATCGCGCTATTCCCTTAGAAGTCTTAGTTGAAGGTGATAAAGCGCCTACTTATGGCATTACACTAGAAGAAGCTGGTCGTTACATCGATATGCCAGTTCTACCTTTCTCTGCTTTTGGCGCAGTGGTGATGGCTCGTCCCGAAAGTGAAGTGAATGGTGGATCTTCACAATTCTTCTTCTTCCTCTTTGAACCAGAACTCACCCCCGCCGGACGCAACCTATTAGATGGTCGCTATGCCGTGTTTGGCTATCTCACCGAAGGCAAAGAAGTTTTGGATAAACTGAAGGCGGGTGACAAAATTGAATCGGCAACAGTCGTTCAGGGAATAGAAAATCTGGTTGAGCCGCAAACTGCATAAGAAGAGAGCAGGGGGAGCAGGGGGAGAACAATTACTAACTCTTAACTCCTGTACAGACGCGATTAATCGCGTCTCCCCTGATTCAGATTTCCGGCGGTGAATATCTGATCAACTGCGACTGCTAATTCTGGAAAAGTCCGTGATACAATTTTTTGAGTGGCTGTAAAAAGTGTTTCTTCGTAAAATCCATCTTCCAGTAATAACACCGAAATCTTCCCTTCTAGAGGATTTACAATCCAATATTCAGGAACCTCTAAGGCCGCATATTCAGATCGCTTATGGCGATAGTCCCGTTTCACCGACTCTGGACTGACCACCTCGACAATTAGTAACGGCGGTGACTGAAATACTGCTGAGGCATTTAACAATTCTTCGGCTTGTTCCACTGTCACTACACACAAATCGGTCAACCTAGATTTATTTCTACCCGTTCTCACCCCACTTTCCCGAAAACTCAGCCAAGGTAAGCTGCAACGTTTGATTTCTGCATCTAGTAATTGCTCAAGAAATTTGGCAATCAGAAAATGTTCAATAGTAGGTAGATTCATTAGCTCTAGCTTGCTATCCACCAGTTCATAATGGAAACCGTTGCCATCATCATAGGTTAAGTACTCCTCAAATGTGATGCTGGTTACTGGTGTTGTTACCATCCCAACTGACTCCTAGACGATACCCTTATTTGAAACAGTAAAACAAATCATCAGTTTTCTTAGTAATTTTGCAACACGGAAAACCGATTGTGAACAGAGAGTTATCTTCTCAACAAGTACAAGATATTGGAGAACAAGGTCTTTTAGAAAGATTGCAGCGCTTCTGTCCTCCAGAAATTATCGGCGATGACGCAGCAGTTCTGGTGACTGCACCAAAGCAATCTTTAGTAGTAACAACAGATGTGCTGGTTGATGGTGTACATTTTAGCAATGTCACCACTTCCCCAGAAGATGCTGGTTGGCGAGCTGCTGCTGCCAATTTATCAGATTTAGCTGCAATGGGCGCTTCCCCATTGGGAATCACTGTCGGGTTGGGACTCCCCGGTGAAGTTAGGGTGAGTTGGGTTGAACGATTGTACCAGGGAATGACAGAATGCCTGCAAAAATACAATACCTCAATTGTTGGGGGTGATATTGTGCGATCGCCTGTGACTACTCTGGCAATTACTGCTTTTGGTCAAGTTGCCCCTGATCGAATTATCCGCCGTTCTGCTGCTGTAGTGGGAGATGCGATCATCGTTACAGGCGTTCATGGAGCCTCAAGAGCTGGCTTAGAACTGCTCTTGCATCCCGAATTAGGACAAGACCTCAAAAATGTAGAACGCGTGGCTTTAATCCTCGCCCACCAACGCCCACAGCCACGATTAGATGTCTTACCAATCCTCTGGAAAATCTTAACTCCTAACTCCCAACTACCCATTGCTGCTATGGATAGCAGCGATGGTTTGGCAGATGCGATTATTCAAATTTGCCGCGCCAGTAGTGTTGGCGCTATTCTAAAACGAAGAGAAATTCCTGTACCAAAAACTTTTAACCATTGGCTGACACAAGAGCAAGCGCTGGAATATGCTCTATATGGTGGCGAAGACTTTGAATTAGTGCTGTGCTTGCCACAAGAGTTAGCATCAGCCTTAGTGCAACATCTTGGTGAAGGTGCTGCGATCGTAGGCAGCATTACACCCGGATCAACAGTACTATTGCACGACGAACAAAAAAAATTCCCTGACCAAGTTCTGAGTCTTAGCCAAGGATTTCAACATTTTGATTAATAGTCCTTTGTCATTTGTCCTTTGTCACTTGTCTAAAACTAATGACCAATGACCAATGACTAATGACAAATTATTGCCACTTCTCGGCTACTAATTCTGCCAAATCCAAAACTCGTTGGCTGTAACCCCACTCGTTGTCATACCACGCCATAACTTTTACAAGGTCATTACCCATAACCAAAGTCAAGCTAGCATCAACAATGGAAGAAGCATCACTACCTTGATAATCGGAAGATACCAGTTCTAGTTGGCTATAGTCCAAAATGCCTTTGAGTGGCCCTTCGGCAGCATCTTTGAGAGCTTGGTTAACTTCTTCAGTAATAGTACGCTTCTCAACCTGAACTACGAAATCTACCATTGAGACGTTCGGGGTAGGTACGCGCAAGGCAACACCATTTAGTTTGCCTTTGAGGTCTGGGATAACCAGCGCCACTGCTTTTGCTGCACCAGTAGAGGTGGGTACAATGTTAATTGCTGCTGCCCTCGCCCGTCGCAAATCGCGGTGAGAAGCGTCTAGCAAGCGTTGGTCACCTGTATAGCTATGGGTGGTGGTCATCGTACCTTTGATGATGCCAAACTTATCGTTCAACACCTTGGCAATCGGTGCCAAGCAGTTGGTAGTACAGCTAGCGTTACTGATAACGTGGTGTTTGTTGTGGTCATAGTCGTGATGATTCACACCAACCACAAAAGTGCCATCCTCGTTTTTGCCAGGAGCGGTAATCAGAACTTTCTTAGCTCCAGCATTCACATGCTTGAGCGCTCCTTCTTTGCTAGTAAACACTCCTGTTGCTTCGATAATTAGGTCAATTCCCCACTCTTTCCAGGGCAAGTTTTCTGGGTTGCGATCGGATACGCACTTAATGGTCTTACCGTTAACGATGATAGAGTTATCATCGGCACTAATCTCAGCACCCTTGATCTTCCCTAGCATTGAGTCATACTTCAGCAGGTGAGCATTAGTTCTAGGGTCTGAAGTGTCATTAATAGCGACAAGATCGATTTTACTATTCTCTCTACCCACCCAGCAGCGTGCAAAGTTACGTCCAATCCGCCCGAAACCGTTGATTGCAACTCTAATCACAGTGTCTTGCCCTCTGTATTTATGCTTATATGTTGATATCGTTGACCCCAATCATATCGCAAAGGGGGGGGGCACTTATAACGATAAAGTGTTAGATCAATAAAAAAACACATAATTTATTCAGATTTGTTTGAGTAGAGATTGTTGTTAGTGAGATATGATCTGACCGATTCCGGGACTAAATAACGAATTGACTGGCGTTCGCCCTTGGCGTTGACGAAGTCATCGCGGCAAAATTTGCGAATTAGACTTGACGAAACTCCTACTAAAGGTATATCTAAGAGTTGCCAGTGAATGGTAACTGACTGTTCCCTCAGCTGTTGCTCCACTTGCTTGCAGATTAATTTACTTTGAGTTATAGTCTCACCACCTAGCAGTCGGGGTGCTATTAACCAATCACACATTTGTGCTAGTTCGTGTCCACGGTACCAACGGGGTAAAGTTTGGAAAGTATCCAAGCCTACGATCCAGTACCAGTGAGTATTTGGGTAAGAAGCAGATAAGTCCATCAGGGTGTTAATGGCATAGGAAGTCCCAGAGCGATTTGCCTCCATTAGTGAGACAGTAAACGCTGGGTTATCTTCTATGGCTAATTGCAGCATTCCCACACGATGCTCAAATAAAGCTGCTTGTTTGTGAGGAGGATTTAAGGATGGCACCCAAATTACCTTTTCAAGGGATACTTGATGCAAAGCTCTCTCGGCTACCAGCAGGTGTCCCCAATGAATTGGATCAAATGTGCCACCAAAAATTGCTAGTTGTTGCATCCAGTTATGCCTGGGTTTTATGCAATTGAAAAATAGTTTCATTACCAATGTACTATTGTAGTCAATTTATCCCTAAACTGAATGCAATTTAAAATCAGCTTCACTAACAATGTATGATGTAGCCAATTCCAGTAAGGTAGCCAAAAAGATGTATTTGACATTACAAGAATTTCTTTCCCGATGCGACCAAAATTTTCAGAATAATCTTAAAAACAGTTCAGAAATAGGAAAAACCTCCAACCAAGGTAAAATCATTCTGAACAAGCAAAACCAGAGCAGAAATATCATCTGGCCATTAAACATAAACATGATATAGGGACAGTTACGGTAAAAATCAAATTCCTGTTATGATACGCGTGTCATTTGTGATTATGGTGTGGTGTGGTGTAAAAGGAGCAAGAAATGACTAATTCTGTAGATTTTAGTGGTAGACCATTTCATTTCATTGGCATCGGTGGTATAGGTATGTCTGCTCTGGCATACGTTCTCACCAAGCGTCAATTTCCAGTATCAGGTTCGGATCTTCGTCCTAACCACATTACGCACAAATTGGAATCTATCGGCGCTCATATTTTTGGTAGACAAGAGGCAAGCAATCTCGAATTCTTTCGCCCTCAGATATTAGCGAATGCAGTAGTATTAAATTTACAAGAAGAATTACCTACTGTTACTAACTCAATACTGCCTCAAGTCATTTGTTCAACAGCAATTAATACGAATAATTTAGAATACAAAGCAGCGCTAGAATTAGGTTGTCCAATTTTACATCGTTCAGATGTACTAGCAGCTTTAATTGCCGATTACCACAGTATTGCAGTGGCAGGAACACACGGCAAAACTACAACCAGTAGCATGATTGGCTATATGCTTGTGGAAGCAGGTCTAGACCCAACGATTTTAGTAGGTGGTGAAGTCAATGCTTGGTCTGGCAATGCTCGATTGGGACAAAGCCAATATTTGGTAGCCGAAGCAGATGAATCTGATGGTTCCTTGGTAAAACACACTCCAGAGATTGGCATCATCACTAATATTGAACTCGATCATCCAGACCATTACGAGACATTAGAAGAAGTCATTGACATCTTCCAGACATTTGCTAAGGGTTGTAAAACGTTAATAGGTAGCATTGATTGTGCTACAGTGCGCGATCGCTTGCAACCCACAATCAGCTACAGCTTATACTTAGATACCGACGCTGATTACAGCGTTACTAATATTGATTATCGGGCTGATGGCACCACAGCTCTAGTTTGGGAAAGAGGCAAAGCTTTGGGCGTGTTGAAGTTACGCCTGCTAAGTCGGCACAATCTCAGTAATGCTTTAGCAGCAGTAGCTGTTGGTCGCTTCTTGGGCTTAGAATTTGGAGAAATTGCTAAAGGTATCGCCACCTTTGAAGGAGCAAGACGCCGCTTTGAATTCCGGGGTGAAGTCGATGGTATTACCTTCATCGATGACTATGCTCATCATCCTAGCGAGATTCGCGCTACTTTGGCCGCAGCACGCTTACAGGCAAGACCAGGGCAAAGAGTGGTTGCCATCTTCCAACCCCATCGCTATAGCCGTACACTCACCTTTTTAGATGAATTTGCCAATTCCTTTACCCATGCTGATTTGGTTGTGCTGACTGATATTTACAGTGCAGGTGAACCAAATTTAGGGCAAATTACTGGTGAACATCTAGCGGCAGAAATTGCTAAACAGCATTCTCCTGTAGTTTATCAACCAACTTTACCCTCAGTGTGTGAGTTCTTGCTGCAAACACTACGCCCAGGAGACTTGGCGCTGTTTTTGGGGGCTGGGAACTTGAATCAGATAATTCCTGAAATAATTACGACACTTTGCGAACCGGCTAAAGCCACATCTTAAGTGGAGGCTTTGCGAAGTTTTATTTCTGAGCAAAGCGCCCGTCTAGCAACGGTTCCATCTGTGAACTATGTTACCGTATATTTACGGTAAGTAAATGTAAAAATTTTACCAAAAAAGTAAAGATGACCATTTCCCAGGCAGCTGGAAACGTCTGCACAGTTTCTGCTTTGAATACAAAGAAACATCAAACAACTAATTCGGTGGACAGTGAAGTAATTTACTTACCCAATACTGATTGTGCGATTAAGTCCCAGGCTTCCTTGTCAGCGTTTACTTCCTATAGAGTTGGGGGAGCAGCTGATTTGTACGTTGCCCCCCGAGACTTAGAAGCACTGCAAGCAAGTCTTAAATACGCAAAACAACGTAATTTAAAGGTGACAACACTGGGAGCAGGTTCTAACTTGCTAGTGAGCGATCGCGGTATATCAGGTTTAGTCATTGCTACTCGTCATCTCCGCTTCAGCAACTTTGACCCAGAGACAGGTCAATTAACCGTTGCTGCTGGAGAATCAATTCCTAGCTTGGCATTGGCAGCAGCAGAATTAGGATGGCAAGGATTGGAGTGGGCTGTTGGTATCCCTGGAACAGCCGGAGGTGCCGTGGTGATGAATGCAGGGGCACATAATAGCTGTATCGCAGATATGTTAGTTAGTGCCCAGGTACTTTCACCCGATGGTACGTTGGAAACTCTTAGCCCTGATCAGTTAGGTTATAGCTACCGAACTTCATTATTGCAAGGTGGCGATCGCATAGTCACCCAAGCCACATTACAACTCGCGCCAGGTGCAGACCCAGCAAAAGTTGTGGCAATCACCAGAGAACACAAAAAGCATCGTTTGAGCACCCAACCATACAACTTCCCCAGTTGTGGAAGTGTGTTCCGCAATCCCAAACCTTACAGCGCTGGCTGGTTAATTGAACAAACTGGTCTCAAAGGTTACCAAATTGGTGGAGCGCAAGTAGCACAACTTCATGCTAATTTTATTGTTAACCGTGGTGGAGCAAAAGCTAGTGATATCTTCTGTCTGATTCGCCACATTCAACATCAAGTACAAGAACGTTGGTCTATTAATTTAGAACCAGAAGTCAAAATGCTCGGAGAGTTTCAAGGTGCTTGTGGATAGGGAATTGGGAATGGGAGAGATGAGGAGGATGACGGGCATGAGGGAGATGAGGGGGATGAGGAAGAAGAATTAATAACCAATGCCCAATTCCCAATGCCCAATTCCCAATGCCTAATTTCCTACTCTTCACTCCCCACTCTCTAACGCATTAATTATTGGTAAAAAAAGAGGCAAATTACTTACCGCATCTATAATTGAATTTGATTTGTTATTCAACGCATACGCGTAAAACTAATTATGACAGGTAAAGGACAAGGATTCGGCTTTGGCTTAGGAAAAATGAAAGAATTGGCTGACGCTTTTAAAAAAGCGCAGCAAGTTCAAGAAGGCGCAAAGCGACTCCAAGAAGAATTGGAGCAAATGGAGATTCTAGGAGAATCTGGCGGTGGTCTGGTGAAGGTGATTGTCAGTGGTAACCAAGAACCTAAGCGGGTAGAAATTTCTCCAGATGCTCTAGGGGAAGGTGCAGAAGTACTTTCTGATCTAGTGACAGTGGCAATGAAAGAAGCCTACAACAAATCCACAGCAACAATGCGGGAACGTATGGAAGAATTGACCAGTGGACTAGAACTTCCTGGATTTTAGTCATTAGTCATTAGTCATTAGTCATTGGACAAAGGACAAAGGACAAATGACTATTGACAAAGGACAAAAAATATCCATGGCTTACAAGTTGCTATTTGTCTGCTTAGGTAACATCTGCCGATCGCCATCGGCAGAAAACATTATGAATCATCTAATTGAGCAGGCTGGCTTGAGCGAACACATACTTTGTGACTCAGCTGGTACATCTAGCTATCACGTTGGTAGTCCACCTGACAGACGCATGAGTGCTGCGGCTGCTACAAAGTTGGGAATTAAATTACGTGGTCGAGCACGCCAGTTTAAAAAGTCAGACTTTCAAGACTTTGATTTAATTTTAGCGATGGATCAAGAAAATTATGAGAACATCCTCAATCTTGATCAAACTAAGCAGTATCAGCATAAAGTACGTTTGATGTGCGAGTTTTGCTCTCGACACTCCCTGAAAGAAGTTCCAGATCCCTATTACGGTGGTCAAGAGGGATTTAATCGGGTTATTGATTTACTGATCGATGCTTGTGAAGGTCTGCTGACAAAAGTTAGGAGTTATGAGTTATGAGTTAAGAGTTAGGAGTTTTAATTCCTCACTCCTACACAGACGCGATTAATCGCGTCTCTACTCCTAACTTTATTTTATTCCACCAAACCATGCTTTATTGCAAAACGCACTAATTCCGCTCGGTTGCTGGTTGAGGTTTTTCTCAATAAACTGCTAACGTACTTTTCCACTGTGCGAGGACTCAGGTGTAGCTGATGACCCATTTCGGCATTAGAAAGACCATGAGTCAATAACTCTAAGACTTCCTGTTCTCTATGAGTTAGGGATGAGTGCAAGTGGGATTTCTGAATTTGAGTGGAAAGAGAATTATGGGCATCCACCGCTTTTGTCGAGGCGGAAATGCCCAAACTCTCTTTATGAGAAAACCGATACTCCGATTGAATAATTTGCGATCGCTCCAAAAGATTGCGGATTGCTGCTGCTAACTCTTCCAGTTCAAAAGGCTTGGGTAAGAATAAATCGCACCCTGACTGGTAGCCCAAAATTCTTTCTTGGGTCTTAGTTCGGGCTGTTAATAAAATTACAGGTAATAACCGAAACACTGGTTGTTGACGCACCCGACGCACTAGTTCGTAGCCATTCATCTGCGGCATCACAATATCTGTGACAATCAAATCTGGATGATGCTCATCCACCATAACCAAAGCCTCTTGACCGTCATTAGCCGTAATCACTGAGTAGCCAGACAGTTCAAGATAGTCACTAACAGACAGGCGAGTGCCCAAATCATCATCCACTACAAGGATTGTCAAGGGCATGGACAATACACCCCTAGAATTTTTTTACTCAGAAATTTGCTTTTACGCGCTTCATCAGTGAACACAGACAATAATATTCTTATGTTTCATACTATGACAGGATTACTACCTAATGATGTTTTTACGGATGATTTATAAAGAAAATCTTAAATCCTTAGAAAAGGTTAAAGAAGTGTAACTCACCTTTGACTCACTCTCTTTGAGAGGCATAGAAAGCTTTGTCGTTTATAACAACTCATCAATAAAGCACGGTAAATACTACCATAGTATAAATTAATATTAACTTAATAAATAATTTACTAAAAGCTAAGTAGGGATAAATATCTGTTATTTTTTGTCCTTTGTAATTAATTTTTAGCTAATCATTAATGATTATTGGCATCATACCAATTCTTTAGGAAACTACACAAAATCAAGCTAGGTAAAACTTAGGGCTTAAGCCTCAAGTCTTACCTAACTCACAGGTAATCGGTATCATATAACTTAAAGTTGCCAGAAAATTCTTAATTGTGAACTGATAAAAGCTAAATTAGTGATATACAGTTCATAATTTATAGCAGTTCTAAGATACAGCCTATAATTAACAAAAAATCTAAATAATTTTTTAGGTACATTTAAAGCACACAAAATTATCAATGAGCGACAAGAGCGACAGTTACAAAGTTATTAGCGACAACCGCCAAGCCCGTTATTTGTATGAAATTCTAGAAACTTACGAAGCTGGAATTGAGTTGACAGGAACCGAGGTTAAGTCGATTCGTGCGGGTAAAGTCAATCTCCAAGATGGCTATGCTTTGCTTCGCAATGGTGAAGCATGGTTGATCAATGTCCATATCTCGCCTTATAACGCTAGTGGACAATATTTTAATCATGAACCACGGCGTACACGGAAGCTGCTGTTGCATCGCAAAGAACTCCGCAAGCTAATTGGCACAGTAGAACAGCAGGGTTTAACTTTAATCCCTTTGAAAATGTATCTCAAACGTGGCTGGGTAAAAGTAAGTATAGCCCTTGGCAAAGGTAAAAAGCTCCACGATAAGCGAGAAGACTTGAAACGACGCCAAGACCAGCGTGACATTCAACGGGCAATGAAAAACTATTGAGGTGTCAGTGTTGCTGAACTACCACATCAGAGTAAGAAACGGATTGCTGTAAAAAGTATGTTGTATGTCCACAGCGTGAGTTGTGAAAATTCTTAGTTTATAGCCGCAGATTGATTTTCTTAAAGCTGGGAATCGATAAAGTGGTGAGTAACTTCGGATGGCATAAGGAATTGTCAAAACTTATGAAAAGTAATTTCATTACAGCTGTTGGTGCTGGCGTTCTCACCTTGAGTATGGCAGTTTTACCCTTAACTCTATCCGCACAAGCTCAGACGACAACTGACACCGGAGCTAGTACTTCTTCAGGAACGACCAGAACAACCACTTCCGATGATCGCAACGGTTTTGATTGGGGTTGGCTAGGATTAATTGGTCTAGCTGGTTTAGCTGGTTTAACTGGTAAAAAGAGTGGGAACGAACCCACCGCTTACCGCGACCCTAATGCTCCAGGGACCACTACCTACAGAGACTAGACAATTAGAAAATTCACTCAGTTGTCAGTTGTTCAGTAGAAAAACAACTGACAACTTAATCATGTTAGTTTACTGTTGGTTCTAAGTTAGATGAATTTATCTGGTTTTGAGCTAAAGGTATCCAATAGCTAGCAATTAAGGCAACTATGAGCCACCAAAGGGTATTAACTTCAGGACGATACCAGACAGTATCTACGGTTCCATGAGCTAGCATCCCCAACAAAATAGCAATCGCTCCAATTAACCAAAATCCTTCTACACTTCTCAATCGTCTCAGTCGTCGCATTTGTAGAAATGCCGTGTTAAATGTGACAATTATTAGCCAGAGAAAGCAGGCTAAACCAACAAAGCCAGTTTCTAGAGTCACTTCAAACAAAATCGAATAGGCACTCAAAGCAGTATAACGAGGGCGTTGGTAAAGAGGATAAACTTGATTAAAAGAGTTGTGTCCAGGACCAATGCCGAAAATTGGGCGATCGCGAATCATCTCGAAAACAGCATCCCACACATTTCGGCGAAAATTATTACTGCTATCTTGACGGTCAGCAAAAATGCTGAACACTCGTAGGCGCACTGGCTCTACAAATATTACTGCTAGCAACAATATACCGATCAAACCTCCCAAGACAATCGGTAGCGACCAGGTACGCCAAAAACGAGGCATTTCCAAGCTTTTCCAATAAACTAGCAATGCCATCACAGCCAAAATTGCCACCACTAGTCCAATCCAACCGCCACGACTAAAAGTGAGGATCAAGCAGGTAGTATTGACAATTAACATTGTTAATGCTAGGGCTTTTTTGAGCCAGCTTTGCCATGCAAAAATTGCCACTAAGCTAAAAATTACTGCTGGTAAGAGGTATCCAGCCAATAAGTTGGGATTGCCTAAATAACTGTAGACTCTGGTAGTTTTAGACAGAGGAGATTCTGGATCAACCCAAGTTGCCAGTGCTGTGGCTCCAAAAAACCATTGCCGCAACCCATATACGCTGACAATTAACGATACGTGTAGGTAAAGGATGATAATCCAAGACCGGAGGCGAGGCGACCTCAGTATCCTGGCACAAAGGGCAAATAGCAGCAAATACAAGGTTAACGTTCCCAAGTCGTTAAGTGCCGCCTTTTTCACTGGTGATAATGCCGTTGCGATTGCGGCAACCCCCCAGTAGAGCAATACCAGTAAGTGAATGGGAGTGACTGAGGAGATATTTGCTGGTGTTGCTTCATCAGATAAAGTCAACAACAGCCAAAATGCTACACAAGCCACCAGCAACAAGCCCACCAATGTACTCGAAGCAAAAGGTGCAAGCGCATATACTAAACTGAGCAAAGCAGCTGCTATCGCATCTCCCCACTGAATCAAGACGCTGGTTTGCCGCCAAGAACTTAACAGTCCCACCAGAAAACGATGTACGTAACTGGTAGCAAGGTATTCTTTGAGCGGGAAAGATGATAAAGTAAATCGTTGCCAGACTAAATTCATAAAAAACATTGCGATCAATTAGCCTGCCGACGCAGAACTTGGAATTGATCATAATGCCTATGGCTATAAAAAGGTAATAACGAAATTGCAGTTTAGTGATGATGCTCTTACTCATAGCGATCAGCCACTACCTGTAATCTAAAACACTTCAGCTAATACTAAGTGAAGATAGCCGTTGATTAACCTTTCACCTAGTTACTACATAACAAAGCATGAATTTGTATTTCCTTATTATTTGTAACCTGTAACCTGTTCGCTACTAGCTGTAATTAGACATCGCTGATTGTTTGTGAAGAAGTCACCAGTTGCAGTGGCAAAGAAAGCACATAACGATATCCTGATTCTGGTGAACCTTGAATCAAAATTTGTCCACTATGCAATTCTGCCAGTTGACAACTTAGCAACAGACCCAAACTTTCACGAGAGATATTTCCATGTGATTTAGCTAAATTTATACCTGAACTAGCAGCAAAGAAATTTAAGTGATTCGCACTTAAGTGATTTGAATTATCCACTGCTACTGATGAAATATCTCCTTGCTCCTGGTTTTGTCCATGAGTATTGTAAGTTGCTACTTCACCTGTTAGCTCCAGCAGCGACAAAGAATTGAGACGGAAGTAGGGATCAACTTCAGTAATACCGTCCCCTAGCCAAGGGTGGGAAACCCAAATAGTAATGTTGAGCGTATCTTCTTTGTAAGAAACATGAATACGAACAATGCTACCTGTAGCCGAAAGTTGAATCACACTGAAAACCAAGTGATAGAGGATTTGCCGCACCTTGTCTTTATCTAAAGGCCAAATGCGATTGCGTCCTGGTTCTATAGAGAGGCGAATATCTTGTTCACGGCGATTAGCCACTTCTTCAAGGGTATTGATCGCTTGTTGACACAGCATTTCGATATCCACAGGAGCTATATTTAGCACGTTTGAGTTTTCATCCATAGCTCCTAGTTCGGTAATTTCGTTTACTAAGGAAAGTAAGTACCGACCACTGTGTTGGATAATTTCCAAATATTCTCTTTGCTTAGTCGTCAAAGGCCCATAAATTTCACGTCCTAAAACACTAGCCATACCAAGTACAGATGTTAAGGGCGTGCGTAACTCCTGAGTTAGCTGATCCAAAAGTTCCAGTTTCAGTTCCTTGGTAGAAACAGAGCCGCTATCTGTAGTGGCTGGGGTGATTTTAATTTCAGTATTCCGTTCGTCATTGATTGAAAATATCGGAGCGATTACGGGAGTACTTGATTCGAGTCTCCGTTGTAAAAGCCGATTACGTTCAAATTCACTCATGCTCCAACGAGCTATAATTTGTAAAAACTCAATGTCTCGGTTTGTAAAATTACGCGGCACTAAATCCATCACCGCCAATGCACCCAAACAATGTCCCTCAGCATCAATCAGTGGCGCTCCTAAGTAAGCACGAATACCATAATCCTGCACTAACTTACTGCTAGCAAGTACTGAGTCTGTTAGGTTATGCGTATCATTAATTACAAATATTTGAAGACTCTCTACTACTTGAGTGCAAAAGGATTCCCGACGTGGCAGTTGGCGACTTTGTGCTAAATGATTCATTAGCCCCAGCCTAGATAAGCCCACCGCCGATTTGAACCAGTGGCGTTCTTGATCTACAAATCCCAAGATGGAAATTGGTGCTTCCAAAAAGTGGGCAGCAGTCTGTGTGGCTTCTTCAAAAACCGGAATCGTCTCTGGTTGCCGCAAACCTAAATCTGACAAAGCTTTGAGGCGTTGTTGTTCTCTTGATTCATGAGAGTCCCAACCATCCTTTAGGGCAAATAATTTATTTTCAGGCTCTATCATTGCCACTGCTACCTTAATAATTTCTCGATACTGTAATTGATATAAGCCCTATTCTGGGTTATCAATTGCTATTTTTAAGCATTCCCTAATTTTGCCTCTGACAAACAAATTTGGAGCAAAAATTTTTTATCTCTTACATTAAGTCGGTTACTAGTGCTGAATATTCTTTATTTAACGCTGGTGTAGCCTTTATTGCTTGGGATTTTACAGCCAGACTGCGTTAGATTTAGATTCAGCCAGGGTAAGCTAATGCTAAGGATACAATACAAAGGGGCTGTCATTCTTTATGTACAGAAGGAAAATTCTGACTGGCATATTAAAAGTAAATTTACTGATAAAATTAAAATTATGTATTTTTTATAGCAATAATTACTTATAACAACTAGCATTAATGGCTGACAATCCTAGATAGTTTATATAAGTCTCGATTCAATAGATTAAACCTATTACAATTTTATGCTGAAAATTGTACAGGCTTTTTTATTTTTTCCATCCGAGTAAATATTTTTTGAGGACAATTGGTAATGAATAAAATGACCATTAGAGTACCTTTTGTAGACTTGAAGTTACAACACGAACCAATTCAAACGCAATTGCAACATGCAATCCAATCTGTATTGGAACAGGGAGATTTTATTTTAGGGCAAGCAGTGTCAGATTTTGAAGCAGCATTTGCGGCAGCGTCTGGCGCAGCTTATGGAGTTGGTGTTGCATCAGGAACAGATGCGATCGCTCTCGGTTTGCAAGCGTGTAATATTGGTGCTGGCGATGAAGTGATTTTACCAGCAAACACTTTTATAGCAACCTTGATTGGGGTACAACGGGCTGGCGCGAAGCCAATTCTGGTAGATTGCGATCGCCAAACAGCTTTAATTGACTTAAGAAAAGCAGCAAAGGCAATTACGCCTCATACCAAAGCAATTATCCCTGTGCATCTCTATGGTCAAATGGTATCACCAAGTGAACTATTGAATTTTGCCGATACCTACAAACTACTAATTTTTGAAGATGCTGCACAAGCACACCTCGCTCAAAGAGATGGATATTACGCTGGTTCAGTCGGAATAGCAGCAGCTTTTAGTTTCTATCCCAGCAAAAATTTGGGAGCGTTTGGGGATGGAGGAATGTTGCTAACACGAGATTCAGATATAGCTCAGAAGATGATGCGCTTGCGAAATTATGGTGCATCGCAAAAGTATTTTCATACTGAACCAGGTACAAATAGCCGCTTGGATACTTTACAAGCAGCAGTCTTGCACCAAAAATTACCATATTTGCCACAATGGAATCGCGATCGCTTGACTATTGCCCGGCAGTATGATAAAGAACTAGTACCCTTGGCAACTGCTGGTATTATCCATCTGGAAAACCAAAGTGATATAGGCCATGTGTATCATCTTTATGTCATTAGAGTTGATGATTCTTGTCCCATAGAACGCCAGCAACTCCAAGAAAAACTTACAGCAGTAGGAATTCAAACTGGCATTCATTACCCAATTCCTTGTCATCTCCAACCGGCATTCACCAACTTAGGTTATCAGCCTGGAGATTTTCCCCAGGCAGAAAAACTGTCAAAAGAAATATTATCATTACCAATGTATCCTGGTTTGAGCAGTAGCCAAGTTAAAGAAGTTGTAACAGCTATCGCTCATGCAGTCTCAACTTCTAAAACAGAGAAACCCTCTCATGCTGACCTTGGTAGCGTGGTAGCCTGAAGTTAATTCATACCTAATGTACATCTAACAATTAGACATTAGTCATTTGTACTTTCTCTCAATTAATGACCAATGACTAATGACCAATGACTAATGACCAAAGTTTTTGAATTACTGAAAATCATGGCACTCCAGCAACAGGTTAGAAACAGAAACGCATCAGGCTTATTAAATCTAGCTATTTTAGGCGTTTTGCTGCTGCTTTATGCTCCTATATTGCTACACTGGTTGGATGGTTGGCTGAACAAAAATATCAGTACAGAACACGAATATTTCAGCCACGGAATTATTGGTTTACCATTTGCGGCTTATCTGGGCTGGATGAACCGGAAAAAGTGGAAACGTTTACCAGATACCATCCATCCTTTGGGTCCTGTTTTATTGTTATTCGGATCAGTGTTTTATCTTAGTGGTGTTACAGAGTGGGTTAACCTTTCCTTGCCTGTTATACTGGCAGGATTATGCTTGTGGTTTAAGGGAATAGCAGGTTTGCGATTGCAAGGATTCCCCCTGATACTAGTCTTTTTGGCAACCCCAACGGCAGTACCCTATCTCATTGCTCCCTATACCTTGCCTCTTCAGAGCTTCATCGCTGGCACAGCAGGCTTTATACTGAATCAATTTGGTATGGACGTAACCGTAGATGAGATAAATCTCTACGTGGGAGGACGGATTGTAGAAGTTGCTCCCTATTGTGCAGGGCTGAAAATGTTGTTTACTACTCTCTACGTCGGCTTGATGCTGCTTTATTGGACAGATGCTTTGTCTTCACGTCGCACATTTATAACGTTTTTATCTCTTGCTGCGATCGTTAGTACTTGTGCCAATATCATTCGTAATACTTTACTGACTTTCTTTCACGGCACAGGTCAAGAAGCGGCTTTTAAATGGCTGCATGAGGGTTGGGGTGGTGACCTTTACTCTGCTTGTATGTTGGTGTCTTTAGTGCCCTTACTGAATTGGATTAATAGCTATTTTTCAACATCAGAAACTCAACAAGAAGGGGAAAGTCATTAGTCATTCTTTCTCCCCCCGCCTTCCCTGCCTCCCCTACTTTTTCTCTACTAATAAATATTACTGTACTCATGGTGCGATTTTATGAAGTAAAATTTTGCCTAAGTATTATAATTTTTACTGATGATTTCTTTCTCCAAGTTTTTTAAGGAAAACCAATTGAGCCAGGTGGCTGCACTTTTGTTATTGCTACTCTTATTGGCAATAGGAGGGGTTCCCGGATACCTGACAGGACATTGGCAATGGAAACAGCCGCCACCTGTTACTACCCTCAAGGAGTTAAAACAGGTCCGCCATGCTGGGTTACCCCTTCCTGGTTGGCAAACTATTGAACAAGTAGAACAGCAAATTGGCGAACATAAATGGTCTTTGCAGGTAATTAAAAAAGAAGGTTCCGAATCCCAGGCAATCTTGCTTTTGCTGCCGCAAAATGGGCCTATGGATCAACCAGAGGTAGAGTGGACAGACGTTAACGGCTGGGGAAGATCACGCTGGGGAAAGTGGGATATAGCTCAATATCGTTCTGCTGAATTTACTGTAAAACCGCCTGCAAAGTTGACATCTAAGGTTGAAACAAAAGTAGAAGCTAGGTTCTTTCGCGCCGTCACACCACAGCAAACCTTCGCTGTCTTGCAATGGTACGCTATGCCAGATGGCGGAAATCCATCACCTTTCCACTGGTTCTTGGTAGATCAATTAGCCCAGTGGCGTAAGCAACGCACTCCTTGGGTGGGCGTGAGCATTCTGATTCCAATAGAACCTTTGGGGCAGGTAGAAACATCTTGGCCTTTAGCACAGTCTATTGGAGAAACAGTGCAAGCTAAATTGATGGCAGACTCTTTGTAGAGTCTGTTATAGATGCATTTGTGCAGAGATGCTTCAGTTGTATCTCTACAATCACGTTTAGGTTAAAAATATGAAGTTATAAATTAGAATTGGTAAAATTTTTCTACTTTTTGTTGGTAAAATACTTGTAGATAAAAGAAACGTTTAGGATATTTTTAGAGTAAAATTACCACTCGGCGCGACTAATTTTTATCTCAGTTTTCTTGCACCGATGTTCATAGATCAAAGTTCTTATATGCGTGCATTCAGCGCCCTGTGTTTTGTCAGTCTTCAAGTAGGAGTTTTTTTAACAGCACCTATCCAGCTTGTTGTTGCCCAGCCTTTTCCATCTCAAGGACAATCACCAAGGCAACCCCCTGCACCTGTGCCAGGTACTGAGGTCGTGCCTCCAAGTGCAAATAACGAAATTTCCCCCCAACTCAGTCGCTATCTCTTGGGGCCAGGAGATACAATTGGTGTTGTGCTTCAGCGTCCTCCTGGGCCGTACCGCTTAGGAATAGGAGATGGAATTAGCGTTTCGGTGCAGCGCTTTCCAGATTTGAGCTTTCAAGCTTTAATCAACCCAGAAGGTAACATTGTGGTGCCGCTACTGGGAAAAGTTTCCTTACAAGGTTTGACTTTGGAAGAAGCTCAAGAAAAAATTCGCTTGGGTTTAA
>NZ_CAXTNE010000052.1:27493-33872 GCF_964245445.1 uncultured Nostoc sp.
ACTTTGGAAGAAGCTCAAGAAAAAATTCGCTTGGGTTTAAGTAGCATTTTACCCGATCCAATCGTAGTAGTATCTTTGGCAGGAACGCGACCAGTTCAAGTTACCATTAGTGGGGAAATATTTAAACCAGGAATTTATCCAATTAATTCAACAACACCCCGCGTTGCTGATGCCTTACTAATATCTGGTGGTTCAACTTTGAATGCAGACCTGCGACAAGTGCAAGTACGCCGGAAGTTAATCGATGGTTCTGTGATTTCACAAACTATTGATTTATATGCAGCACTGCAAAATGGCGGTTCAATTCCTAATTTACGCTTACAAGACGGAGATGCGATACTCGTTCCCCGTCGTGAAGTTGGTAATAATGACGATTATGACCGCAATTTGGTAGCACGTTCATCCTTAGCTACACCACAGATTAAAATCCGCGTTTTAAACTACGCTGCGGGAGGTCTTTCGATTCAAGCACTACCTAACGGGAGTACTTTTGTAGATGCTTTGGGAGGAGTAAATCTCGATACTGCTAATCTCCGAGATATCGCTCTGGTTCGCTTTGATCCTGAACAAGGTAAAGCTGTTACCCAGAAACTTGATGCGAAAAAAGCTCTAGGAGGCGATGCATCTCAAAATGTGGCCCTTCAAGATAATGATGTTCTGGTTGTTGGTCGGAACCTCATCGGTAAAATTACTAATTTCTTGACTACCATTACTCAACCCTTCTTCAATGTCCAGTCCTTTCTCCGATTTTTTGACGACTTCGGTGGCAGGTAAAATTAGTAACTCTCACCTCTTTGCTGATTGTTACAGGATGTGAAAGAGGAGGAGATGAGGGTGACAAATATAAAGCTGATAACTGATAACTGATAACTAATAACTGATTCTATATGCCTCTGCCATGACTCCACCAATTGTTAAACGCTATCTTATTGCTTTTGAAAAATACAAGTGGATTGGACTAGCTAGTTTTGGTTTAGTCGTAGTGGGGTCAACGGTAGTGGCTATGCAGCCAGAACCACGGACTAACTACATAGCATCTGCTGCACTTACCTATGCTGGTCCACCAGTTTCTTTTTCTGCAACTGGTAGTCAAATCCAACAGCAAGGAAAGGAACTAAATGAGGATGTTTTATTATCAAACCAGATACTTGCGACAGTGGCAGAGAAAGTAAATATCAAACCGAAACAACTTGGTTCAAGTATTGTCCTTTCTCTACCTAAAAAAAATGCCAAGACTGGAGAATTAGAAACGAGTACCTTTGAACTGAAATATGTAGATAGTGACCCCAAACGAGCCATAGAGGTCTTGACTGAATTGATGCAATCAATGATTAAGTTGAGCAGTGACATCAATACTGGGCGATTACAAGCAATTATTGAAAAGATTAATGAGCGCCTACCACAAGCTAAACGGGAATTGCAAATTGCCGAAAAGAAACTGGAACAATACGATCGCATAGAGCGAACGGCGATATTAGCGGCGGAGAATGGCAGCTTGTTAAGCGCTATTACTGCCAGCCAAAATCTACAACGGCAAATTCAATTAACTATTTCTGGGGTTGATGGTCAAGTTAAGAGTTTACAAAATAAGTTAGGCTTAACAGTCGGACAGGCTTATATTTCTTCTGCTTTGAGTGCCGATCCAATTATTGGCAATTTGCGAACGCAAATTTATCAGAGTGAGTCGCAAATCGCCTTACTTAGGAAAGATTTGCGGCCGGAACACCCAACGATGGTTCAATTGCTGCGTCAGAAACAAGCTGCTGAGGAATTGTTGCAACAACGGGCTGGGGAGGTATTAGGTGGCGATGGAACGGCGGCTCCGCTTCAGGGTAGTGTTGAAGGTATTCGCGCCCAAAGTAGCTTAGATCCGGCTCGCCAGCAGTTGGCAAACCAAATGGTGTCTTTGCAAACCCAACAGGAGACGCTGCAACAACAACTAGCTCAAGAAATCCAACAAGAAGCGCGACTACGGCGAGAGTATTCTTTAATACCCAATAAGCAATTAGAGCGATCGCGTTTAGAACAAGAGGTTGGACTTAAAAAAGCCATCTATGATCAAATGCAGGCGAAGCTAACCGATGCCAAAACCGCAGAGGCAGAAACTACCAGCAGCCTTAGCATTGCCAGACGCCCTACAGCAACTGCGGACGTAAAACCCCCCAAGAGTGTACCTATTACCCTTGCTGTGGGTAGTTTATTAGGTGTGTTAATTGGTGGCGGGGTGATATTCTTGTTAGGAGCGCTGGAAGGTACTTTCAAAACCAGGGAGGATATCCGCGAGAGCCTCAAGCAACGGGAAGTGCCACTGTTGGGAGAATTGCCTTTAATGCCAGTTGATGATTTGCCTCAAGATGCAGTGCCTGTAGTACTTTCTGCTGATTCTCCTTATTTAGAATTTTATGAGAAAGTCCGTAGTAATCTGCGCCGGGTTGGTGGTAAAGCCTTAAAGGTGGTGTTGATTACTAGCACCAGTAACCTAGAGGGTAAAACCGCAAGTGCTTATAACTTGGGTATAGCTTCAGCTCGTGCTGGTAAAAGAACCTTAATTATTGAAACAGATTTGCGATCGCCTTCCCGTTGTACATCACTGAATGTAATTCCTGACCCTGACGCCACTATTGAACCCCTGCGTTATTACGCTAACTTAAGTGAATGTATTCGTTTAGTTCCTCATGTAGAGAATTTATACATCATACCCAGCCCTGGCCCTGTGCGGCAATCCGCAGCTATTCTTGAATCTAGCGAAATGCGTCGGCTGATGGAGGATGTGCGGGAACGTTTTGATATGGTTATTTTAGATACGGGTTCTCTCAGCATATCTAATGACCCTTTGTTAATCCAACCCTACAGCGATGGCATAGTACTTGTGGCGCGACCACACTATACACAAGAGAACATGTTAGGTGAAGCTATTGATCAACTGGTTGAATCGGAACTGGGATTATTGGGGGCAATTATCAATGGCACTGATATCATTGTTTCTTTACCTGAACAAGTCGTAGAATCATCAACATTTACATCTAAAACAGAAGAATCAGAAGAACTTTCAGCAAGTGCCAACAAAAATTAATATATTTCCCAAATAGGGAATAGTTTTGAATTGCTTAGTACAGCTTTGAGTAAAACTGTGGTGAATCGAGAGGGGAAATTTCAACGCAGAGGATACGCAGACGATTGATAGGTAGCAATTATTTCGCTAATGATTTCGGAAATTTTGTACTTAGTCCTGCCTAAACAACCCAAATAGGGGAGCAAGAATTATCCCAAAAGCAAAACCACCAATGTGTGCCCAGTAAGCAACTCCACCAGTTTCCACGCTCATGTTAGCGGCTGTTTGCAGGGTAGCAAGACCGGAAATTACATTTTGCACAATAAAAAGTCCAATTATTACTAGTGCTGGCACTCTGATTGTGGTGATGAAAAACCCCAAAAATACTAAGGTCATGACTCTAGCTTGGGGAAAGCGGATAATGTAAGCACCTAGAACACCAGAAATTGCACCACTTGCTCCCAAGGAAGGAATCTCAGAATTCATGCCAATAAACCATTGACACAAGGCAGCTAAAGCACCACACGCTAAATAAAAAATCAGATATTTAACATGACCCAATCGATCTTCAATATTGTTGCCAAAAATCCAGAGAAACACCATATTCGAGATTAAGTGCCACCAACCACCGTGTAAAAATTGCGATGTAAATAACGTTATCCACTCTCCACTCCAATTGGTGGTTAACTGTTGAGGTATTACTGCATACTGACTTAAAAACTGATTCAATTGTATATTTGACGATGCATTTAACAGCCTCACCTCGTGAAGAAAAACTAAAATATTCATGCCAATTAACCCGTAGGTGAAATACGGGGTGGCTCGCGTCGGATTTTCATCGTAGAGGGGAAACACAAATGTTTTTCCTAATTTATTCACTAACTGCAATATAGCTTGTAAGGCTAGCAGTTGCGAAGCTTAACAATTTCATTAATTAGTCTGATTAAAAGCCCTGATGATACTCTGAAAATTACTGATACCAAGCTTCTTCCTTTGATTTATCGTTAAACAAACCCAACAGTGGGCCGAGAATTGCTCCAAAGATAAAACCGCCTGCATGGGCCCAGTAGGCAATACCGCCGCTTTCCATACCGATGTTGGTACGTGTTTGCAGACTAGCAAGCCCGTAGAAGGCTTGTTCAAGAAACCAAAATCCCAAAAAGAAATATGCCGGGACGCGGAAAGTCGGAAAGAAAAACCCTAAAGGCACTATGCCCAGAACTTCGGCGTTGGGAAAGCGGAGAATGTAGGCTCCTAAAACGCCTGCGATCGCACCACTTGCACCCAAGGAAGGAATGCTAGAATCTTGAGCGAAGAACCACTGGGTCAAGGATGCCAAAACACCGCAAGATAAATAGAACAACAAATATTTGGCATGACCTAACTTATCTTCAACGTTGTTACCAAAAATCCAGAGAAACAGCATATTACCTGCTAAGTGCAAGAAACCACCGTGTAAAAATTGTGAGGTAATTAAAGTTGCCCACTCTGGCACTGGTTGATGTAGAGAGACACCACCAAAGCTTAAAGTTAGTTCTCGTGGAACTACAGCCGCAAGGTGTAGAAACCCATTTAATGCTTGGGGGGGAAGATTTGCCTCATAAAGAAAAGCGAGGACATTAGCAGCAATCAGTCCATAAGTCACATAAGGCGTAATTTTTGTCGGATTATTATCTCTAATGGGAACCACTGGCGTTTTTTCCTGAATTTTAAGACAGTAGTATCACAATACTGAATTCTACAAGTAGTTTCTTCTACCCCGTGGATGGATCTCGTTTTGAGATTTAAAAACCAAAAGCCAAAAATCCACCATCGACAGTAATACATTGCCCAGTGATGAAAGATGCCGGGGACATACAAAGAAATGCCACTAAACCCGCGACTTCTTCGGGTTGGCCAACCCTTCCCATAGGTGTTTGTGATAGAACTAATTTGAGAAAATCTTGATTATCGAGTACAGACTCGGTTAAAGGCGTGCGAATAGCCCAAGGTGCTACGGTATTTACCCTAATATTATCTGAGGCCCATTCAATTGATAGCGATCGCGTCAGTTGATTTATAGCCGCTTTAGTCATACCATAAGGAGCGCCTGTACGATTAGAGACTAAACCTGCAACAGAACTTATATTCACAATGCTGCTGTTTTCCCCATTTTGAAGCAGAGGGTAAAACAGACGGCACATCTCAAAAATTGATGTCTGGTTGGTCTGGATAATGAACTCATACTCAGAGGCTGTATACTCTACTACTTTTTTGCTAATATTGGTTCCCACATTATTTACCAGGATGTCTAATTTATCCCAGGTTTTGCTAACCTGCTCAAAGATGACTTGACGCCCATCATGGGTTGAAACATCTGCCGTAATCCCATAAGTAGGCAATTGTGCTTGTTCCCAGATAATTAGTTGTTGGTCAATATCCTGAGAATTCCGTGCCACGATTGTGACTTCTGCACCCAGAGATAAGAACTCATTGGCAACAGCTAGTCCAATGCCTTTAGTGGCACCTGTAACCAATGCTCTCTTTCCTGTTAATGTCCAGCGTGGGCGTAGCCCGCCGTAGGCATCGCTCATTTGTAATAATTCTACTGATTTTTTATTTTCAAGCTATCAATCACGTAATAGTTTATCTTGCAGGTGTCCAATGCGATCGCCTTTTATCGTAATGTAGATGATTGCAATCTCTAAACCATTTACCGCATCTGATTCCAATTGAATCGCTGACCAAACCCACTGCCAAACTCATGTTTTTTTCAAATTCTCTACAAAATCAACTCCAACGGTGGAACGAAACCATTCGTAATCAGCCGAAAAATCCTAATGCTTACATTCGCCGAGGCATGGTTAACTTTCAACTAGCCAAAATTGATGAATCTATTCAAGATTTTGACATGGCAGAACAATTGGATGCCAATATTAAACCTTACCTTTGGCAACGTGGATTATCGTATTATTATGCAGAAAGATTTGCTGAGGGCGCTCAACAATTTGAGATAGATTTGACAGTGAATGCTCAAGATGTAGAAGAAACAGTATGGCGATATCTCTGCATAGCTCGTTCGTTAGGTGTTGAAGAGGCGCGTAATTCTTTACTAACAGTGAAAAATGACCCTCGACGTATTATGCAGCGCGTATATGATTTGTATGCGGGAGATTGTACACCAGATGATGTTTTAACTGTTGGTCAATCAGAAGGGATAAAGGGGAATTTTTACAGTCATCTTTATTTAGGATTATATTACGAAGTTGAGAATAATGTTGATTTGGCTCAGGAATACAGCAGATTGCAGGTAGATAGAGTACACTAAACGCTAGTGCATCAACCGGG
>NZ_CAXTNE010000053.1:0-4620 GCF_964245445.1 uncultured Nostoc sp.
TTTTTAGCGATCGCTGGTTTTTGATCCTACCTCACCAAATCGCGTTGCTCCCCAACAGGTTTATGTACAATAGCAACTCTATGAACATTGGGCCTGACAATAATTTCTGCTGCCGATGCCTGTGACGGCAAAGAGGAAATTGCCAATGGGAGAGCAAGTAATGTACCTAAGAAAATACGTTTCATATTCAAATATCCATCGATTTACTTGAGTTTTTTACAGCATTTATCAATAATTTATGAACAAATATTCTTACTTATTAGGTTTTCAGTAGGTTTCGTTTGTTACACGAATTAATTGATTTGCTGTATTGCTCTCAGTTTAAAATACTAAAAAATAATACACAGTGGAATAAAGTCATAATTTCAGCATGACTTTATTCACATTTTTAATTTTAGCTAAAACAATTTTGCCATTGTTGCGACGGAAGGTTTTATCAACTTTAGCGATTCTGTGTTAAGTAGGTACTGAACCCCACCTCCAACCCCCTCTTCGGTTGCGAAGAGCTTGCTGTGATGTACATTATTCAAATTATGTATTTTCCATTATTTTAAATTGTTACTTAGGTAAAATTTATTAACTTGCAAAAATTATAGGGCACTCTATTGAGAATAGGCTTAACTATTGCAAGTTATTTGATAATATTAAAGCATTAGTAAATATCTATTTTCACCTATCTAATTGCTGAATTAGAACGGTAAATGATATTCATATATGACTATATTTCAAGGCATAGTTATACCAATTCAAAATTATAAAAGCCTTATTTTATTTAGGTTTTCATGTTTGTATCTGTAAAATAATTGGTATGATATGAAATCTTCTGTGTCTAAGGACAATTAAACAATTCGTAATTACTAATGACATCCCAAATATAAAAAAGCCTCCCATAACAGGAGGCTTAAAAGTTAGCGGAGAAAACTTGTTAAACTACTGCGTAACTACAGCGATTACTCCTCCTAATGCAGAGAAAACCGCAGATACGGTTGCTGTGGCAAACAGCCACCAAGCTGCTGTCGCCGCGGCTTTGCGGGTTTCTTCCGCTTGACGCTGTGCTTGATGCTTCACCTGTTCTAGGCGGCGTTGGGCTTCATGCTGTATGCGTTCTGCACGTTGCAATACTGTGTTGCGGGCCCGTTCAATTTGGTCAATGATCCGATTGGCATCTTCCTCAGAGATGTCCTCACGAGAACTCATTATTGCCACCAAGGTATCACGATCAAAAGAAGATAGGCGATCGCGCAGGGCATCAAACCCTGCCTGGGGATCGTCAAAAAATGTGCGGACATCGCGCTTGATACTATCATAGTTAAGTTCCGGGCGATCCAAGGAGTTGAGATAGTTACGAATCCGGGCAAAAACCCCATCAATCGCATCTTGAATACCTCGTTGAATATTCCGCACTTGTTCTACAAATTGATCCCTTACAGATACAATGTTATCGGCAATCCGCGCCGCTTCTTCATCGGAAATATCTTCCCGAATTTTCAGCAAGGCGATGATAGTAGAACGGTCAAAATGGGAAAGGCGATCGCTAAAACTTTCTACCCCAACTCGCGGATCGTGCAAGAGTAGTTGTAAGTCGCGTTTAATACCTTCAGGATTAAGTTCTTCTTTACCAGTTTGGCGCAGATACTCTTCCACATTAGTTTTGAATGTTTCCACTCTTTGCTGTGTGCGGGTAGCTAAACGACGAGGCGCACGCACAAAGTTACGAATCGAAGTTTGCGTGGAATCAATGATTTCATTGACTTGTTCTTCGCTCAAGTCTTGACGTTGACTAAGCAACTTCACCAGTGTATCCCGGTCTACCTGCGATAATCGACGGCGCAGTGCTACGGCTCCCTCTTGCGGATTTTCAAATAATCTGGTCAAATCTCGCTGGATACCTTCTGGGTTCAGTTCTTGTTTACCAGTATTCCGCAGGTAATCTGCGATCGTGGTAGTAACAGAGTCGTATTGCTCTTTGGCTTTATCCACTACAGCTTGGGGTGTGTGGCGAATACTATGCCACGATTCCTCAGCAGAATTGATGATTTGATTAACTTGATCTTCACTCAAATCTTGCCGTTGACTCAACAATTGCACCAAGGTATCCCGGTCAAAGCGAGACAACCGCGCCCGAATTGAGCTAATTCCAGCTTGGGGATCTTCTAGTAATCTTTTGAACTCTGCGCGGATGGCATCAGGATTCAGTTCTGATTTCCCAGTATTACGCAGATATGATTCTACATTCAGCCACAGGGTTTCTGCTTGATATTGCGCCTGTTCTGCTAGCCCTTTGGATTCTACCAAGACGCGATCGCGTTGTTTTTCCAACTCATCGAGAATGCTATCTACTTCATATAGCTGGACATCATTACGTTGCAGCAATATCGACCGCATTTCCTGACGATCAAGGTGAGCTAGCCGCAATGTCAGAGTTTCATAATCTGCATCTGGGTCTTGCACCAGTGGTTTGAAATTCTGCTCAATGCCTTCTGCTGTCAATTCTGCTTTCGGCGTAACTAGCAGATAACTTTCCACTGCTCGTTGCAAGTCTTGGACTATCTCTCTTTCTTCAATACCTGTGACTATCACTAGCACATCTTTGCGGACAGCTTCTAACTGATCTGCAATGCGCCGAATTTGGGCTTGGGTAAGGAGTCCGCGTTGTTGCAAGATATTGGCGAAATCGTTACGGGATAGTCGTTCTAGTTCCCTGCGGACTATTCCCGGGTCAGCTGCTGGGTCGTAGAGGACATCACGAAATTCCTGGGCGATTTTTTCCTGGCTTAGTTGCCAAGCATAAGTGTTGTGTAAGTAGTTTTCGACATCAGATCGAATTGGGCTATAGGGTTCTGATGGTGTTGGCAACCCTAGCTTATCTGCTTGTTGGGTGACTTTATCTTTGGCGGTAGTGAGGCTACGCAAGATTTTTTCCACATCCAAATCAGGCAAATCTGACCGTCCCAACACAGTGGCGGTTAAGGCGGACAGTCCTTGCTGGATTGTACTTTGGATTGGGCCTTGGGCTGCCTTTTGGTCTTGGTCAGCTTCTTTAGAACCACCCTTTTCTGCTAATAACCTATCCAGCTTGGCGTTGAGTTCATCTGTCTTGTTTTGTCCTGCTGGAAGTGATTTCAAATAATCCATTAACTCACCCAGACGGTCTTGGGTGGGTGATTGCTGGCTCACTACCTGTTGCCAAACTTTATACAACGTATCAGCAATGCGGCTAACGTCTTTTTTGGAAAGGTCGGTGCGACTGCTGACTAACTCGATAAACTTCTGGCGGTCGATGTTACGAATATCTGGAGTCCCCGCGATCGCTTTTAATTGCGGATCGTTGAGTAAATTTTCAAAGTCACTCCGAATCTTTGACAAATCTAGCTCTGGAGGACGTATCTTGTCTAAGTAATCTTCTATATTCTCCCGGATACTTGTAGGGTCGATGGCGCTTCCAAGTTCCCGGCGGACGGCGGCGGCGGCGGCTTCAGCTGTCGCTACAACTTGGTTATTGATAGCTTTAGCACCCAATGCGGCGGTGGCTGTGCCCATAATCGCCTGAAAACCGGAAGTTGCCGTATTGACGACTGAACCAATTAAGGAACCTACGGTGGTGGAACTTACCCAGACGAGGAGTAAAAAGTAAGCACCCCAAATCACTAAACCGAGAATCGCTCCCAATGCTGGGTCTAAGATTACTAGGCTCAATTTTACTGCAAGAAAACAGGCAATTAATAAGGCGATCGTCACAGTGACTAATGTCCAAAGCCCTACTGCGGTGCCAATTTTGCGAATGTTACCGCCCAAACTTTCCGCTTCCCCACTATCTGAATCCGAGTCAGACGAGTGCCCCAGGTAGGAAATACCAGCTGCAAGGGAAAGATTAGTTAGAACTAATTGGAAAGCAAAGGCTAAAATCACGCCGGAGATTAAAGCCACAAAAAAGCGCGGCCCAGAAGTGAGAACCGATGCCTGTGCTGGCGTGACGTTTGAGGATTCTACTGGAACCTGTGCCAACCACAATAGTGGTTTATAGAGTCCCAGCATGATTTCCGTACTTTGGAACATTGTATTTCCTTCTTCTAAGGTTTAAATTCGGGGAATTAAGATTTTCTTGAGAAGCAACTCTTAGTATTTATGTATGTTTGTACCTATGGCAATACCTAACTCATTAGCTCAGAATCCTGGAATTTGGCTATTTAACGCATCTCTCTAAAGATTGAAAAGTGTATCCAGCGAAAGATATAACTTTTATTATCCCTTGGTGGTAATCTTAATCAAATTACCACCTGCTCTTAATTATGTATAGCTAATTTTTACTTTTTAATTGCTTATTTGTAGCGATTTATTCTGTTTAAGTTATAGTTATTTTATAAGTTCTTTACATTTGTTTACATATTCGTTTTTGGTCACCCTCTCAAGGTGGATTTGTCAAAAAAAATACGTTTCTGATAATCGTCCAGAAGAAGTGCCTACAGTTTGTACCCAGAGACAGAAACAAGTCTAGTGATAAACAGCTACATTAAAGTTAACAAATGGATCGTTGAGGATAAAAAAATGGCAACCTTTATTCCAGGGATTTGCCACTATTTGCAACAGAATAGAATGGCAAATATCGCAATGAAATTCTGT
>NZ_CAXTNE010000053.1:4720-33268 GCF_964245445.1 uncultured Nostoc sp.
TTGGCTGGACACCTCAAGCCGAAATTTGGAATGGTCGCTTGGCAGCAATTGGTTTTCTAGCCTATTTACTTTGGGATTTAGCAGGCTATAGCGTTGTTCGTGACGTTTTACGCATAGTTGGCTACTAGAACTTAAACACTTGAAACATTACTAGATATTGGAGAAAAAAAATGGCAACTCAAGGAACTCGTCCTTCTACAGATTTACCACCTGTTGCAACAGAATACAACGGCATAGATCGCAATAAATTTCTGTTTGGCTGGACACCTCAAGCCGAAATTTGGAATGGTCGCTTGGCAGCAATTGGTTTCCTAGCATATTTACTTTGGGATTTAGCTGGCTATAGCGTCTTACGCGATGTTCTACACCTAATCGGATATTAGGAATAGCTCAGGATTAATAAGTATTTGAGTATAAATAACGACACTACTCAGAAACCCGGCTTCTCACCAAAAGTCGGGGACTTATCTCCTGAGCATTTTATTTATATTTAATTTATTTAAAGCAAAAAGTGAACTAACACGTACAAAGCCGAAGCCACTAGCTGTAATGCCATTACTGGAATACCTTAGTGGAGAAAAATTTTAAACCAAATGTGGCGTCCATGCTGCTTAGATACAATAACTGCACCGACGCTTAAAGCTCGTAGATGATTGATTTGTGTGCGTGGCAGTTCTTCAAGATTATCTAACTGTGTATTCCAAATTTTGCGAGATAAAAGGGGTTCTTCGGGTTTAATAAGCAATCAAGCGGACATGGTTTAATTGGTTGTATATTAGCCAAAAAAGCCACCTAGTTATAGGTGACTTATCTATGATTACAATTAGATAAAAATTATTGAAAGTCTTAACAGTGATTATTCATCAATACAACTGGGAATACCTAGAACAGCGCAGGGAAAATTAGAACCTAGTGCCTCAATCATCGGATGATTGACAGAGTTGCACCCGAGGAATAGGATATCGGCAGCTTCTGATTCAACAACTTTGTTAAGTTCTGTAGAAATGCAGCCAAACCGTAAATGAGATTTGAAGGAACCCTGCCATTCTTCAGCCAGACTTCGGGCTTGCCAGAGAATTATATCTGCTTGTTGCAGGGGAGTTACCACTGTCTGCAATTGGGGTTGAGTTAATACCTGTGTGGCAGACTTTGATATTTCACTGATTTGACACTCAAATGGAGGCTGTTGTATTGGTAAGCTCAAGACATTTGGATACTGGCTTTTGGAATTGTCTTCTAGCACATAAACGGCTTGAACTGTAACTTCTGCATTGGTGGCTAAACGCGTTTGATGGGCAATCCAAAAGGCAATATCTAGTGCCGTATGACTGTTAGGAGATGCGTCATAAGCAACAATTAAATTAACTGCTTTTACTTGTTGAGGTTTTTTAGAAAAAGGTTTTTTTGGTTCTGGCAACAGTACCATTTGTTCAATTAAGTCATCTCGACCTGTGGCACTTTGCAGACGTGCTAACATTGGCTTTATTTGCACAGCTTTACTTCTCCTAATGAAATGAATTAGCAATGAGAAGCAGGGAGACAAATTTTGGATTTTGGATTTTGGATTGAGTAACGATAACCAAAATCTTAAATCTGAAATCAGTCAAGGAAACCCCAATAATAACTGTATGACAGCCAAAGTTTTGGGGGTTCCTTCCATTGCCTACGGAGTTAGCTGACGGGCTAAGACTGGAAGGTGTCTCTCTCTTAGAAGTGCTGAGTGGTGAGTTGTGAGTGCTTAGTTAAAAATTAATTATTCTTAACTTTTTACTCTGAAATGCCGCTCTCTGCAAGATTAGCCCCACAATATGGTTCCTCCGTTCCAAATTCAGCTTTCATGAATTTGAATTAGGCTACCCACTAAAAAAAATGATAATCTAATTTACTCGTCTTGGGCAAAATATCGATCAAGGAAATTCAGGGCATGGTTGCGGAGTTCAAAATATTCTTTTGAGTTTCGCATGGCGGCGCGATCGCGTGGATGTTCAAAAGGAACTTTTAATATCTCTCCTATACTAGCAGCTGGGCCATTGGTCATCAAGACGATGCGATCAGACATATAAATTGCTTCATCTACATCGTGGGTAATCATCATCACTGCCTGACGATTATTTTCCCAAATATCCAATACCTGGCGCTGCAATTTGCCACGAGTTAGTGCATCTAGCGCCCCAAAAGGTTCATCCATCAGCAACATTTTAGGACGAATTGCTAAAGCTCTGGCAATACCTACTCGTTGTTTCATACCTCCAGAGATTTCATCAGGATATTTGTCAGCCGCCGCCGTCAAGTTTACCATTGCCAAGTGTTGATTTACAATGCTAATTTTCTCAGCCCGATTAGCATTTTTTAGCACTTCATCCACAGCTAAACGTACATTTTCTCTCACTGTTAACCAAGGTAACAGTGAATAGTTCTGAAATACCATCATCCGTTCGGCTCCTGGCTGACGAATTTCTTTTCCATCTAGCCGTACTGAGCCGGAAGTGGCTTTTTCTAAACCAGCTACTATCTTTACTAGAGTTGATTTACCACAACCTGAGTGACCAATAACAGAAATATATTCATCTTCACCAATCGTCAGATTAACCCCATCTAAAACAACAAAGTTATCTTTATCAGGTGTCGGATAAGACTTGACTAAATTTTCAATTTCTAAAAATCCAGGGCGGGCAAGAACTTCAGTCTGGGTATTAATAGGTAATGAGGTATATTCCATCATCAAATGCTCCGGGAATAATTTAGTCATCAAACAATTTTGGATTTTAGATTTGCAATTTTAGATGTTCCCGATTAAAAGGATGCTCGGTTGCTGATAGCGCAGTGTAAAGCCTTCTCTTCGAGAGGCAACGCCTTCGGCATGGCTTCGCTTAGAGCGACGTAGGAGCGTCGGATTTTATGTTTATTCCACCCAAAAGCGACAGAGCATAAACCAAGGAACCAAAATCTAAAATCTAAAATCCCAAATTGACAGGGATTTAAGACATGAAAAAGTTAGTGGGAGCGTTAGCCCTGATGGCAAAACTATTCAGATAACCCACCGGATCGCTGGGGTCGAAGCCTTTCTTATCTATAAATACTTCTGGTGGCTCGACCTTGTAATCATCCTTGGGGCACTGAATGCCTATTTCAGATGCTATCTCCCGATATAAATCTGTTCTCCAGCCAAGTTGGGCTAGTTTCTCGGCATTTTTAGGGAATTCCTTAATTTGTCCCCACCGTGCGGCTTGTGTCATCAACCACATACTTCTCGATCTCCATAAGAATGTGGAATGTTCTCCTGGCTGTTTGGGAAGGTTGTCAGGAATATCGAAGAAAATCGTGGTGTCAGCGGCTTTGATGGTGCGGTCTTTGCCGTCAAAGCCGCCATAGTTGTAATTGCCGAGAATTCCCGGACTTGTAAACTTCGCAATTGGGGCATTTTTCTTTTTAGGTCTAGCACCTGTAAAGGAACGGTCTGTTATCAGTTCAGCTACTTCTTGGCGGTTTTCTACTTTGCTGCAATACTGACAGGCTTCAATCATCGCCTTAACTAAAGAACGATAGGTTTTGGGATATTGGTCAATGAAAGATTGCATCACCCCCAAAAGCCGGTCTGGGTGTCCCAACCAGACTTCTTTACCTTGTGCGAAGGTAAAGCCGATGTTTTCATTACCTGTTATTGCCCTTGTATTCCACGGTTCTGCAACCATGTAAGCTTGCATTGCACCAATCCGCACGTTTGTTACCATTTGGGGTGGCGGAACGATGATGACGCGAAACTCTTTAAGCGGATCAACGCCTGCGGCGGCAGATATGTAGCGGACAAAGTATTCGTAAATGGCGGAACTTAATACTACTGCCCAAACTCTGTTTTCTGGCGGTTGCTTGTCAAAGTAGCCTCGGAAATCGCGCCCAAAGGCTTCTAAAGCACCATCGCCATATTTTTCTTGATACTCGTACCACGGACGCAGCCCAAAATCCCACATGGCTTTGTTCATTGTCATGGCGTTACCGTGGCGGTGAATGGTCATGGCTGCACACAAGGGGGCGTGGCGTGCGCCTTCAGCACCAATTCTGGCGTTGGTGACGGCACCAGATACTACGGGTGAAGCATCCAGGCGACCAAAAATTAAACCGTCGCGGGAGGTGGCCCAACTGGCTTCGCGGTTGAGTGTAACGTTCAAACCATACTTGCGGAAGAAACCTTTTTTCCAGGCGATCGCAAATGGCGCACAATCATTAACAGGAACGTAACCAACTGTAAGATCGGCTTTTTCTAGGTCTTGGGATCTAACTACTGGTTGCACAGCTAAAGCTTCTGGGGTCAATCCTTTGGCTGATCTATCTCCTGAAATGCCACAGGAAGACAGTGCTATTCCCGTCGTTGTTGCTCCTATTCCCTTGATAATATCTCGTCGAGTCCAGTTCATATCACCCATTCTTGTAGCTCCATTGGTGATGAATTGCTCACGCTTCAGGCGTAGAGTCTCGTTACATCTTGCTGTTTTGATAGCAGCCGAATTTTCTTAGTTAGCGGCTGTAGGGCGGCGAGTTACTAATTCTTGGATTTTGCCCACGGCGTAATCTAGGATTAACCCAGTTAAGCCAATTATCAACACAGCTAAAAAGACTGAACTCAGGTTTAAGCGACTCCATTCATCCCAGACAAAAAAGCCGATACCAACACCGCCTGTCAACATTTCCACAGCGACAATTACCAGCCAAGCTATCCCTAAACTAATTCGTAAACCTGTAAAAATATACGGTAAACTTGCAGGCCAAATGATTTTTGTAATCCGCCGCCAACGGGGCATTTCTAGGACTCGTGCCACATCTAAATAATCTTTGGGAACGCTAGAAACTCCTAAAGCGGTATTAATAATTGTCGGCCATAAAGAAGTAATAAAGATTACAAAAATGGCTGAAGGATCTGCCAAATTGAAAATTGCTAAGGCGATGGGCAGCCAAGCTAAGGGCGATACAGGTTTAAAAATTTGAATGATCGGATTGAGCGCTAGCATTGCCGATTTGGACATGCCAATTAGAAACCCCAGAGGAATCGCTACTACCGCACCTAACAAAAAGCCTATTAATACCCGGCGCAGACTTGCGATCAACAGCCAACCAATTCCTAAGTTGCCGGGGCCTCGCTGGTAGAAGGGATTTAAGATGTAGTCTAGATTAGCAATTAACGCTTCTGGTGGGGTGGGCATCAATTCATGGTTGGCAAGTGCAATAATCCACCACAACACAATTATTCCTAAAAACCCCAACACAGGTAGAAAGAAGACATCTCTAACGACGACAGGTTTTGCCTTTTTCCAAGCAGCTTGTCCAGCGATCGCTGCGATCGCTGCTAAATTTAATTGAAATATCATTTACGACCTCAACAGATTTAAGTGCAGGTACAAAGAATCCGAGCAGTACCAGCCTTGGACACCGATGAGATCGGAACACTATAAAAATGCCGTCTCTTCAGTCTCCTCTCAATGCCTACGAAGTTAGCTGACGGGCTAGGGCTGAGAGATGCCCTTCACAAGAAAGTTATAAGTTAAGAGTTATGAATTATGAGTTATAAGTTGAGTATTTAGTAAACCAACTTCTAACTCCTCACTCTCAACTCCTCACTTTCTATAAGATACGCCCCACAATTTGGTTCCTCCGCTCCAGCGTTATGCACTGTGACACGCTGAATTAGGCTGACTTACTCTAATGGATACTAAATTATGCACAATATAACATTGATGCTCAGTAAAAGCCATCTATCTCATAATAAATATTGTTTATTTTAATACTGAAACTAAGTATTTTATCACATTTATTTGTAGTAAATAAAACTTATAGTTTTATTTGTATTGTGAGTCAACTCCTTGCACAGCCAACTAAACAATATAATCGAGCCAAGCGTCAAGAATCTTACGTGTTTGATTAATATTTTTTAATAAAAAATATAACATGCTGAGAAAATTTTATATACGGTTAGTTAATCAGCAAACAAAAGAGCATATATAATCTATTCCTTTTGATAGGTGAAGAAAATTGGTAAAACTGGTAAAAACCCACTGCACTCGCTAAACTAATTGGATATGGAAGTTTACTCATCTATCTCCTAGCTGATATTTAACATAATGGATTTTAGTCAAGTACTGGCTGAAAAAACGGACACCATCATCGATAAATGGGTTACAACAGTTCGCAAGGATAGACGGATTGAAAGTGCTGATGACCTATCTTACACAGCAGTAAAGGATCACATCCCTGATGTTTTGAAAGCGATGGTGACAGTGCTTTCAAAGCATCAAGATAATGATATTCAGTCAATAGTTACCGCCAGTTTTCAGCATGGAGCGATTCGAGCGGAACAAGGCTTTGATCCAGCAGAAATTGCCAGAGAATATCATCTGCTGCGAACAGTAATATTTGATGCTCTACAACCAGATTTATTGGAGGGAACACCTGTAGAGATTATTCGTTCCATGCGTTTGATTGACGCTATCATAGACGAAGCGATCGCTCGCTGTTTCAAGAGTTATGTTGAGGAACGGTTCCGAGAATTACAGCAGTTGCAGTCATCACTAACACTTCATAATGATGAACTCACGCGTTTGATTAGCGCCAATCAAGAGTATCTTTCGCAGCTAGCCCACGAATTGAAACATCCTCTAACTTCCATTATCGGTTACTCGGATCTGTTTTTACGCCAACAACGACGAAAGACTGACATAAAAGACACCTCTGCTAATCTCGAACATATTGAGCGGGTACTACGCAATGGCAGACAATTACTCCACCTCATCAACGATGTATTAGAACTTTCCCGGTATGAGGCAGGGCAGATAAAACTCCACCTAGCACCCACCGATGTGCGTGAATTAATCAATAATGTCTGTGAAATGTTGGAACCTTTAGCTGCTGGGAAAAATTTAAAAGTCGTAGTCGATTGCGATCGCGCTCCCAAAGAATTAATCACAGATTCTTTTCAATGCCAACAAATTGTTACAAATCTTATTAGTAATGCGATTCGCTATACAGAGTCAGGGACTATTATTATAATGTGTCAGGTGTTGGAGAATCAAAAATGGGCGATCGCGGTTTCTGACACTGGAATTGGCATTGCACCAGAAAACCAAGCTCAGATATTTGAACCCTACTTTCGCGTCAGTTTTAGCGATCGTCCCTATCTCCCTGATAGTACAGGATTGGGATTAGCGATCGTCTCTCGCTTAGTAAAACTACTCGAAGGTGAGATTAAGCTAGTCTCTGAGGTAGGCGTTGGTTCTACCTTCACCGTAATTTTGCCCTTACAAATAGAAAGTTGATTTCACGCCAAGACGTAAAATTATTCTTTGCGCCTTTGCGTGAAATCAAAAAACATTATTACAACAATCCTTGTTTTTTCAACTTATCTAGCGCATCCTCAGCAGCAGCTTTTTCTGCGTCTTTCTTATTCCGTCCCTTACCTTCACCGTAAAATTTTTCATCTACCAATACTTTTGCTATGAATTCTGGCGCGTGAGAAGGGCCTCCTATTTGTTCTGTAAAGTATTTGGGGGGATTTGGAGTAACGTTGCGTTGCACCCATTCTTGAAAGCGATTTTTTGAATCTACATTAGAACGAGACACAACTATATGTTTTGGATCTACAGAATCAAATAACGGTTCTATAATTGCACGAACTGCTTCAATATTGGAATCATTATCCAAATAGTAAGCACCAAGTACGGCTTCAAAGGTGCTACTAAGCAAATTAGGATTTTGGTAGCCTCCGTCTCGAATTGCGCCTTTTCCTAACCGCATTCTAAAGTCTAAACCTACCTCTTCGGCAAACTTTGCCAATTGCTTCTCATCTACTAGCGCCGAACGCCGCCGGGTTAATTCATCTTCTCCCATTTCTGGGTGACACTTATATAGATATTCGCCACTTAAGAAATTCAGCAAAGCATCACCGAGGAATTCTAGGCGTTCATTATGTTCGCCTTCTCCTGGATTTTCATGAACATAAGAACGGTGGGTAAGTGCTTGTCGCAATATTTTTTCATTTTTGAAAATCAAAAGTTTGTGCATTTTATGCTTCTTTTATTTGCAAATTTAATGGAAGGGCAAGCAGGATGCCCATCCCACAAGATAATAACCAAGAAAATTCAGGTATTATTTAGACACAATTACCTTTGTTCCAGCCAGGTGGAAACAAACTATTTCCACGAGAACGGTTGCAAGTTAAACAAGCGAGTCTTAGGTTTTCTAAAGAATTGGAACCGCCACGACTTTTAGGAAAAAGATGTTCAATGGTCAGTTTACCTGTTGTTATACAATGACCACACCACCAACAGTTAGGGCCATACAAATTAATAAGTTGTTGCTTCTTGTTGTACTTCTGCCTAGAATTCATTTGCTTTAGCTTCCTTTTGCTTTTTGTTTGCAAAAGCAATGGAACATCAGCTATCCAGCATAAATATAGAGTTTTAGATAGGAATTTTTAGGTAGTAATTCCCCTAACAACCCCCCAACAACACTTATGCTTACAATAGGTGAAAACTTTATGAGTTTCACCGATTGGAAGTTAAAGGGCGCGTACAGCACAAAAATCCTTAGCCGTAAAATCAGCGTAAATAATAATGAATATATACGCTCATTAAACGGTTGATGACTTTTATAGACGCGGCCACTAACTTTATCTGTTAGCTTAGTTTTTATTTGCTTTGATAGCGAATATAAACCAGAAATTTATGTAATGTCAAGAGATGCGGGGTAATTTTTTTACTTACCACCTTGACAACGCTTACCCCTTTAGCAGAAACGCCGATCTCAGTCCAAAGACAAACCAGAAAAACAAGATAAGCATATCACCTGATTTGCTTAAACAATTCTTATTTTAACACCTATATTTGCATTGAATATCCTAATATGACTGACTATAACATCATTCATCTTTAAATTATATTTTATTTAATAAATGAGTTATGATTTACTTTGGGTGATCGCACCATACAAAATACCTAAAATCTTCTTAATATCTTTAATATAATATTCACTCAAATCAATCGAAACTACATTACCTTCAAGTTTGAGGAATTGCCAGATAGTACCGATAGTAACAGCACCATATATAGCTTTGATTTGATTTCCACCTCTCTCGTTAAATAACTGAGCAGCTACCATTTCGGCAATACATTCGGCTAAACCAGACCTCAAATTCTCATTTTTACTTTCTACTAGGACAATCACCGGACTACGCACAAGCAACTGCTCCGAAGAAAGACTCAAAATAAAATCACAAAAGCCGTTTAATCCTCGTTGGCTATCAACAGTAAAATCAACTCCCGAAAAAAAGCTTATTTCATAATTAAATTTTCGTCTAACTTCTAATAAAATCGGACTTATTATCATTTCACTTCGAGCTTTTTCCGAACTTATCGCTACAGCTAAATCAACATTTTCCCTAAGAATAGTAGATAATAAATCACTACATTCTTGCTCCTGCACATTTGCGAATAGTCCAGATGATTCGTGGAGAACTAACCCAAAAGAATCAATAACTTCAATAAGTTTAAAATCACTATAAGCCATAAAACTTACTCCTTTGTCTTATGACTGAATCCTATAACAAAATTTAAAAATTCCGCTTTGGCGGAAACACCTTAGCTAAATCAAGAGAGAAATCAGAGAAGCAGGAAAAAGTTATTATCTCATTTGACAAGAAAATTCGCTTATTTGAATAACCATATCTGCCTTGATTATCCTGATATGGTTCACTGGAAGCTTCCGAATAATTATCGAATAAATTGAATATCCAATAATCAGTAATACCTCCTTTAGGATAGAGAGGTATTTTAACATCTTGGTCATAAGCTAAAGAAGAATCTGCAACCTCCATCACCAATAACACATCAGTCAATTTAGGGTGAGACGACAGATAATTATCATCTCGGTTTTGAACAATCGCAAAATCTGGTTCAGGTTCACTGTTAGGTGGTAAAGTAATTGGGGCTTGAGATTGTAGAGTTGCCCTATCTCCTACAATCTTTGGGAGTTGTTTCCATAAATTCCTTAGACAAGTTTCATGGGCTGTACCTTTGGATGCCATTTCAATAATTTCCCCGTTGATTGATTCAATGTGGTCATCTTCATGGAAAAAGCCCAATTCTCCAAGCCTGTGGTATTCATCCAGTGTGAAGCGTTTAGCCTGAGCAATACTCATAACCTTACCTTTCTCTCTTTGCGATACATAATACTTATTCTAAATGCGTCAGAAATTGGTATGCTAAAGGCCGAGACTCGCTATGAAAGCAAACAATGCCTGCGCCTACTATCAACCCCACGATCGCTGCCTTTCCCTTGACAGCTGTAGTCGGTCAAGAAGCAATTAAATTAGCCTTGCTGTTAGCCGCAGTTGATCCTGGTTTGGGGGGAGTAGCGATCGCAGGTCGTCGCGGTACGGCAAAATCTGTGATGGCTCGTGCTATCCATGCTCTACTACCACCCATTGAAGTTGTAAAAGGTTCAATCAGTAATTGTGACCCCAACCACCCAGAAGAATGGGATGATCAACTGTTGGCGGAGTACGCAGACAAAGACATTCAAGATGTGCCCGTCGAAATTATTCCCGCGCCTTTTTTGCAAATTCCTTTAGGTATTACAGAAGACCGACTATTAGGTTCAGTGGATGTTGAAAAGTCGGTAAAACAAGGTGATACTATTTTTCAGCCTGGGTTACTCGCTACAGCTAACCGTGGTGTACTGTACGTAGATGAAATTAATTTATTAGATGACCAAATATCAAATCAGCTTCTAACAGTATTATCTGAGGGACGCAACCAGATTGAACGGGAAGGGATTAGTTTTCAGCATCCGTGTAAATCTCTGTTTATTGCTACCTATAATCCCGAAGAAGGCGGATTACGGGAACATTTGCTAGATAGAATTGCGATCGCACTCTCTGCTGACGGTGTACTCGGCTTAGATCAAAGAGTAGAAGCAGTTGAAGTTGCGATCGCCTATTCTAAATCTCCCCAAGACTTTCTTCAGCAGTACAACGAAGACTTCGACTCCCTCAAAACCCAAATCATCTTGGCACGGGAATGGTTGAAAGAAGTCATCATCACCCATGAACAAATTGCCTACTTAGTGGATGAGGCTATTCGCGGAGGAGTTCAGGGACATCGCGCCGAGTTATTCGCCACGCGGGTTGCCAAAGCTGCGGCGGCTTTAGAGGGACGGACAACAGTTAATGCCGAAGATTTGCGCCGTGCTGTGGAATTGGTGATTGTACCACGCGCCACAGTTGTGCAGACACCGCCACCCGAACAATCACCACCACCTCCGCCACCCCCACCGCAACAGAATCAAGAGGAACCCCAGGACGAATCAGAAGAAGAACAAGAAGAACAGGAAGAGAATCAAGAGCAAGAACCCCCTAGCATCCCGGAAGAATTTATATTTGATCCAGAAGGGGTAATCCTTGATGACAACGTGCTGTATTTTACTCAAATGGCGAAGCGGCAAGGTAAATCTGGTAGTCGCAGTGTCATCTTTTCCGATGACAGGGGACGCTACATTAAGCCAATGTTGCCCAAGGGGAAAGCGCGACGCATTGCAGTAGATGCCACGCTGAGAGCTGCGGCTCCTTATCAAAAAGCACGAAGAGAAAGACAACCAGATAGAAAAGTTATTGTCGAACAGGCTGATATTCGCTCGAAACGCCTGGTACGCAAAGCCGGGGCGTTGGTAGTGTTTGTGGTAGATGCTTCTGGCTCAATGGCCCTGAATCGAATGCAATCGGCTAAAGGTGCGGTGATGCAACTCTTGACAGAAGCTTATCAAAACCGCGACCAGATAGCATTAATTCCCTTCCGGGGAGAACAGGCAGAGGTATTATTGCCTCCAACACGTTCTATTGCCTTAGCGCGTAATCGTTTGGAAAGGTTGCCCTGTGGTGGGGGTTCGCCCTTAGCGCATGGTTTAACCCAAGCTGTACGCGTCGGCTTAAATGCTCAGATGAGTGGAGATATTGGGCAAGTTGTCCTTGTAGCAATCACCGATGGGCGGGGTAATATTCCCTTAGCGCGTTCTTTGGGTGAGCAGCTAGAACCAGGAGAAAAGCCAGATATTAAAGGAGAATTATTAGAAATTGCTGCCAGAATCCGGGCTTTGGGGATGCAACTATTAGTAATTGATACGGAAAGTAAATTTGTGTCTACTGGCTTTGCTAAAGAATTATCGCAAACAGCAGGCGGTAAATATTATCATTTGCCAAAAGCGACAGATCAAGCTATTGCTGCCATGACTAAAGGTGCGATCGCTGATTTAAAATCTCGATAATTAGTCATTTGTCATTGGTCATTAGTCATTAGTCATTGGATTTCTGACTCAGCACGACTACGATCCAGTTGGCATTACCTGTGGTTGCAAATAGCAAATCAAATCTTGGATTCCCTTTTGCAGATACCGCGTTACTGTCATTGGACTAGTACCAATGTTTTTAGCAGCATCCTTGCGAGAAAGTTCCTTCAAAAATACCATTTCAACTGCCATCCGGGGCTTTTCTTCCAACATATTGATTGCACCTTGGAGTTGTTGGCGTTCTTCTTCTTGTTGCAGAAGAACATGAGAACGAGGACAAGGAAGTGCTTCACCCAAGGTTATTTGGCAATCAACGTAGTTAACTGCGGTTGCATCTAAACTCAAAGGCATCCGATTTTGAGCAGCTAATTTGGTTTCTTGCCATTCTTGCACAGATACCCGGAGGTGGCTGGCAATTTCAGCATCCTTGGGCTGGCGACCTAAAGACATTGCCAAGTCCTTGCGAATCTTTTGCCCTTCATTATATAATTCTTGCCAACGACGGGGAATTTTTAATAGAGTACTGCGATCGCGCAAAAAGTGCAGCATCTCACCGCGAATGTATGGCACAGCAAAGGAACTAAAAGCATATCCTTGGCTAGGGTCGAAACGCTCAATTGCCCTAATCAAACCAAAATAACCGATTTGTTCTAAATCTTCATAAGGTTCATTACATTGATGGCTAAATTTATGGGCCATCTTACGTACTAAGCCAGTATGTAACTGTACAAGTTTATTACGAAGTTTAATAGATGGATTCTGGTGGTACAAGTGTAATAATTCTATACCATCAGTTCGTAAAGAGGACTCACTTGTTGCCATATACATTCCTTTGTTGTAACTCCTATTCCTGGGAAAATAGAGTTGCGTATATTTTCTTTTAAGCTGTCATTATTTTCCTTAGTTAGGGCAGAATAAGCCATCGTCGTTTCACTGAACTTGTGAGGCGTCGCACTCTACAGTTCAGTATTTGTACGCATGATTTTTCTAACCTCTCTGTTGCAGGTTATGTTTGTTTTTTACATAGCTCTTGAATGGCACATAATCTTTAGCTTTTGCAACAAAAACTAGCTATTTATGCTGAAAAATGCATCACTAACCTAATAGCCATCTGTCATACTGAGCGCAACCTGGATTGGCACTGAATTAATTGCGGAAAAGCTGGGCAATTTTATCTCTTAGTACGCACCGTCATTAATAAAGGTCGAAAATCCAAATTGCAAGTTGGGTTGAGGAACAGAACCCAAGCTATAAAAAACAGAATTCCGACTCATTTTTACGGGAATTTGTACTTAGTTGGGTGTTGAGGGACATTTCCATTTATAGTAAAATTGAAACTTCGGAAACTTAGTGGAAACATAGAAACAGTTTGTTGACACGCAAGTTTGGTGGGTGTCACACTTCTGCTAAACAGGAGGGTGAACAATGAAAATCACCAAACACCGACAAAAAATTCTCGATGCACTTCAGCAATGGTTTAGTATCCATAAACAAGGGCCAACTCTAGAAGAGTTGTGTCAAGAACTCGGAATGCAACCACGCCAGAAAGCAACAGTTCAACGCTGGTTGCAAACTATGCGCGGTATCAATGTGGAATGGGATGACCACAGCGCCCGCAGTCTTCGCCTTCTCACATCTGAACCAGAAAAACCCTTCTTACAGCTATCTGTGACCGATACTCTGCGGTATCTGGCTACTGGCGTGGTGCAGTGGGAAAAACTTGAGCTAGAAAAGCGAAGTCAAGTACCAGAAGCCCTTCGCGTTGGCATGTCCCGTATGTACTTAACTTCGTTACTACAGGGAGAACAAGCCCCAGAGAACCTACCTCAATTTTTTGATTGGGCGCAAACATCAATTACTTCCTGGAAACCAGCCCAAGAGATTAAATATCTTTCGCCAGATGTCAGCGTTATAGAAGACGGAGTAGTTTCCGATTTGGCAAGAGAATGGCAAGTTTCGGGTAATGATGTGGTGGCGCAGGTACAAGAGTCAGTACTGAAAGATGTACTGGAATACTGTCGGGGAAATCAGCTAGAAGATGCCTATCGCGCTTTTCGACTACTAATCATTTCTAAACCCACTCTTCATTACTCAGAATATCGCCAAGAGCTACGTTTACCAGAACTCAAACCACTGCGTGAGTTATTGTCACGGTTAGAAATCTATGTCGATATGGATAAGTTGGCAGAGGATAGAGTCTATCATCTGTGTCCGCGCTGCAAGTATGTGCAACGCCAACGCCCTGATGGTACATATACCTGCCGTACCCCTTGGTGTGAAAGACTTTGTGCAACCAGCAACTTTCAACCATTACCACCTATTTCTAAAGAAGAAGCAGCAGACTGGAAAGCTGTTACCCCTGGCGTACATTTGTACGGTACGCTTCCAGGAATTTGGGAAATTCAACTTCAAGAAGAACTTACAAAATTGGGTTTGCGCGTTACTCTCTGGCCTTTTGTCGATGAATTTGACTTACTCGTAGAGTTCCCGCGCAAAGTTCGCTGGGCAATTGATTTTAAAGATTGGTCATCCGTGGATGAAGAACGTTTGCGAAAGGTGCAGTATCGGCGTGATGCAACGGAAACCTTTGTAGTTTTTCCAGATGAACGCGAAGACTATTTGCGGATAAAGGTAGTGCGCGAACAACTAGAACCTGAGCTTGAAGGGGTGCGCTTGCGCTTATTTAGCGAAATCATCACTCAGGCTCAAACAATTTTAGGGAAGAAAAAATAATGCGTGACACCATTAGCTGGCGCAAGGATCTGTGTAAAAAACTCCGCAATTCGGATGAATTACAACAGCATATAGTATCTAGTTTAGTTAATGCAGATACTAAGGTACAACAGCGAGAACTTAAGCGTCTTGCCCAACTCATTGCTGATGTGGAATTGGGATTAACCCTACTTAAGGAAGTAATACCTGAAGAACCTGCAACTTCTGTGGAAGCTTTGCTGAAAGGATATCGCTTTCCAGTTGAACAACTACAAAGCGATCGCAAATGGCAACTTATACAAAATGCTCGTTTCTATTTGATTAAGCGTAAAGGTAGACAATGGCTACGAGTTCTTCAGGAGTACATCAACTTACCTGAAATTATTAGAATCTACAGCCTTGAGGAGGCAAGGAATGTTCCTCAACCTATTCCATCCAGTACCTACCCAACTCGTTTAGAGAAGATATATCTTCCAACCTTATTAAAAACTCCACAGCATAGACAACAAAAAGTCAAATTAGTAAATGAGGGGCGATGGTATGCCAAGATTTCCCAAAAAGGTAACTCTCCAGTTGAGGTTCCTATTGATATTTCCAAGGAAGTTGCTAACATAGCACCTTCGTCTGTAGTAACCCTTCGTTGCACACGGACTAAGCAGAATCCACGGTGTAGCGTTACCCGCGAAAAATTAATACTAGCTGCCCAAGAAATGGACGATAAATTGTCCCAGTTTGGGCAACAAGAAAATTATCGTAACCGCTTGGAAAATATCCTCTTCCAGCTATACGATGCTGAATCAGATAATTTCCAGCACGGTAATCAGCTAACTTTAGAGGGTCTTATCCACATTGTCGGGCTTTTGAATGTGGGCAAGTCTACTCTGTTGGAAATTCTGATTTACCACTTTGCTAAACAGGGAGATCGCTGTGGGTTGATGGTGAATGATGTTGTTACAGCAGTGCGTCTCGCTTCCTTGTTCTGCCACAAATTAGGAATTCCTGCTGCACCAGTGTTGGGTAGTAAACGCCAAGAGCAACTTGCAAAAGTCTACGAATCAATTCTCAAAAGTGAGGGTAAGGAAATTACTAAGGGAGGAATGCACCCTGCATGGCGTTGGTTTAGTCCAGTCTGCCCACTTTTAGCTTTAGTGCAATCAGAAGATAAGTGGGAATTTGGCAATGAACCTTGTCACAAGCTTTATCAAAAAGTTCTTGTAGCTGATAATGATGATTCTGATGATGAAGACTGGCAGGAAAGTGATGAAAAATACACTTGTCCCTTTTATTACAAATGTCCACGTCACCATTTAGAACACGATATTGCTACAGCTTCAGTATGGATTTTCACCCCTGCTAGTTTCATTCATACTCGTGTACCCCGCCAGGGATTTGAACAAGACTTGACCTTTGCTGAGGCTGTTTACCTTGAATGTAAATATCTATTCGTTGACGAAGCTGATCGTGTGCAGATTCTGTTTGATGAAGAGTTTGCCCCTGATGAAGTCTTAGTCGATGCTTCTGGAAACTCTTTTTTAAATAAACTCGGACTTAACCTGGCGACAATTTACAATTCCGATCGCGGTGATATGGCAGGCGATCGCTTTGTTGCTTGGACAAGCGCACATTACCATACCCAAAATGCTACTAACCGTATCTATCACCTACTCCTCACCCACTCAAAATTGGTTGCGTGGTTGGGGCCACTTCCTTTTACAGGTCGTTCTCTATTTGCTCGGATTATCCGTGACCTAGTTGATCCGCCTGAGATTCCTGTCTCAGCGAAACCGAAACTAACTCGCCAACAAATCATGGAAGAACGGCGTAAACGTATCATTGAAGCAGACTTGGCTCCCACAGAGCAACGTCGCCGTCGCAAACAAATGATGGACAAACTAGATGGATTTTTGCAACATCCACTCAACCGTGGTCTTGGAGGTGAACTTTCAGATTTGGCGTTGACAATACTAACTGCGGAAGATAACCGTCAAGCCTTAGCTGAAATTGCTCCTTGGTGCAAAAGATGGATAGAAATCCATAATCTTTCCCTACCAGATGAGACTCAATTTGAGGAACTAACCCGAAATCTCCAGTTTGCGATTTTAGTCACCATACTCGACAATCGGCTGGGTTTTATAGTTGATAATCTGAGCGACCTCGGTCGAGTAATTAACTTGCACGACTCAAGCCAAGACCTTTTACATCGCCCACCGGATGACTTTCTCCCAGTTTTACCAGAATCGCCAGTGGGAAATATTTTAGGTTTTTTGTATAAGCAAGAACGTAGTGCTAAAAAAGCTGGCAAGTTAGACTATTTCCGCTATGTAGGTGTAGGTCGTGCGTTACTGTTAAATTTCCCAAAACTGTTTGCAGTTGATGATTGGGATGGCCCGCATACTGTTCTGATATCAGGTACTAGCTATGCTCCGGGTTCGGCAGCCTATCACATCAACATAAAACCTACTGTATTGTTGCAACCTAGAACTGGCGAGGCAGGTATAGCTGAAAGTCAGTTTTTCTTTAGTCCCAAACAGAATCGGCAAGCAAACTATATTGCTTTATCAGGATTACCACCTGCAAAACGCAAACTTGCTGCTAAAGAAATGGTGGAGGCTATGTGCTACTCGGTAAGAGGTGGGGAGAGTTTTCTAGATGGGGTATTTCAGGATTTAGCACAGCGAAAACAACAGCAACCTGAATGGTGGAGCGATCGCGATCGCATCTTGATTGTCGTGGGTAGCTACGATGAATCCAAATGGGTCACGTCTATCTTACAATCACGCTACCGTTTCGACGTAAACATCAATGATGATGGTATTGCTACCCTCCGGCGTGACAATGCTCCCGCTCATCTTCATGGTATTCCTCGCAGTGAAATTCGGAATTTACAACATTTACCCACCCAGATTGTAGTTGCTCCTTTGATGGCTCTAGAGCGGGGTCACAACATCTTGAATGCTCAAGGTAAAGCTGCATTCGGTGCAGTACTCTTTCTCAACAGACCTATGCCAATACCTGATAACTGGCAATCTACTGTTCAGCAACTTAACGCTTGGGCGCTGAAGCACGAAAAAGACTCCACTCTTTACGAAGAAGCTCAATCAACTTTGGGAAACCTAACCCTAACTCAAGTTGCAGATATCTTCTACCAGAATGCTGCTGCCGAGATGGTCAATTTGAACTACACAGCGTGGGCTTTTAAGCAACTAACACAAGACGAACGCTCAGTACTTTGCTGGACTCAGTTAGTCAGTATCTGGCAAATCATCGGGCGTTTGGTGCGTGGTGGTGTACCAGCAGTAGTCCATTTTCTCGATGTGAAATTTGCCCCAAATTCAGCCATTGGTGAACAAGACAGCGAAAGCACTTCACTTTTGGTTGCCATCATCAAGGTGCTGGAACCATATATCGAAGGCGAGGATATGTTGGCGCGATCGCTCTATGGAGCTTTTTTAAATGCGTTGAAACAAATGAGAGAAAGAAACTTAAACTATGACTCAAATTATTCTTCCTGGTGCTTGGGAACTTACTGCAACGAATCCAACATGCAAACTTTCTGCAATCTATGTCCCTACTACATGGCGACAAGTCACCAACAACCTTGCTCAACAGCGTGCCAAACTCCAAGGTAAAAGTTATCGGGCTGTACCAGTTTATTCCCTTGATCCACTGATAGTTGGTAGTTTTCCCCAAATTATCAAGACTGTGCGTAATGGCTGGCAAAAAGGCAATGTCCCTTGGCTGTTAGCAACAGGAACCACAGATATTTCTGACTTAGGTAATTTGATCAAAGATTGGTTGATAGAAGAATTTAGTTGCTTAGAGGATGTCGAGTCACAGCTTACAATTCTGAATAATGATGATTGGCAATGGGAAAATTCACAAACCTATGAGTTACTCCATCCTCAAAACAAAATCGAAACAAGCAACCTTTACCAAGCAATTCCAGATTACCTTGCCGAGAAGTTTCTCCAAAAACCAACAGTTTCCTTTGGTGTTGATGAGCAGTATGAACTGACCTTTTACCGAGTGGTCAGCCTCCAAGGCGCTGAGCTGATGTCATGGCCTCCCAGTGAAGTTACGGTAACTAAAGGAAAGGAAACAACAGAAACAGCATATATCTCATTTGTCCTTGAATTTGTATTGCAAACAGTTCCCTGGCGCGAAAAACCGATTGTTTATCATCATTTATCAATTCGACGGTGGCTAACTAAACCTTTGAATTATGTACCTTATCCAGGCGTAAAAGCTCATATTGGTGATAACCGTCGGTGGTTAGATGGTCAACGCCAAGCCTTTTGCTTTATTCCACTGACGATCAACCGTTATGGAAAGGAACTGAAATGGCCTCAAGCCATCAGCAATCTTTTTTCTCTCAATGACTCTCAACTTCCTGAGGCAAATAATTTCGTTTCTAACCCAAATCACAACTGGTCAGGTATCAACACAATTCCTAGTGGTATCCAAGCTGCGATCGCCTACACTTCTAAATTAGGAGATCCACCCTGCTACTCTGGTGTCAGTCTACAGGATTTGGCTAGTTTAGATCAAGCTATTGAAGCACGTCTCCCTGTTCAAAGAGTGAGTGAGGCTGAGAGGGTAACAGGTAACGTTTTTATTTTCTGGCCTTCAGAAAAACCCAAAAAGAAAATTGTTCCTCTGCTTGCTGACGAAGAAAACCAATCTAAGAAACCTAAAAAAGCAAAGAAATCTGACGACCCAAATCATTCACACACTCCAATGCTGCGACCAAAATTAGCAGCACCAGCAGTTTTTCGTGAAGCTGAAAATCCTCTTCGCACCATACTTATTTTATGGGAAACTCCACAATGTCGTGATGCACTGATTACTGAAATTTGCCAGTTACTGTGTTTATCACCTACAAAAGTAGAAAATATATATCAAGGGTTTTACGGTTCCCTGTGTATCAAGACTCAACACGTTAGTGACCTAACACAAGACTTGGAAATTAAATATTTCTCGGAAGTTAGGAAAACTTATCAACAGCAACGCCCTGATTTATTAGCAGAGCGCATTAACAAGGTTACTGCATTTCTACCCCAAACTAAAGAACTAAGTGGTGCTTTAATCGAAATTAGACCTAAACCGTTCAGATCAGAAGCTGATCCCAAAGTTGCGTGGCGAATTGGGGCAATGAAAGCAGGCTATCTCAATCAACACATCCACCGAATAACCACTAAAGCAGACCCGGAAAAGCTGAAAAAATCTGGTTTAGAACCAGTGAAACGAGCAGTATCAGACTTACTAAGACAATTTGGAATTTTACCTGATACTCCTTTAATTAATCTTGAAAAAGATGGGATTGATTCTGATATTTGGTTAACGTGCTTTTATATTCTACGCCGCACTCGCAAAACAAATGCTGAAAACATTCCTAAAACTGTTGTTTTGATGATCAGAGTTAATCCACTTACAGCAAAAGTAGAGTTAACAACACCTGATTTATTTAATAAACAAGGTTGGGTATCCTATCCTGTTGGACTTGCACATCTTTCATATGAAGATTGGGATTCTAACTCTGATGATGAAAGTAATGAAGAACTTGACGAGGAACAAAAGCGCAACGAGCAAACAAAAGAACAAAGATTAATCAATAAATTTGTTACTGAATGTTTGCAAGATTGCTTAAATACTCCAATTACTAATAAAAAATCCCCGCGTGTGCTATTCATGGCAGATGCACAAAATGCCCGCAAAATGCTGAACTGGTTACAAAACCAAAATCTACTAACTAATGACCTACTACAAACGCTGAAACAGCACCTTTCACAAGAAGAAATCAATCGCCTCTGGATTGTACGCTTACGAGTTGCAGAGAATGGTGAAGTACCAGTTGCTATTGTTAAAGATTCTCCCGGTAGTCGAACCAGTGGTGTTTACCGATGGCAGGGTGTGTGTGATCATGGGGAGCGATCGCTCTACCTGAGCGTTAGAAAACCTTTAAATACTGAAAAGCACATATTACGCTCATGGCAGTCTCGTCTTGACAATGGCAGCAGGCAAGCTGGAAAAGCCAGAATCTTAGAAATCGCCCTGATTCATCACCCACAAATTAAGGGCGACAAGCTAGCTCATTTTGTCCACTCTCTCAGAAGTCGCTGGCCTTATTTTGCAAATGACGTTATTCTACCGTTACCTTTTCCCTTTGCAATCAAGGCTAAAGAATATGCTGTCAGTACTAAAGATCCTCTGGAATCCTTAGAAACTGACGACTCTAACTTTTAACAACAAAACCGCTCTTCAGATTTGGCAACGATATTAAATCCTTGGCTGTTAACCCCAAAGATTGGTAAGAATAGGAATAAGCAGAACGTTTTCCTAAAAAACAGTTTTTCAATATGAGCAATACCAGTAATTTTCGTGAAGCTATCCGTGAGGCTAAATCTCACGCCCTCGTTGGTCCAAATGTGATTGCCAACGCCCTCCCCTACGTCGGTGGTGGATTAGTGCTAACAGCATTAGGAACCTACGGCGGTTTGGGAGTTATCCGTACTAATCCCGAAATATTCTTTCCCACCTTCATTGGTGCGGTGATTTTGGAGTTAATTTTGTTCTTTGTTGCCCAAAATGTTGCCCAAAAAGGTAATAAGGGACTTGCACTACCTCTGTTAGCAACCTACAGCCTTTTGTCTGGATATACTCTTAGTGGCTTAGTATTTGTCGCCTTGAGATCCCAAGGTGTTGGCATTCAAGGCATTGGCTTGGCTGCCCTTGGTTGTGGTGTCACCTTTGTTGCTGCCCGTCAAATTGGTTCAAATCTCTCTGAACAAGACGGCATGGCTTTGACGAAAACCATCAATCTCGGCGTTATCGCCTTAGTGGTTGTGTGTTTAGCCCAATTCGGCTTTGCCATGTTTGGTATTTACACGCCAAATTGGTTAGAAATTGCCATTTCTGGTTTGGGGGTGTTTTTGTTTGTTGGGGTTTCTGTTGTTGATTTCTACATCTTGCCCCGCACTTACAGCGATGACCAATATCTGCCTGCTGCTTTGTCGATGTACCTTACTTACATCAACTTGTTTGTCTTTATCTTGCGGTTGCTAATTGCCATCAATGGCCGCGATTAATTGCCTGTAGGCACTAACAAAAGTAAAGTTTTATATAGTAAAAACCGTGGTTAAATTTTCGACAATCACGGTTTTTTCATCGTTTTATTCGATTTTTAATTGTATTAACGAGAGTATGAAAATTATCTAGATGAGCCATCAAATTTAGCACCTAGTGTCTTAGCACCGTCTAGATTAGTTCCCCATAAACGGGCTTGACTAAAATATGCATTTTTTAAATTGGTATTTTTTAGATTAGCATCTATAAGTGAAGCACCTTCTAGATTAGCACCTTCTAGATTGGCATTTTCTAGGTTAATACCATCTAAATCAGCATCTTCTAATTGAGCATTCTGTAATTTAGCAAAACTTAAGTTAGCTCCTTTCAGTTTAGTTCCTGATAAATTAGCCCTTTGTAAGTTGGCTTGTTGTAAGTTTACATTTTCAAGAAATAAACCTTCTAAATTTACACCTGATAAATTACAGCCAACACAAGCTTTATTTTCTTGTAGCTGAATAACAGCCTCTTTCTGAGGTACTTTCTGAGCTTCTTCCTGTTTTGTTAATTCCGTTTGTCGATGCTGTTCAGCTAAAATATACAGTTGTTCTCCCCACTTATTACCTTGATAGACAACTAAGGTTAACAAACAAAGGCTTAATAAGCCTACCGCAGAAAATTTAACTAATTTAGGATTGAATGTAAAAATCTTAGCCCTATTATTATTAGCATTTTTACCTAAATTTAATGCTTTAAGTGCCTCCTCCGCATCAACAAAGCGTTTATCTAGCTTTCGTTCTACCATTTTTTGTAACCAAAGAACAAAAGAACGAGGTAATTTAGGTAACTTTTTTTTAAAATTAATCCGCTCGTTCTCATCAATTAAATCCCCAATATTAACTGATTTTGTCCTCGTTAAAAGACAGATTAAAGTTGCTCCTAAACTATACAAATCGGATGCTTTTGTTAATTGACGACTATGAATCTGTTCAGGAGGCATGAAACCGAGCGTTCCTTTAGCGATCGTACTGGATATTTCTCCTTCTTCAAGTTTAGCCAAGCCAAAATCGACTAAATAAACTTTTTTATCTTGACCTACTAGGATATTTTCAGGTTTAATATCTCGATGGATAACAAGTGGTTGTTGCTGTTGTAAATAGATTAATATTTCTAAACACTTAACAGCAATTTGCTGAATATCTTTAGGAGTCGAATAACCAGATACCGCGAGTGAGTGAGCATTTTTATATTCTTGCACCAAACAAAAACCTGTCGAAGTATCGAAAGAATTCAAATAGCAAGGGATATTCGGATGATTAAGCTTCTGCAATACTCTAATTTCTTGATGGATAGCATCATAGTCTGTCCAGTTTCCCATCGGTTGAGCAAACTGAAATTGCTTAATCACCACAGTTTGACCTGTTTTTATATCTTTCGCCCGATAGGTAATCCGTCCTCCTGTCAGATTGTGACCTAATTCCCGTTCAATTTGGTAGCCGTGACTAGAAAAATCAGGGTATTCCATCATTAATTAGCTTGAGTTACGCTATATATTACAAGATATAATAACGAACTTTAGCCGAATGGCACTGAGAAAAGTAGATAGAAATAGTTCTACCACTTCCTCGTAGTGCTAAGTAAAGTAAATCTCTAAAAACACAAAAATCAAAACGGGTAGCTGGCTCAAAGACTAGCTCTACAATATCAAAAGTACCTTGAGCATCAAATATAAAGAAGCCCTTGAGAATTTCAAGTAACTTTTGTAACTTATATAAGTAGTGCAGAAAAAATTTGCCCAACTACAGCTAAAATTAATAAATGTCAGTAGAATAAAGAGCAATTTTCCATTCCCAAGCGCTCTATCTATCATTCAGCAAGTACTATGGAAGTTTTAGAACTCAAACGCGAAATCGAAACGTTGTCTGGCCGCCTGGGTAAAACCCAGCACTATCTTTGACGTACCTGCACTGACAGCCAAAATTCAAGACCTCGAAAAAATATCAGCACAGCCACAATTTTGGGATGACCAAACCCAAGCCCAACAAACGCTGCAAGAACTCAACGACCTGAAAGCCCACCTCCAGCAATATGATCGCTGGCACGCCAATCTAGAAGATACTAAGGCAGTTGTTGAGTTGTTGGAGTTAGAAACTGATGAGGCACTACTCCAAGAAGCAGAATCTACCATCACCAAGCTGAATCGTGACCTGGATCAGTGGGAGTTACAACAGTTACTTTCTGGTCCCTATGATACAGAAGGTGCTGTACTGACGATTAGTGCTGGTGCTGGTGGCACAGATGCTCAAGACTGGGCATTTATGCTGATGCGGATGTACACCCGTTGGGGCGAAGCTCACGGCTATAAGGTAACTTTAGCTGAAGAGTCGGCGGGTGATGAAGCCGGAATTAAATCGGCAACCCTAGAAATTACTGGTCGCTATGCTTATGGTTACTTGCGATCAGAGATGGGTACACATCGCTTAGTGCGGATTTCACCTTTTAATGCCAACGGCAAACGACAAACCAGTTTTGCAGGGGTGGAAGTGATGCCGCAGATTGATAACTCTGTGCAATTGGATATTCCAGATAAAGATTTGGAAATCACCACAACTCGTTCTGGTGGTAAAGGTGGGCAAAACGTCAACAAAGTAGAAACTGCTGTGCGGATTGTTCACATTCCTACTGGTCTTGCCGTGCGCTGTACAGAAGAGCGATCGCAGCTGCAAAATAAAGAAAAAGCCCTAAATCGTCTTAAAGCAAAGCTGTTAGTCATCGCCAAGGAGCAACGCGCCCAAGAAATTGCCGAAATTCGTGGCGATATGGTGGAAGCCTCTTGGGGAAACCAAATCCGTAACTATGTGTTTCATCCTTACCAGATGGTGAAGGATTTGCGTACAAATACAGAAACAACAGCGATTGGCGATGTGATGAATGGCGAACTTGATACATTCATTCAAGCTTATCTGCGCCAAGAAAATAAATTAGTAGAAAATATTTCTGCATAATTTGGGATTGTTTGCAAGTGCTAAGTAATTAATTTTAATATTACTTAGCACTTGTTATTTATTTTTCTAAGATTAGCGCGTAGGCGTAGCCCGTTGTAGACATCGCATACCATTCCTTCTTATTAGGGCGTTTTCAGAGAAATTTCTAAGCAATATACAGGCAATCGCCATTCTATCCAAGACCAACTGTTACAGTTATAAAAGAGTCTGTGGACAAATAACTATGAGCAACACTCCTTCAACAGAACCTCAACCTAGCTACGTAAAACTCGCCATGCGAAACATGGTGCGGAAGGGTGGAACTTCCCTGAAGCATTTTGCGTTGACTGCCGTAGGGCTTTTATCTCTCCTTATTGGTCTTGCTTACCTAACTCACTAGCGAAAAACCGTAAACCTCAGACTAGGAGACTGTGTGCCCCTGAGCGTTGAACTATACGTAGAGGATGATTTTTACGAGTTGTCCCCGACAACATCTGTAAAAATTGATGATACTGATCCCCGAATTACTCCTGAAACTTGGGAAAATTGGTTTAATCACTGGTTGGAAATCCTTCATCCTCATATTCCGCCAGCGCCAAGTTATGAGATAGGGCTGCGTTTGACAGATGATTCGCAAATTCAAGAACTAAATACCCAATATCGTCAACAAAATAAACCCACAGACGTTTTAGCCTTTGCTACTTTGGAGGTGGATTTTCCTCAAAGCAAAGAGATGCTTGCTTCTGTACCATTATACTTAGGTGATATCATCGTGTCTGTAGATACAGCACAACGTCAAGCTCAACAGCAGGAACATAGCTTACCAACTGAGCTAGCCTGGTTAGCTAGTCACGGTTTGCTACATCTCTTAGGCTGGGATCATCCTGATGAGGAAAGTTTGGGGCGAATGTTAGAACAGCAAGTGAGATTGCTGAATGCAATAGGTATTGCTATTGACATGGAATAGCAGTATTTCGTGTATTTCTATAGTGTTAATTTTGGGTAATACTTTTATAATACTTCTGTGGAAAATTGCCTAAAGATTGCCTCAAAGTTAATTCTGCCATTAAGATCGGCGAATATTCCCACTGTAGCAACTCTGTTCTTGTGTTTTTAAGTCTATGTCCCAAAAAATTTCTCCATCACCAACGCCTACCTCGTTACAAACACTGGTGTCTAACGAACGGGAATTCTCCTGGAAAGTAGCCTCTAATTTATTTGTTAGTTTTAAATATGCCTGGGCTGGAATCAGCTATAGTTTTCAAACTCAACGTAATTTTCGCATCCACGTCAGTGTTTGCGCAATGGCTATCGCTTTAAGCGTTTTTCTACATCTGCAAGCGGTAGAAATAGCGGTAATTGGTGTAACTAGTGGTTTAGTTTTGGCATTAGAGTTACTAAATACAGCGATCGAGTCTCTTGTAGACTTAACCGTTAAGCAGACATACCATGATTTGGCAAAAATTGCTAAAGATTGTGCGGCTGGTGCAGTGCTTGTTTCTGCTTTGGTAGCGGTGCTGGTAGCTGGTACGCTATTGCTCCCTCCTCTGGTAAAGTTAATTATATTGGCTTTGTATACGTGATTTGCTCCGGCGTAGCCCAACCCAGGCATCGCCAAGTGAGCCGATAAGAGGATCGCACTTTGTTTGATCACCTAGAGAACACATTATAAGCAATTCAAAAGTGAGGCGATCGGGCCAAGCATCCTAGATAAAGGGTTACTTGGTAATTTTTAGCCGTCCACGTCAGCGTTATTTTTAGATATAGCGAACAAATTGCATGAGATATTTGTCTATGCTTTTTGTAACTGATGAGTGGTAAAAACCAGGAGTTATGAGCTTTGATTATAGTTATCGATAATTACGACAGTTTTACATATAATTTAGTGCAGTATCTGGGAGAATTGGCAGTAGAATTCCCAGTGGCAGATGATATTAAAGTTTTTCGTAACGATAAGATATCCATAGATGAAATTCAGGCATTAAAGCCAGAAGCCGTGGTTATTTCTCCTGGACCTGGTCGCCCAGAAGATGCCGGTATTTCTTTAGAATTGATTGAACAGCTAGGGCAAGAGTTGCCAATTTTGGGTGTTTGTTTAGGACATCAAAGCATCGGTCAAGTGTTCGGTGGTAAAATAATTCCTGCTCCAGAGTTGATGCATGGCAAAACCTCTCAGGTGTCTCACACTGGGGTGGGGGTTTTTCAGGGATTAGAAAATCCTTTAACCGCCACCAGGTATCATAGTTTGGTGATAGAACGTGAGACTTGCCCAGATGTGTTAGAAATCACCGCTTGGGTTGAAGATAACACCATTATGGGAGTGCGACACCGGAAGTATCCTCATATTCAGGGCGTCCAGTTTCACCCAGAGAGTGTCCTGACATCTTCAGGAAAACAGTTATTGCGAAATTTTCTGGAACAGTTACAGTCGAGAGCATAATTAATGAAACGACGACAGTTGATGGGCTATGCTGGGGCGGGGTTAGTCACAGCTTTGGTTACTAACTTGGGTTCTGAATCTGAAGCTGACGCACAATCTAGCGGTTTATTAGTTCAGTGGTTGGGTCATACTTGCTTTCTTTTTACTGGTGGCGGTGCGAAAATTCTTGTCAATCCATTTCGGACGGCCGGTTGTACTGCTGGGTATCGTCAACCAAAAGTTGCAGCAGATTTAGTACTGATTAGCAGTCAATTGCTGGATGAAGGTGCTGTGGACGTATTACCAGGAAATGCAAAACTCATCTACGAACCAGGAGTTTATGAGTTCAAAGGCATTAAGTTCCAAGGAATTGCCATAGACCACGATCGCAAAGGTGGTAGACAGTTTGGTTCAAACACCGCTTGGAGTTGGAAGCAAGGCGGAATTAATATCCTACACTTAGGTGGAGCTGCTGCACCCATTTCCATTGAGCAAAAAATCCTGATGGGGCGTCCCGATGTAGCATTTATTCCGGTGGGAGGCAGTGCAAAAGCCTACAATGCTGAGGAAGCAAAGCAAGCTGTGCAAATCTTAAATCCTAAGTTGGTGATTCCAACCCATTACCGGACACAGGGTGCTGATACTGCTAAGTGCGATATTTCACCACTCGATAATTTTCTGGCCTTGATGCAAGGTATGACAGTGCGGCGTAGCGATGGAGATAGTATTTCCATTAGCCCTAAAGATTTGCCGGAAAATAGCGTGATTCAGGTTTTGAGTTATAAATTTTGAATAAAGGGGACTGGGGACTGGGAAAGAAGCAGGGGAAGCAGGGGGAGAATAATGACTCCTGCCTCCTACTTCCTGAATTCAGAATTCAGAATTCTGAATTCTGATTTTAGAACGTATACCACTGTGGGCCAAGCTTATCTGCGTCGCTGATGGGAGTCTCAACGGCTGTCGTCTCATTTATAGTCCAAATGTTGTCTGCACCGGCTGTCTGATCGCGCCAGTAGATGTCGGTCTTACCATCGCCGTTGAAATCGCCAA
>NZ_CAXTNE010000054.1:0-5160 GCF_964245445.1 uncultured Nostoc sp.
ATTGATATTGACATCGCCACCTTGCCCGTTTGCTTTTGGTTGCACCTGATTAGCAATTTGACTCCCATTATCAAGACTAATTGCTCCAGTTGCATTAACTTCAATATTTCCCGCCTTACTATTATCAGAACCCAGTCCACTATTTATTCCTGCTAACAGTCTACTCTTTCCTGTCATCTCTAAATTCCGAGCATTAACCGCGATACTACCACCATCACCAGCAGTAACTCTTACTCTCGCGCCATTGCTCAGAAAAACATTACTTCTTTCTACATTATTGGGAAAACTCAAGCTCAGATTATTACCATCCCCATTCAACCCAACTGTTCCTGCACCTGCTAACCCACCTAACTCAACTCGCCCACCATAAGCAAACAATCTTCCACCATCCATTTTGATATCACCGCCTACCAACAGCAAACTATTGCCATTTGGTACGCCCAAATTAACTGAGTTATTTTCGATAGATGTGGTTTTGATTTGATTAAATAGTAAAGCGGAAGGATTGACCGTCAGCAGGGATGAAGAACTTTCTGGATTTGTAGCACTAAAAAAACCTTGATTACCAAATGCGATCGCATTAGCTGTCGTCCCTACAAAAGAACCACCAATATCCAGCCTCGCACCTCGACCAAAAATAATTCCGTTAGGATTAATCAAAAACAGATTGGCTGTGCCATTAGCGCCAATTATCCCATCAATCTTAGAGACTGACCCACCCGTTACCCGACTGATAATATTCTGAATATTCGGAGCATTATTAAACAAAGCAGCGCCGTTAGGAGGAACAGAAAACTCCCGAAAGCTGTGGAACAAGTTGCCACCTGCCTGGGTTCCTCCATCAATGATGCTGTTGTTCCCTTCTAATTTGACACTAGAGTTATTAGGCAAAGTGCCATCGGGGATAATTTGGGCAAAAGCGCAATTTGTACTCCAAATGCTTGAACCACATATTGCAATTCCGATAAACCAGCCCCAACGAATACTTGTCTTGGACATTGCACCTCTCTAAGCAAACAGCAGTTGCTAAACTTTTGGTTATGTCACACCACTAATGTGGGTTTACAGTGATTGCAGTCACGTCTGGATAATTCTCAGTTGCGATTGCCTTAGTTTTACGCAAAACTGGCTAATTTCTTTACATAAATTTATAGACCATAATTCATCAGTCGATGCAATGGCATTGTCTGCCGAAACAATCGCATTGTTAGTCGATACAATGGCATTGTCAGTCGATACAATGGCATTGTCAGTCGATACAATGGCATTGCAAGTCGATACAATGGCATTGCAAGTCGATACAATGGCATTGCAAGTCGATACAATGGCATTGTCAGTCGAAACAATCGCATTGTCAGCCGATGCAATGGCATTGTCAGTCGAAACAATGGCATTGTTGGTTGATGCGATCGCATCTGCGTAAGTAAATGGACAAAAAGTTAACTCCAACTCCTAGCCTGAATCCCACCAATTGAAGTGGTGATGGCTCAAAGCCAATTACCCAAAAGAACATAGGGGGCCCAAAACCTGGGACGTTTGTATTTGGGATTTTGCAAAAGAGCTAGCTGGGCGCGACGGAGTACTTCAGCTTTAGTCAGGTTTTTGTTGCCTAACTCTTGGTAAAATTGACTCATCAACACAGCAGTAGACTCATCATCCAAGTTCCACAAAGAAGCGATCGTACTGCGTGCTCCTGCCTGAAAAGCAACACCAGCAATTCCTAGTGCAGCTTGTTCGTCCCCAGCAGCTGTTTGACAGGCACTAAGAATAAGCAATTCAATCGCTTCGGGTCTATTTTGCTCTAGTGTTCGCACTAACTCATTTAACTTTTTCACATAAATACGCTCATTCCAAGCGACAATAAATGTCTCTTCAGCCTTAGAGCTAAACTGACCATGAGTTGCAAGATGAACAATAGGGAAAGGTAGAGAATTAATCCGGTTTTGCAAAGTTTTGCTGGTAAATTCTTGATTTAGAAGGATGCTACTAGGGACTTGAGAGCGAATTTCTTCTAATTCGAGTTTGACGTTGGGTAGTGCAGAAAATCCCGAACTTGCTTCACTCAATCCTGCGACTATTGCCTTTAATTTCTTCTCTAATGGTTTGGGTTCAATCAGTTGCAGACTGGGGGTGAGTGCAATGTTATACTTCTCAACTAGATATTGTTTGCCATCGTAGAGAGATGCCATCGGAATATTTCGCAACCAGCCATCCAGCACAAACACCAAAGTAGGAATTTTACTTTCAGCTAAGGCAGCTTCAGCAGGTTGAATCAACCATTTGTAAACCTTCTGGGATAAAGATTGAACTTGTCGGAGCGTGTGTGGTTTGGGTAGATTTTCCTGTAGTTGCGCTAAAGTAGTTTCCACTTCCTTTTTAACTACAGGGGTAGTGTAGTGCAACCAACGCTGTTGAGGCAACTCAACAATCACCTCTAATCGGTCTGGTAAAATAAATGGATAAATAATTGCTGCCGTTGGATCTTTTTTAGGATTACGGATTTGAGCATTCAAACAGTTGTTGCGAAAGAAGTTTTCTAGTTCTGCTATTTGGAGTAATTCGATTGTATTGCTGGCTTTTGCAAGATTTTCTGAGCTAAGTTGAGAGTTATCCTGAGATTGCAAAAGTAAATCCACTAACTGTCGATAAACTGGTTCAACTTCTTCTCGAAAGGAAAATTTCACCGCAGAATTGACAGCAACTAAATCACTGCGGAGCGCTTGGAGATTATTAACTGCTTCTGTGTAAGCTGCTACTGCTCCTTTTATATCTCCCTTAGCTTTAAGCAAACGTCCCAGTTGCCATTGCCATTGATAGCCAATGTCTTTAGCATCGATATCTTGAGCGATGAGCAAGGCTTGTTGGGTGAGGTTTTGGGCATCAGTCCACTGTTGAGTTTGTTCATACACTTGCCCTAAAACACCAACAGCATAGGATTCTGTGCGTCTATCTTGCAAACTTTTTGCTTGCTCAATAGCAGTTGGCAGTAATTGGGCAATGTCCAACCATGAGGGAGTGTCTGCGGCAGTTTTTTTTCGGAATTGCATTAGACTTTGGGCAAAGTTAATGCGGACAGAAATTGCTGTCCGACTAAGGGGTAAGTCGTTAAGCTGAGTTTTAATTTGGGAGGACAATGTTTGGAAAGCTGACAATTGATCAGTTTTCAGCAGTAGTCTTAGTTGATTGGCTTGAGCTTGGATGCGTGTAGTGGGTGAGGTTGCAGTTTTGATAGTCTGTTGATAATATTTTATCGCTGTTTGCGTGTCCTGCTGAACACGAGCTGTATTACCTAGACTGAGGAGAATATCAGCGATCGCTTCCTGATCTGGCAATGATGAAGCTAATTCTAGACTTTGCTGCAATATCTGCCGAGATGTTTCTAAATCACCAGTGACTTGCACGACATTGCCGAGACTATGCAAAGCTGCGACTTTAACAGGTGAGTTGGGTTGACTTTGAAGAATCTGGGTACTTTCTCTTAATGTCTTCTCGGCTTGCCGATAAAATCCTAAAGCTTGCAAAGCTTGCGCTTGGTTAATCCGATTTTGAAGAACCGCCCTTTTATTGCCGATTTTGGCATAAATGTCAAGTGATACTCGCCAAGTATCCAGGGCATCTTCAGCTTTGCTTTGAGCCAATTGCAGGCGACCTTTGATATCTAGGACTTGGGCTAGAATTTGCGAGGAGTCTTTGGTATCTATATTTTTAGCAACTCGTAATAAGTTGAGACTTTGAGCGATCGCAGTTTCTGCCTCTGACCATTGTCCTAATTGCTGATAAGCTAATGAGAGATTACCCAGTGCGATCGCTTGCCTCAGTTCATCTTCATTAGCTTTGAATGCAGAGATAGACTGTTGCCAAGAAGTAGCAGCTTCAGCAAACCGTTCAGCTTCATAAGATTTACTGCCCTGTTCCAGCAAACTTTGGGCATAGGACAACTTTTGAACAATGGAGTTTTCCGCAGTTACATGTGCGAAGGTAGGGGGCAACAATCCCGCGCCTAAGAACATAGCCAAAAGCAGCAGTACACTTAAAAAGCGTTTGATTTTCCGTAATCTAAATTTTTTTATTGCCATGTTTTTGTCCCCACTTGCACCGCGTTTCTACTAAAAATAGACAGTGTTAAGTTACTCAACCTCCCTGGTGTTGATTAAATACACGACAATCGGCTGTCCTCTGCCAGGAAGAATGAGGCGTGACGGTGGGTGCAGAGCTAGTGAGAATTACATCGCCATTAGCAGCAATTACCCAACCAGTAGCTTCTACTATGCGATCTGGTGTTGGATTAATAGGATTTGTGGAAACTGCTGGAGTAGAGAGTTTACCTACTTTTGGGTTGAGAGTCACCAAATCTACCTGCACTGCATCAGTGCTGAGGGCTTCACCCGGATTAGGTGGTAAGCCGCCGCGTCCAGTAATTGTAAAACTGCTCTTAACTACAGCGCTACCTGCGGTACAGCCCTGTGCTACTCGGGTATCAACTGGTACGGTTGGCAAGTTGACTAAGCCACTGTTGGGGTCTACATCAGGTGTGTTAATTTCTACAGTGCCGTTTACACCAAACTGAGAGCTGGCAGTGATGTCACTCAAAGAAGTTGGATTAGAGCGGGGCTGGATACCAAAAATACCCTTAGCTGTAATATCAACCCTGCCACCTCTACCTGTGAAGGCATTGGCGCTAATGTCGCTATCTTCACCAGGAACGGCAACAATGAAGCCGTTGGGGATATTAACTTTGATATTTCCGCCATCTCCGCCCTGCTGTCGAGTACCCGCAGTAGTAGAAATTTCACTGTTTTGACGCATCAGCAGTAAGTCTGCAACACTCAGCGTTAGATTGCCACCATTACCAGAGAAAGTTTGTGCGCTAATCGCTCCATTGTTGAGTTCCACAGATTTAGCAGTGATTTCGAGGTTGCCTGCTACTCCTGTTGCTAGACTGCTGACTGTAACTTCTGCACCGTCAGATATCAGTAATTGCTGTGTATTGATTCTCATATCTCCTGCCTTTCCCGTCCCTTGAGTTTGAGCAGACAAGACGCTAGCAGACTGACCATCAACTGAGGTACCAATCACTTGTATTGTTTTAGAAGCATTGATATTTAAACTTCCTCCCTCGCCTGCACCAAGGGTACTAGCATCAACCTGTCCTCCATTAAG
>NZ_CAXTNE010000054.1:5260-8180 GCF_964245445.1 uncultured Nostoc sp.
TACTAGCATCAACCTGTCCTCCATTAAGAACAAATAACTCCGGAGAGTTAATTGTTAAAGAACCCGCCTTTCCTGTACCCTGAGTTCTGGTAGTTAAGACACTAGCAGACTGACCATCGGCTGAGATGCCATTCACTTGCACCGATTGTGAAGCGTTGATATTCAAACTTCCTCCCTCGCCTGTACCAAAGGTACTAGCATCAACCTGTCCTCCATTAAGGACAAATAACTCCGGAGAGTTTATTGTTAAAGAACCCGCCTTTCCTGTTGCTGTCTGGCTAGCTTGAGTAGACAAAGTGCTAACAGCCCGACCATTAGCTGATTTTCCAACCACTAGTACCGATTTAGAAGCATCAATATTTAAACTACCTCCCTCACCTAAACCACGGGTAGCAGCTGAGATTAGCCCTCCATTAGAGACAAGTAACTCAGGAGTATTAATTGTCAAAGAACCCGCTTTTCCTGTACCTTCAGTTCCAGTGAATAAGCCGCTGGGAGACCTATCATTGATTGAGGTGCCAATTACTTTCACCGACTCTGAGGCATTAATATTCAAACTTCCACCCTCGCCTGCACCATCGGTACTAGCACTTATCTGTCCTCCATCAAAGACCAACAAATTAGGAGTATTTATCGTTAATGTCCCTGCTTTTCCTGTGGCTGTCTTTCCAGCTTGAGTAGTCAAGGTGCTGACATTTGTACGATTGGCTGATTCTCCAAACACTAGTAACGATTCTGAGGCATTAATATTTAAATTTCCTCCTTCACCTGAACTTAAAGTTCCAGCATCAACCTGTGCCCCGTCATAGACAGACAACTCAGGAGTGGTAATTGTTAAAGAACCTGCTTTGCCTGCGCCTTCGGTTCTAGTCGATAGTCCGCTAATAACCTTACCATTGGCTGAAGTGCCATACAGTTGCACCCATTGTGAGGCATTGATATTCAAACTTCCCCCCTCACCTGTACCAATGGTATTAGCGTCAATCTGCGCCCCATCAGCGAGGAGTAGTACAGGAGTGGTAATTGTTAAAGAACCTGCCTTTCCTATCCCCGTGGTTCTACTAGACAAGCCAGTGGTGGAATTACTATCAGAGGAAATGCCATACATCAGCACAGATTCAGAGGCGTTAACATTCAAACTTCCTCCTTCACCAGCGCCAAGAGTACCAGTAGTAACCTGTGCCCCATCAGAGAGGAATAAAATGGGAGTGTTTATTGTTAAGGAACCTGCCTTGCCTATACCCGCAGTTCCAGTAGATAAGCCGCTAACGCGTCCATCTGAACTGACTCCAAAGATATCAACCAACTCAGAAGCATTGATTTGAATAGTTCCTCCTTGTCCGCGTCCAGTGGGAAGATTGTTACGTGAATTCTCAACATTTGCTCGGATTTGCGAACCATCTCTCAATCGGAGCGATCGCGTTTGAATATTAATATCTCCCCCATCTCCTGTAGATCCTGGTGCTACAGAGCTGGTAATCTGGCTATTGTTTGCGAGAGTCAAAAAGTCATTAATTTGCAAAAATATATCTCCAGCATTCCCTTTTCCACTGGTGGCAGCAGCAAAAAGAGCATCATCTAAAGCAAGAGAATCAGCAATGATGCTGATATTACCTCCTTTACCTTCTGCTTCTGATTCTCCAATACCTAGAAACTTCAAGCTAGTAGTAGCACTCAAGATATCACTGCCACTAGCAAAGGAAACAGAACCACTGGCATTGACAAATACATTACCTGCATCTCCCTGACCATAAGTACTGCTACTTAGTCTAGATTCATCACTCAAGGAAAGCGACCCAGTGAGAATATTAATATCTCCTGCCTTGCCTGCTAATTCTCCTATTTTGTTGAAGATTTCGCCGTCACTATCACTAGCAATGTTACTGTTTATAAGTGAAATTGAGTCATTCGCTTGAATTAATACGTTGCCAGCATCCCCTTCTCCAGCCGTGGCAGTACTCAATTTAGAGTCATACAAAGATACCAAGTTGGCTTTAATTTCAATATTGCCCCCTTTTCCTACTGCTGTTGGTAGCAAGTCGCTACTAATCGAGCTATTAAATAGTAAAAGTGAGTCATTCGTTTGCACAGAGATACTACCAGCATTTCCTCTGCCAACAGAGCTAGTACTGAGTCCAGCGCTGTCTAAATCAAGGTCATTTGTCCATAAGAAGGATGTGGCTTGAATATTTATATCACCCCCATTGCCAATGGCTGGCTGTGTCATACTGCTGGAAATCAAGCTACTTTCACCACTAACCAAGTCACTGGTTTTGATAAAAATACTGCCAGCATTTCCCCGTCCAGAAATATCAGCATTTAATGAAGCATTATCTGTCAAAAACAATGACGTGGCTTGGATATTTATGTCTCCGCCATTACCTACGGCTTCCTCTCTCACATCGCTGCTGATCGAGCTATTATCTAGAAATACAGAATCTCTGGCTTGCACAGATACCTTGCCGCCGTCTCCTCGTCCATCAGTGCTAGTATCCAATTGTGCTTCATTGTTTAAGGAAAGTGACCCTGTTTGGATATTGATATCACCGCCCTTTCGCACTGCTCCCTCTACTACAGCGGGAAAGTCGCCCAAAATTACGCTATTAACGCCACTATCAAAAAATGCAACAGAATCATCGCTCTGAATAAATACGTTACCACCATTTCCCTGTCCGACAGAAAAGGTATCAATAGAAGCTTTATCACTCAACAAGAGTGACCTAGCTTTGATTCCGATGTTACCGCCATTACCTACTGCTTGCTCTAATACACTGGTGGTTAACGAGCTATTGGTGAGGGAAATTGCATCATTGACCTGTATGGACATACCGCCAGCATTTCCCTTTCCGGCAGTTAAAGTACCCAGTATAGTGTTATTGAGGGAGAGTGATCCAGCTTTAATGTTGATGTCGCCGCCTTT
>NZ_CAXTNE010000054.1:8280-32660 GCF_964245445.1 uncultured Nostoc sp.
ATGTTGATGTCGCCGCCTTTGCCTACTGCATTTTCATCTAAAACGTTGAAAATCTTACTAAAAAAGTTTTCGCTACTACTAGCAACTGTCATGGCTCCTGTTGCATTGAGTGTAATATCTCCTGCTTGAGTATTCACTGATCCTCGGTCTGAGCCGATTCCAGCAAGCAGGGAACCTCCCAAAATATCCAAGTTCCGGGCGTTGATGGCAATACTACCACCGTCCCCAGATACATTAATTAAAGCTGGATTTGTGAGGGCGACATCAGCTAATGTTACGCCATCAGGAAAACTTAAGCTTAGACTATTGCCCTCTACATTTAACCCAACCGTTCCTGCTGCGGTTAATCCTCCGAGTTCAACTCGTCCACTGGGAGCAAATAGAGAGCCTTCATTTAATATTGCTCCAGTCGCAGTTAGAGTTGGAGAGATTTTGCCCCCCACTAATAACAGGCTTTTACTATCAGGAACTGAGAGAAATCCTTGACTCTCAATAGAATTAACTGGCTGAGATGTAATTTGATTGAATAGCAAAGCTGAAGGATTGACTGTCAGCAAAGGTGGAGTATTTGGGTTGGAAGCACTAAAAAAACCTTGATTGCCAAATTGCAGTGCATTAGCTGTTGTCCCAATAAAAGAACCGCCAATATTCAATTGAGCATTTTGACCAAAAATAATTCCATTAGGATTAATTAGAAACAGGTTAGCTGTACCATTAGCACCAATTATCCCATCAATATTGGAAGCTGACCCACCAGTTACCCGACTGATGATATTTTGAATATCCGCAGCATTATTAAATATTGCAGTGCCGCCAGTTGGAACAGAAAACTTCTGAAAACTATGGAACAAGTTCCTTCCAGCTTGGGTTCCCCCTTCAATGGTACTGATGTTGTCTTGTGTTGTAACTCTCGAATTATTGGGTAGAGTGCTATCGGGGGTAATTTGGGCAAAAGCGCAATTAACAGAGAAAGCAAATGTCTGCAATACAGCTTCGCCGATCGCACTACCCATCACCAACCAACTTCCTAGTGCAAATTTCCAGCACCAATGCTGCATATATCGCTTCATTCTAGACATTGCACCCCTTATATAACCAGCAAGTAAACTACACCCTCTTATAAGGATAGATAGAAAATCCACGGTAGGATTGCGAGAAATAATTACGAATAGTTACAATGCGATGCCTGCGGCGGGCTACGCCAACGCTCTACAAGTCTGCAATCAATCTTGCCTTCCTCAGAAAGAATTGCAACACAGTCTCTTCTCTAGAAATAATATCAACTGTACCCTCCATTCCCAATTGAATAGCACACAGGTGTTTGTCCCTACCTAGAGAAAGGCTTTCTGGCTCAATTGTTACCTCATAGTACGCAGCAACGGCTGCCATCTTTTGGCTGGCAGATGTTGTGTCGGTGGCATTAGCAGCATTCCCTTGAGGTGCGATTGCATCCGGGGAAATCGTCTTAACCTTGCCTTTGAGAGTACCATAATCTGGATAAGGACAAGCAGAAACCCGCATTTGTACCGTTTGACCTTGTTTCAACTTATTTTTATCCTGAAGTGCTACTGCTGACTTAATCTCCAAGGAAGCATCACTGGGAACAATTTGGGCAATTTCCTGTCCAGCAGGCACTGTTTGACCGGAGTTTCGCAGGTTTAATTTAGAAATAATTCCGTCTGCTGTGGCAGTAATTATAGTCTGGCTGAGGTCAATATTTACTTGTTGGAGTTCGCGGGTGTCACTCTCTAGCTGTTTTTGGATTTCAATTCGTTGCTGGATTAGAGCAAGACGTTCTTTATCTAAAGTAGCAATGCTAGCTTGACCGGTAGCTTTTTCTTGGGCAATGCGATTATAAGCGATCGCTACTTGTGCATTACTGGGATTGAGGGCAGTTTGGACATTTTGCAATTTGGCTTTAGCAGCAGAGAGAGCTTGTTCTTGCTGGCGAACAGCTAATTGTGCTTCCTCAAATTGATCTTGAGACAAGGCTCCGGCTTTGGCTACAGTCTCATAGCGATTTCGCTTTGACTGGGCAGCTTTGAGACTAGCATCCGCAGCTTTGACATTGGCATCCGCTTCTTCAACATCTGTAGCGGTAGTAATAACTTTATCTTGATAGTTCCGGTTGCGATCGCTTAATTCAGCTTCAGCACCAGCTATAACCCGGTTGACACGCTCAGTTTCAGCTAAAACCTGGCTATTAATAGCGTTAATCTGGGCGTTGATTTGAAAGAGTTGTAAACGACTTTGCCCAATGTTACTTTGCAGTTGGCTCTTTTTGGTTTGTAGCTTTGAGTTGTCAATACTGGCAATAACATCCCCTTTTTTGACAACTTGATTCTCTGCAACAAAAACCCGCGTCACCTGACCTTCGGTAGCAGCTTGCACGAGTCGCAATTCACCAGCAGGGCGGACAACAGCTTGTCCTTTAACCGTCACTTTATATTTGGTAACAGAGGCGAGTGGAACGCCTAACCCTACAGCACAGACAAGAACTAGTCCGCCCCAAGTAGTCCAACGACCGAGTGGCGGCAGAAACTCGTTGTCTTGAATTGGGGGCAAGTAGTCTGAGTTGGAATAGCTAACCATGATGATTAAACTTACGTATTGACAAATTAAACAGACAATGTAATAAGAGGAATCAGGACAAAACAGGCGATGCCTACGCGGGCTACGCCTACGCTAGTTTGTAGGGACTTGAAAGACAGATAATTTACGTCATCTCTATCAGCAGGTTGGGACTATCAGAACTACTACTAAACCATCCACAGCGCATTGTGACCTCAACACTTACACTCTGTTTTTACTAGCAAAATCAAAATACCCAGGTTGCAACCGTTTGACAGAGATAATGGAAGATTTATAGTCCAAAATCTAGACATTCCGGCATCGGGTTTAATAGTTTATCTGACTGCCCTGTGCCTCTTTTTTGGGAAATTTACATACTGGTAAAAAAGCTGAAAGCTTCTGCGGATTAACGTAGGGTAATTTTGCGTACTTCTATTTCTGCGTAAGCGTAAGGGTCAGTCTCGTATTTATTAGCAGATAAGTTTTTGTTCGCACACACAATGTTGGTGTTGCCGTAAATATCAGTCTTTGAACAAGCTTGAATATATATGCCCGCCTTGAAGTAACAGGAACCGATGATACCCGTCATCTTCACTGTACCAGTACTACTGGTTACACCGGAACGCAGGTTTTTGTAAGTGACGGTAACATTGCCACCGGATCTAACACCAATGTCAATAGTCATCGGATCGCCGATCTTGTAAGTGTTGTCGAGAAGCTTGGTAGTAGTGTCGTTGTTGAAACGGGCTTCAAGCTTGCCGATGTCCGTCGAGCCGTTGGCAAAGTCCGGGCCAAAGTACTTCACCATCATGAGGTCATTTTTTGAGTCATGGATCTGCGCGATGGTGGCTTCCGGCTTATTCGTGGTGGTGTGCAACAGGGTCTGTTCCAGGTACATGCCATGATCGGTATTCGTACAGCTCCAGGCAGCGGACTCCGTACCATCACCCTGCATTTCACGCAGTTCAGAACGGGGGTAAGCAGTATTCGTGCTGGTACGTGCGCCACCAGCGATCGCTTTCAAAAGCACACCATTCTTCGCAGCATTCAGACGAAAATATTCTGAATTAGTATAAGTCTTGAGTTGCGGCTGCTTAATTTCCGTTGCCTTGTTTGAGTTGGGCGGGGAATTTAAGCTGATTGGCAGGGTGATCTTCCACTTGCTTAGGTCAAGCACATCGGCCGGGTACTGAGCGTTACCACTGTTCTCACCATTTGAGGAATTTGAAGTATCATTGTTCTCACCATTTGAGAAATTTGAAGTATCACTGTTCTCACCATTTGAGGAATTTGAAGTATCATTGTTCTCACCATTTGAGGAATTTGAAGTATCATTGTTCTCACCATTTGAGGAATTTGAAGTACCACTGTTCGTACAGCCATTGGTCGAACGCAGGGAATTAACCTTCAATTCGTCGATACGCAATCTCGAATCGGTATCACCCACGATCTTGATCGCGTTGGCGGGTTGGTCGGTGACGTTTTGCGCGTCTTTATTGCCCTTGCCAGAAGTGTTACTAACCACAGTAGTCCAGGTTGCACCATTGTCCTTGGAAAGCTGTACGCTGTAGCGATACTTGTTAGTGCCGTACCAGTTAAGCACCAGATCATCTACGCGCTGGCAGCTACCGAATCTCGCAGTTATGGAAGCACCACGGGCGGCAGCCTCCCAGTGGGTATTCTTATTTTTGTCAATAGCGTTGTCCGCAACAAACGAACCACTTGTAGATGTGGCAGTAGCATCACTGAACGATACAACGGCAGGCAAAGCTACAGAAGCACTACCTATGATTGCAGCCGAGACAGCTATCGTAAAATACAGCTTTGAAAATTTTGTATTCATTCTTTAACCTCTGTTGAATGTTGAACAATCAGTTGTTACTTAGAGGGCATGGATGATATTTTTTGTCAATGCCTAAGTCATAGATGATTTTATTTGCTGATTGCGCTGAATTTGCCGTTAGAGTGAGATTTAGCTACTAAACCATTTGTGAATGGGTCAACGCTGTCTAAGAAGTCTAAGTGTTCGCCAGCTTGATGGCGCAGAGCCTCTGGAGTGCCTTGGATTTTTAAACGCCCTTCTTCCAGCAGTACAATCCAATCAGCCCGCCCGATGACTTTGGGGCGATGGCTAATCATAATTGTGGTTTTGCCCAGCCGATGAGACAGCAATCTATCTAGCAGTTTGGCTTCACTTACTGGGTCAAGAGCGCCAGTGGATTCATCTAAAATTAATATCGGCGGGTCAGTAACTATAGCTCTAGCGATCGCTAATCTCTGCCGTTGTCCACCAGAAAGATTCGCGCCAAATTCGCCTAAAACAGTTTGATACTTATCGGGCAGTTTACTAATAAACTCATCTGCACCAGCAATAGAGCAAGCTTCCACAATTTGTTCAAAGGCGATTTGAGGATAGCTGAAGCGGAAATTTTCAATAATTGAGCGACTCCAGAAGTGAGGTTCTTGAGGTACTAGCACCACCTGTTGCCGCAGACATTCCATCGAGAGGTCTTGCTGATTATAGATGCCATAGCGGATATTGCCAGATTGGAGGAAATATAAACCAGCAAGCAGTTTGGCGAGGGTACTTTTACCACAGCCGGATTTACCAATCAGGCCAATGACTTGACCGCCAGGGATAATCAGCGAAAAATCTTGCAGCAAATCAACTCTACCTGCGTGGTGGAAATTAAGGTTATTGCAAGTAATATCTATATTGCCCTTCAGTTCTGCCCAAGGCTTTTTCTCGTCCTTGTGGTCTTCTGGGGTAGCATCAATCACCTCTGTCAAGCGTTGGATGACAATCTGGGCAGTGATAAACTCATCAACTAAACCGATAACTGAACCCAAAAAGCCGAGAAAGTTGCCACTCATGCCAGTAAATGCTAGCAACTGACCAATGCTTAAAGTGTGATTAATCACCAAGTATGACCCTAACCACAGTAAGGCAATATTCGTGCAAGTAGAAAAAATATTAGTGATTGTGCCACTGTAAAGCCCCAGCTTCATCGTACTCCAGCCCAAGTTAGCAAGCCGACCATAATTTGCCTGATACTCTTGCCAAGCTTGGGGAGTGGCTTGGGTAGTTTTTAGCACTTGGACACCGCGAAAAGTTTCAACGAGAAAGCCTTGGTTTTCTGTACCTAACACAATCGCGCTGCGGGTTTTCTGGCGCAAAGCTGGGAGAAAAAGCAGATTGACGAGGGTGACAATCATAAAGGCAGCCAAAGAAGCCAAAGTCAGTCCCCAACTGTAAAAGAGCATAAAGCCCAAGGAAACCAAGGCGATAAAAAATTGGCTAGGTAAACCGAGGACAATTTGAGAAACTAGCTCATTGATGTGATCTACATCAGCAATTCGGCTGACTACTTCCCCACTGCGTCGTCCTTCAAAGTACGAGAGGGGCAAACGCAACAGTTGTCGCCCGTATTCTAGAATCAGTCCTAATTGCAGTCGTTGACCAAAGTGACCAATTAGGTGAGATTGTACCAAACCGATCGCACTACTAAATAGACTCATAGCGATCGCCCCAATTGCCACCACGGTTAGCAGTTGCGTATCTCCCCGTACTAACACGTCATCGGTGAGCAATTGCATCATCAAAGGAGAGATAAGGGAAAGTAGCCCAATGACGATGTTAATTGCGATCGCTTGAATAAGAATGGCACGATAGGGTAAAACCCGCATCAGATAACGCCCAAAGCCGCCAATTTTATCATCTGATTGCTGATAAAAACGGCTATCGTCTGGCGTTAGCAGCAGCATGATGCCATTGCCCCACCCTTCGCTCAACTCCTCGCGGGTGAGATAGCGGATGCCTACACCAGGGTCAGCAATTACATATTTTTTCCCTTTTTGCCCGTATAAAACGACCCAGTGGTAGCCTTTCCAGTGAATGATGGCGGGTAGAGGGGCTTTATGCAATTGGTCAAGCAGTTGTGGAGAGGCTTTAACTTGACGCGTATTAAATCCTAGAGTTTCTGCACCCCGCCTCAAACCCAGCAGACTAGTTCCCCGCGATCCCGTACCAACTACTTCTCGCATTCGACTAATGGCAAAGGTGCGTCCGTAGTGTTTGGCAATAGTGGCTAGACTTGCAGCACCACAGTCTTCTTCGCTGTGTTGAAGTACAGTTTGGTATTTCATAACTTAGAACTTACGCATAGGAGAAAGTGAGTCGGGGCTTTCACCCCGACCAGAGCTAGTTTTCAAAATATTAGAGGTGTTGACTCAACTCAAAAATGAGTAAGTAGGTCAACTTAATTAAATTCGTTAGTGCAATCGGACAAGACTAACGGCAAAAACCTGAAACCATCTTCCTAAAAGGTTGTTCGCCCTGCTATTTTAAACGTAGCTGCCGATGGAGAATAAAAGCCTAGCCGGAAAGAGGTTCCATCTTTCACATTTGCCGCCACAGTGATGACACCACGGTAGTTTGCAGGAATAAACCTGTCATAAGTGTTGACCTGACCACCGCTAGGGCGCGGGGCATAAACGTACAAGTCGTAAGGGTTCTTAGTCAGTCGAATTGAAATGTCGTTGAATTTGCTGGTAGTTTTATACAGCGTTGGTAATATCCCAAATCCTGCATTAAGTGTGCCACTGAAATCTCTTACGGCTCCTCCTGCTACAGAAGCAGACTTGTCATCTGAAATTTCTTCAAGCAGAGAGTCTAAAGCAGCAGTCTCATTATCAACTTGCTTAACGGCAAGAGTTGCATCAATTTGTTTGAAGTATTCTTTGGTGTTTAACATTGTCACTTTCCTTTTCTAGATTGATGTTGATGTGGAATTAGTGATGTCTTGTCTAACTCCATTGAAATCTTCTGATATTAACTTGATAAAAACAATAGGTTAAAAGTGATTTTTTATGCATAACTCAAGTACTTATGTTTTCATTATTTAAGTTTTTTAATTTTCAAGTTAAAGGTATTTTTGTCTTGTGAATTAAAGGGTTTTGACGCTCTGAAATACTCCAAATCACCCATTTTTATACTGAAGCTATATCTTTGATTTCATCGTCATTTTTTTCTCGCTGCTTTTGACCAATCACAGCATCAACGCTTGAAAAGCCTAACTTCTGACCATTCATGCAATAATTGTGAAGTTTTATAACTAGTTGTGGAATTCAGGGACTTTTGATTCCGATAAGTAAGCGGAGGTTCGCAGTGGTTCGCAGTGAATATCCAGACAAATTTCTAGCCGTGCAAGTTATACAAAGAGGGTTGCTGTGGAAAATCAAGGACTTTACTTAACAATAAAAAATCCCATGTAGGAGCAATGGTTGTACGCCCCTACAGGTTTTTCATCTTTTTTCTCCTAGTTAAGAGCCTATTTATAGTACCAAACCCATCACACTGCTAAATAGACTCATAGTGATCGCTCCAATTGCCACCACGGTTAGCAGTTGGGTATCTCCTCGCACTAATACGTCATCAGTAAGCAATTGCATCATCAAAGGAGAGATAAGGGAAAGTAGCCCAATGACGATGTTAATTGCGATCGCTTGAATAAGAATGGCACGATAGGGTAAAACCCGCATCAGATAACGCCCAAAGCCGCCAATTTTATCATCTGATTGCTGATAAAAACGGCTATCGTCTGGCGTTAGCAGCAGCATGATGCCATTGCCCCACCCTTCGCTCAACTCCTCGCGGGTGAGATAGCGGATGCCTACACCAGGGTCAGCAATTACATATTTTTTCCCTTTTTGCCCGTATAAAACGACATTTACGCCGTGCTGTACTAGTTGTTTATCATCCCAATGGTGAACCTTGCTGCCACCCATCCTGCTCGTCCTATGAGCTTGCGGAACCCCCCCGTCTTGCGAACTGTCGCATCAATGGCTTCGCCATTTTTCAAAGAGCCGATGATTTTGGAGCTTTTGGTGGTGTTGGGTCTACTACGAATATTCAACGATGATCCGGGATCGACAACCACGAAGTACAAATTGCCTCCCTGGACGGTAGCTGCTGCTTCGGGAGTCAACTCGGTCAACAATGGTTCCTGTTGAATAGTGTCCATCTCAATTTGTTTCAAGTTTTCTTTGGTGCTTAACATTGTCACTTTCCTTTTCTAGATTGATGTTGATGTGGAATTAATGATGTCTTGTCTAATCCCATTGAAATATTCTGATATTAACTTGATAAAAGCAATAGGTTAAAAATGATTTTTTACGCATAACTCAAGTACTTATGTTTTTATTATTTAAGTTTTTAAAATTTTAAGTTAAAGGTATGTTTGTGTTGTAAACTAAAGTGTTTTGACGCTCTGAAATACTCCAATTCACCCACCTTGATACTGAAGCTATATCTTTGATTTCATCGTCACTTTTTTCTCGCTGCTTTTGACCAGTCACAGCATCAACGCCTGAAAAGCCTAACTGATGACCATTCACATGATGATTGGCAATGCAAGCAGCACCACAGTCTTCTTCACTGTGTTGAAGTACACTTTGGTAGCGCATTTTTCTTAAAGACCTATCCTATTTTGTTTTGGAGCTTAAAATGAACGCTTCGCTATTAAAATACAAATGACTCTATCAACAACTAACTCAATTGGTATTATTTTGGGGAGAAAGTTCGGTCGGAGCAATTGCTCCGACCAAAGTGGGTATTGAGCTTGTCCGCTCGGACTACTAGGCGTTAGGTTACTGCTGCAAAGCTGTAATCTAAACGATGAAAATTATTTAGCTTGCTTAGTAGCCCCTCGTGCTTTCATTTTGTCTACTCGGCTGGACTGGCATAAAGCACTGATACCCATCCTGCTCGTCCTCTGAGCTTGAGGAACCCGTCCTTGGCGCTATCTTCCGTCTCAAAGTACTCCTTAGGCTTCAAAGAGCCGATGATCTTGGAGCTGGTGCTGGGACTATAACGAATGTTCAAAGAGGATTTAGCGTTGACTCCGCTCACCTTGTACCAAGCGCCTCCCTCGACAGTAGCTGCTGCTTCGGGAGTCAACTCGGTGAACAATGGTTCCTGTTGAATAGTGTCCATCTCAATTTGTTTGAAGTGTTCTTTGGTGTTTAACATTGTCGTTTTCCTTTTCCAGAGTAATGTTGATGTGGAATTAGTGATGTCTTGTCTAACTCCATTGAAATATTCTGATATTAACTTGATAAAATCAATAGGTTTCAAGTGATTTTCTACACATAACTCAAGGACTTATGTTCTCATTCTTGAAACTTTCTAAATTCACAATCAAAGGTATTTTTGTCTTGCAAATTCAAGTGTTTTGACGCTCTGAGATACTCCAAGTCACCCACCTTGATACTGAAGCTATATCTTTGATTTCATGGTCACTTTTTTATCGCTGCTTTTGACTAGTCACAGCATCAACGCTTGAAAAGCCTAACTTCTGACCATTCATCTGTTAACAATTCAAAATTCAAAATTTAAACATTTTAGACATTACATAAGGGGATTTAAACCCCGACTGAAATGGATCGGAGGCGGAGTAGCTCCGACTCCACGCTACATGTAATGGTTGGGGTCTTAAACCCTTTAATTTACGATAATTATAAATTTTTGTAACAAGTTGCAGAATTCATAGACTTTTGATTCCGAGAAGTAAGCAGAGGTTCGCAAAGAAGCTAAACGAACTTCCAAAGAGTGCAAGTTCTACCAAGGGGAATCGTTATGGAAAATGCAGGTCTTTGCTTAACACCCTTTCAGCGCAGATATCTACTGAAAAGCTTAGAAACCGACTTACGTGCAGAATACCGCCGTCGCATTGAAATTATGCTGCTTTGCGATGCAGGTGAATCTCAGGCTCAAATCTGTGAAGCTTTGGGATGTTCTCAAGAGACTGCACGCTACTGGATTACGATCGCCCAAACAGGACAAGCTCACAAATGGAGCGATCGCTTGATGGGACGGCCTAAAACTGTAAATGAGCAATACCTTGCTCGTTTAAAAGAATTGGTAAGCCATAGTCCGCGCCTTGTTGGCTATTCATTTGAACACTGGACAGCAGAATGGTTAAGCAAGCATTTGGCAAAAGAATTGGGAATTAAGGTTAGCAATTGTCACATTAACCGTTTGCTCAAGGAGATGGGGCTTTCCACCCGACCAAAAGGCAACACAACTAAGCAAGAAACCTTACACAAAAAAAATTTAGGTGCGGCTTTTATAAAAAAACAGTACTCTTTGAAATAGTAAAAAAGTCATTAGTGATTAGTACCAATGACTAATGACTAAATCGGCGGACAACTAAGCTAATCGGCATTTAAGTTGCATAATTAGCGCAGGCAAGATGCTCACCGCACAAGATATTAAGAAAATTTTAATATGCACATTTAGATGTGTTTTAGCTTATTCCTCCCACTGCTTGAAGGAATGGGATTGCCGCCGATTTTCGTTGACACGCATAGGCATTGCTATGTCCCTACAGAGTGGTATATTTACCTGAAAATAGCTGTTTGTTCTTTCGCTAAAGCTAATGCTTTATGAGCATTTCTAAACTTTGTTTCATCTGTAAATTTATGACCAAAACACTTTAAATAAGCTTCCAGATATCGAATACGTAAGTATGGATCAGCCGGACTCTCAAGAAAGGGTAGGTCAGCTTCAACCATAAACCGGATAGCCAACAAAGGGATAGGGCTACGAAGCGGACGAAAGTTTGGGTTGTGCAGACCAGGACTTTCATTACGTTTATGAAATTCTCCTATCATCAATCCTGACTCAACAAACAAAGGTTTAAGTTTTTGTTGGACACTATCTACTAACTTAGGAGCATCTTCTATATGGATATCAGGAAAGATAAGTAAGAAAGCTCTATTTATTGCTAATTCATCCTCTTTAACTTCCATCTCAAGAAAGATATCTCGGTAGCGCCCAACAATTTCTTCTAATTGTTCTGGATACAAATCTTTTGTGTGAATAACTGCCAGACGAATACTGTTTGACTTGAGAGAGTGAGGTACAAAAGGGCAAACTACGCCGGGTCTTCCTAAGTTAGGATGAGGCCTTCCTAAAAAATTTTTCACCCAATCCATAATTTCAATCAAGTAAGGAAGGTCTTCATTTTGCTCGAGTTGTTTGATTTCAAGAGGTGTATAAAGTTCCATGAGCTTAAGTCAAATAGGGTAATTGTCTAACTCTGAATCCAAAATTACTTTGACAAGATGATATGTCTGAAACTACTTATTATCTAAAGAAATAAAACAAGTCTTGAACTTCCTATTTTGCGTTATCTGTGGCTTTAGCGGATAAAAATGCTTTAACATTTTTGTGAATTTAAAAGAGTTTACACCAATAAATACACAAACATATTTTGCACCAAGCCAGTTGTGTTCACTTATCTGTTCTTCAAGCAAGACAGAAGGCGGAGGGCAGAAAAAGTCTTAAGCTATGCCTTTGTGCCTTGCCCAAACTGGGTTTAAGACCCCCACTAAATCGTAAATTTAGTGGTTTTCAATTAGAAGGGATTTAGACCCCCTATAATTGCCTTCAGCATAGCTGCCTTCTTCAATTTTGGAATTTTAGGTAGAATACATCTGTATTATTCAGCAAATACCCATACTTTTTTACACTCTTAAGCTTCTACTATTTTTAATAAGTATATTATAAAGTTTATGTGTAAATAGTTATTTCTACTGTAAAAATTTAGTGTAGATTTAACAGTAGCCACACATTGAATATCAAGTTACTATACTTTAATCTAGATAGATCTTACAAATTAAGCCTAATTTTACAAGCTGCATATTACTTAATAGATAAAGTTTAATGTCTTATTAAGATAAGCTAGTACCGTTTCAACAAAGGCTTAGACATCTGCAAAAATTTAGTAACTTATGGACTAGTCGCGTTAAAAATCTGAACTTTAAGAAGAAACTGAGCGGTGTCAGTGCTAATTTTAGTAACTCAATTATCTATTGGAGGCAGCAGCCCCTAACAGGATGTTTGAAAAGTATTATTGCTAATATCAAAACCTCAGAAACCTAACCCCCTCTTCCCTACAAGGTAATGAAGGTTTTAAAGCCTCTGTGCGTTTGCATAACGGCAGGCTGACGCCAACGCAGAGAAGAATGTAAGCGGAGTATTTGGTATAATTTGTTAATTTTCAAACATCCTATAAGGAAGCTACTTACAAAATTGGATGTTTGTTTAATTGGAAGTCGCTTATTTCTCAACAAATTCTTTCACCACTGCCATAGCATGAGGAGGAATCTGCGTAATTAGGCGAAATGGAAATGCCTTAGTTGAAGCAAATTGGGCATAATCTGATGTCAGAAAAATAGCATATTTTTTAGCTTCTGGAGTCATCTGGAAAGCAAAGGCCAAAGCTATAGCTTTAACGTACTTGCGAACATCTGCTGCTTGTTCACCTACAACTTCACCACCACTAATTGGTGTATTTGGTTTTCCTATCTGATCCAATGTGGTAGTGGGGTCTTTTACACTCAGATGAGTACCGCCAATTATACCAACTAGCCATTTTGGGGATGGAATTTTGTCAAATCCCGCAATCTGTTCTGTTAAAGCTGGGGTGGTTTTATCTGCGGAACTTGCTAACACTAGGGTAGGAACTTGCACTTTAGTTAACCCAGTTTCGCCAAAAATCAGAGAAGTTGTAGGATTGAGAGCGATCGCCTGTTTTATTCTAGTATCCCGTAGTTGATAGGTATTTTCTGGTAGCTTTTGAGCGATGCACTGCATAACTTCTCCCTCACTGAAAATAGTCAAGTTATTTTTACAGCGTTGTTTGAGTTGTGCGAGTTGTAACTCTGCTCCAGCAATTTCTAAAGCTGTACCACCACCAAAAGAATGGCCAATGACCATCGCGTTATTGGTTGCAAGTTTCCCTTGTAGCGGATGATTAGCCGTTTGGTTGAGCTTTTCTAATTCGTCGAGGATAAAACTAATATCTTGAGGGCGATCCAAAAACTCCTGAGGCTTCATAAGACTGGTTTTGCCTTGTAATGCTGAGTTAGTATTTGTCTGGTTACTACCGGGATGTTCTAAAGCTGCTACTACATAACCGTGGGATGCTAAATGTTCTGCCAGGTAATACAAGTCTGTGCGGACTGACGTGAAGCCGTGAGAAAGGACAATCAGGGGTTTGTCGGAAGTTGCAGCAGTTGACCAGTAAACATCAACTGGAATTTTACGGTCGCGCTTTTGGTCATTCAGGCTTAAGTTGAGTATTTTTACTTGAGCGGTTCCTGGTTGACTGGGATCAAAAGGGTAAGCAATCTGCGGTGTTTTGGAGTCCAGTTGGGGAACGATGTCTGACCACAAGCCGCTACGCGTCAACGCTAGCATAAATTGCTGGGTGCGCCAAAAAGCTGTATTCAAACTCCCTGCAACTATAAAAGCCTTTGGTAAATCAATTTCTAAACGTTTACTGGGATAAGCCGCGATAAAACTCAGTATAGAAAGACCTTGCGGTGCAGTAGAACCTAATACCAATCCTGCTCTCAATGCTTGCACCCCAGCTTTGTCCTTTCTCGCTAAGGCTGTAGCAAAATCACTGAGAATAGTTGTACCAATCTGAGTATTAACTAACCTATTAACGGTGACAACATTCAACGGTATATTCATACCTAACGCCCTCAAGAAAAAACGGCGTTGTTGTTCAGATAATCGTTTAACGTAAGGCTGTAAACTCTCAGGCAATTCCCCAGTTTTTGCAGCCTTTTGCAACTCGGCAAGGGAGATGGTTTCTGTAAATAAACCGAAACGCACAATAACTGTGTCAGCCGCAATGGCCGGAGTATTTGCCCCGAATTGTGTAAGTGCAATCGCGCTAAAGAGACCCGCAATTGTCTTAAGACTTCCCCAACTTCTTCTCATAAATATATACCAAGTATTACTTACGGAAATATAACGGATATTTGTGTATTTGGCTACCCAAATAATTATCTAGCAATGAAAGCAGATTTATGCATGAACTTGATAGCGATGTCTACGATGGCCTATGTATAATGCTCGTTCGCGCAGCATGCCGTAGGCAAGACTCGCTACCGCTTTACTATCGGCATTGTACTGATCTCCTCAAAGCATCAACAGATGTGAACAGAATTACATCAAAAACTTGAAGAAGAATTCAGAATCAATCAATCAGTGCAGGATTCAGACTCATCACTGATTGAAGACTACTAAATCAAAGATTTAGTGAGGAACTTAAACCCGCTTATTCAGACGCTCTCTACGAGACGCGAAAAGCGAACGAGGACTCGCTAACGCTACGCTATTTGCTTTTTCGGTCATAATTCAGAATGAATTATAACTACTGAATTCTGTTTCGATAACAAAAGCAACGAATTGTAGAATTCATCACAGCTAAAAAAATTGAGGATAAATCAGTGTTGACAGCCACAAAAGCCTGATTGCTTCTCAGCTAGGTTTAATACTGTAAGGAAAGTCTAAAACCGGGTAAGCGATGCCTGCGGCGGTAAACTACGCATCTACAATCTGAACTTTTTGTGGGCTGATATCTTGACTACAATTTTTTTGACAGCAAAGTTTAACCGATTGCTTAATGTTCTCTTTTTGCCTTTTAGAACGTGTTGCAGAGGTGTTGCCAGGGGATAGTCTTACTACTTTAGTAGCTTATCATTACCCATCAAATTCTACCAGCCATATCAACAAATTTTCTTGGCATTATGCATCGCAGACTCCGCTACATTTTGATTTTGCTGCTCTCTCTGAGTATTATTATACTGTGGTGGCCTGTGAATAATTCTGATTGCAATTCCGAGGCAATTCTTGCTGCAAAAACTACAAAGTTCCAAGTACATGCTACTCAGGTTATAGTTCAGCCCTGGCGTGGTCGTCACCATGTATATGGGATTTTTATGATTCCTGACAAATACAAAAAAGCTCCATTTTTTGTATTAACCGTAAAAGGTGCTGGCAGTTACTGTTCAAAACAATTTGGTCAGATAAAAAACTATAATGATATCTTTGCTGAACCAGGAACTTATCTGGTGAGGAATTTTATTAGAACTCGAACGGCTCTGCGGCTGATTCTTCAAGGTTTGTACTTTCAAATCAATGATAAAAAAAATTGGACATTGACTTTCCCTCAATTAGAAACTAGTCAACATAATTCGTAATTCAGCTTGATGGTTGAGTTTCCAAAACTTCGTTTTTCTCTAACAACGCATTAGTAGCATTGACCACAATCTGTGCTGCTCCGGTAAAAAACGATCGCTCGATAGTCGCTGGAACATCGCTAGGTTGATGATAGTGCGGAGTACGTAAATTTGCGGTATCAGTCACCAGCACAGCACCTACACCTTGATACCAAAATGGTGCATGGTCGCTGCGTAGCGTGTCTGGTGTCAGTAAACCTTTAAAAGGAATTGGTAGTGTTAGGACTGATGGCATTGATTTTTGTTTATTCAGAGCGGTTGAGGGGAGCATCTGTGAGTTTTGAAAAGCACTCAGCAAAGGCAAATGTTCTGTATCACCGACTACTGCCAAAAAGTCGCCCTTGTCGCTAATTGGGGTAACAGGCAACCCCGCAGGGTATTTTTGACACCCAGCAGTGTAACATGCATAACCTACCATATCCATGACGATCGCTCCGCTCAAGTTTTGTAAGCGTGCTGTCTTGCTAACAAAAGCCTGACTACCCAAAAGTCCTGCTTCTTCTTTGTCAAAAAAAGCTAGCTGTAACGTCCGTGGCGTAGGACGGGAACCGAGCAAGCGGGCTACTTCCAGCACCACAGCTACACCACTGGCGTTATCATCAGCACCAGGGGATAAAGCAACAGTGTCGTAATGCGCTCCCACAAGAATTGCTTTAGCGGCTTTGTTAGTTCCTGGGCGTTCGGCAAAAATATTCACACCCTCAGAGAACTTTTCCAATTTGGGCTTCCAGCCTAATTTTGTGAGTTCAGTTGTGATATAAGTGCGAGTAAGCGATCGCTCTGTTGTTGTGTAGCGCTGATAATTCAACTTTTGGATATGGGTTAATAGCTTATTAGTAGACACTTGCAGCGCACTGTCAACTTCCTTTGACTCTGGCTGTGGTTGGGGTGTTTCCACTGGAATGCGCTCAACAATTGCTGGCGACGGACGCTGTTCAAAAAACGTGCTACCTCTGCTACCCACCACGGCAACTGCCATCAGCACCAACAGCATCAGCCAAATCCATTTTCTCATGTAATTTATCCTTGGCTTCCTGACTTAGGGTAGCGCAAATCCCCAGGTATCACTTTCCAGGATTGCTAGGAAGGGTTTAATATTTTGTTTCCCTAAATTCTTAGATAAACTTGCAAAGTCACTTTGCAATCAGCTTAATTGTCTATTTTAATAGAATTTTATTTTATTCAATTTGTTATCGATTCTTGAGTCTCTTGATCAGTTGAAAGTCTTTTTCTCATTAATACAACTTCTTTTTCTGGCACTTCTAAAGAATACTCATTCAATATAATAAAGGTAGCCATCGATACGAAAGCTACCCTTTTGTTACCATCTAGAAATGCATGATTTTTTCCAAATGCAAAAGCATAAGCTGCCGCTAACTCAAAAACAGTTGGTGTAGGTTCACCATAAGCAAATAAATTTTTAGCTCTATCTAAACTAGCTAAAAGCAGATTTCTATCTCTTATACCTGGAAGTCCGCCGTGTTCTGCTAGTTGTTCTTCGTGCATAGCTTTAATGACTGCCTCACTCAACCAAAAAATATCATTCACTGAGCTAGCTCACGAAGTGCATTCCTATACTTACTGCTTACTTTTTGATAAGCTTCCATAGCCTTTTCAAATTCAGACTTGTCAGGTGTGGTTTGAGGATTATGAGAATATTTCACAACGAAAAGTACCCCATTCTTACTACGTCTAAATTTTAGACTTTGAAAAGATGGTATCAATTTGTTTTTGATCTTACGAAGTCTCAAGGTTTCCATGATAAACAAAGCCAGTAATTATGGCTTTAATCTATTTGTCCTAAGCCCAATATACCTCATCTAATTGGGCCAGGTCACTTTAGTTCTACGTGAGTATATTTTAGAGAACCTTAGCAGTGATAGCACGATCTAAAATGCATGGATTATATTTTTTGTCAATGCGTAAATCCTATATTTAGCCCTTTCAAGGTGGTGAGATTTAGAACGAGAATTTTTTACAGATGTTTACACCCAGGCTTTTTTCCTATGAATAAACATCAAGTTTGACGGATTGTCTTTTGACAGTGATCGCAACTTCACTTACATTGCCCCACTAGAGGAGTGCTGAGTACTGAGTAAAGAAGAAAAGAATTTCTTATTACTTCTTCAAAATCTTTATTCTGACACTCAGAACTGATGACTCAGAACTCAGGGCTTTTTTTATGGTAGATTTGTTGCTGATCGCGATCGTGGGGTTCCTGGGTAGTTTTGGACATTGCTTTGGGATGTGTGGCCCTTTAACAGTGGCATTTTCCTTGTCTCATCAGCCGAAAACACCACCAACAGCCTCTTTAGGACGCACATCAACCTTAGAAAAGTCCGACACTTGGCAACAGCAATTAAAATTTCATATCCTGCTAAACCTGGGGCGGATGTTGAGCTATGCTCTAGTCGGTGCTGGCATTGGGGCGCTAGGTTCGGTATTGCTGCAAGGTGGACAGCTAGCGGGTGTTGGTAGCGACTTCCGGCGCTGGATGGCAATTTTAACTGGTGTAATGCTGATTTGGTTTGGCTTAGGACAAGTAAAACCCGATTTACTGCCGCGCATTCCCGTGTTACACCCTTTATTACAAGGTAGTTTACACGATCGCCTCAGCACAGGAATGGTTAAGCTTTCCTTAAAAACCAAATGGTGGACGCCAATGCTTTTGGGAATGACTTGGGGTTTAATGCCCTGTGGTTTCCTGTATGCTGCCCAAATTAAAGCTGCTGAAACGGGCAATTTATGGATGGGTGGGGCAACTATGCTAGCTTTTGGCTTGGGAACTCTACCCACCATGCTAGGTGTAGGCGTTTCTAGCTCTTTAGTAAGTAAAGACAAGCGCAGTCAATTGTTTCGATTAGGCGGTTGGGTGACACTGATCATTGGTGTTATCACCTTGTTGCGGACTGGTGACACAATGGTAGATTACACCGGACACGCTGCCTTAATCTGCTTAATTTTGGCTTTAATTGCACGTCCTATTAGTGGCTTGTGGGCATCACCACTGCGTTACCGCCGGGGCTTGGGAGTGGGATCTTTTGTGCTTTCTGTGGTTCACACCGTCCACATGATAGAACACTCATTGCAATGGAAATTTGCTGCCTTTTCCTTCCTGCCGCCAGAATTTCAGTGGGGTATGGCTGCGGGTGCTGTAGCATTGGTATTAATGTCCCCCGCCGCTTTAACAAGTTGGGAATCGTTGCAGAAATCTTTGGGCAAGCGTTGGCGACAGATTCATCTATTGGGTGTGCCAGCCTTGCTCTTGAGTGCCATTCATACTGTGTTGATTGGTTCCCATTACTTGGGTTCCTCGCAATTAACTTGGGGAAATAAATCAGCCGTAGTACTGATGGTAATTATTACCCTCAATGTCTTGATGGTACGTTCGCGCTTTTTTTGGTCAAAGTTAGCCGTAGAAAAGTTTTATGTCCCTCCAACAAAATCGCGGTAAATCATCTTTATTTTCTGGCTCCATCCCAACGAGTCAAAAACAGAGGCTTTACCCGCTCAAAGGCATTTTCTGGAATCAAGGAACAATAAAGTATTTATTATTCCTGAGTTGCTTAGTTATATCAATAACTAATATTTACCCGGCGTCTGCTCATAAAGTAGAAGTAGCTGGAGATGTCGGTGGCACCCTCCACATTGAACCAAATGATAATCCTCGTGCTGGAGAATCAAGCCAAGCCTGGTTTGCACTTACCCGCAGAGGTGGAAGAGTGATTCCCCTGTCACAGTGTAATTGTCAGTTGGCTGTTTATGCCGAACCTTATGCCGCCGGAGAGCCACCCTTGTTAGAACCACAGTTACAACCTGTGGCCGCTGAACGTTATCAAGGTATTCCAGGTGCAGAAGTTGTCTTTCCCAAGCCAGGTATTTATCAGTTGCAACTAAATGGTAAACCAGTTTCTGGAGCAAGATTCAAACCCTTTGAGTTCAAATTTGAAGTTACTGTGGCAGGCGGGTCTACACAGAATACACAAAACCTACGAGATGTCAATGGGAATTTAGTAGAGGGTGAATCTCAGCAATTACCAATTTGGGCGATCGCGCTTCCAATCCTCGGATTTATTGGCATCTTATTTGTCGTACTACGAAGTATGAGAGGGAGTGGGGAGTAGTTAGAAGTTAGGAGTGAGGAGTTGAAAGTTATGAATTCAAGACTTAACAATTTTGGATTTTGGATTTTGGATTGAAGGAAAAATCTAAAATTTACAGATGCGATTAATCGCGTCTCTACTCCTAACTCCTAACTTTTATTTGTGTCGCTTTTGATGCCACTGCCACGCATGAGAAACAATATCTTTGATGGATGGATACTGAGGTTTCCAGCCTAAAATTGTTCTGGCTTTTTCGCTCGCGCCAATAAGAATTGGAGGATCACCAGGACGGCGATCGCGTTCTTCTACTGGTATAGAAATTCCTGTCACCTGTTCAGTAGCTGCAATGACTTCTCTGACAGAAAAACCACTGCCATTGCCCAAATTGAAAACTTCGCTATCATTACCTTTTAATAAATATTCCAATCCCAAAATATGGGCATCTGCTAAGTCGTTAACATGAATATAATCACGAATACAAGTACCATCGGGCGTAGGGTAATCAGTGCCGAAAATTGAGATGGATTCTCGTTTGGCTAAAGCTGTCATCAGCACCAAGGGAATCAAATGGGTTTCTGGGTTGTGATCCTCGCCAAGCAAGCCACTGGGATTAGCACCAGCAGCATTAAAATAGCGGAAACGCACTGATTTAAAACCGTAAGCAACATCAAAATCAGACAGAATCCGCTCAACCATTAGCTTTGTAGCCCCATAGGGATTAATCGGATTTTGAGGATGGGTTTCTGGAATGGGTACAAATTCCGGCACTCCGTAGGTAGCACAGGTAGAAGAAAAAACAAATTTATTCACAGATGCCGTCAGCATCGCTTCTAAGAGGGTCAAAGTACCAACAACGTTATTGCGGTAATATTTAGCTGGATCAGTCACCGATTCTCCTACGTAAGCATAAGCAGAAAAGTGCATCACAGCAGCAATATCGTGGGTTTTAAATAGATGATCTAGCAAGGCGCGATCGCCTGTATCCCCTACTATCAGTTCTACCTGTAAAACTTTTTCTACCAAATCACGATGCCCATAGACCAGATTATCAAGTATGACAACGTTATAACCCGCTTGCTTTAAGGCAAGCACCGTATGAGAACCAATATATCCAGCTCCCCCCGTGACCAAAATGGTAGACTTTCCAGGCGACATAGTTTTTCCTTTTGAGTCCATTACTCAATTAATCTAGTTTATCGGTACTATATTACTCTTCTGGAAAATTATAAATAATAGACGCAGTGTCAAAAAATTGCACTAAAATCACTACGACGGTAGTCTTTGGGTGTGAGGTTTGAAGTATTTTAAGTCAAACAGTGCGATTACAATTTGACAATAAAATAAATCCATTTCCCGAAACCTCTAGGTTGACCCTTACGGGTGACGCTCCTAGCGTCGCTAAAGCTAAGAAGTCGCTAGTTGTTTTATGCAGGGAAACCATGCACGACAGTTCCTCTTGGGGAGCCACTTCTTTTCTGAACAAGAGAAATGGCGTGGAAATCCCAACCAAGGCGGACTGTCTTACCACCACATTGGCTCACTGCACCAGAAAATTTGAGAGTTAATCTATGTTTCTATTGTTAAGCCGAGTACTGCTGTGGCTGCTGATTGGCACTATCGTATATTCTCTGTTCCAGCGATTTTATCCTTCTGGAACTTTTGTCGGGCGATTAATCCTAGTCGTTATCTTGGTAATCATAGCCCTATCATTTGTTAACCCCAATGAACCAGCTGTAGCATCGTTGTCGAGGCTGCTATCTTTTCCACTCAAGCCTCTAGGAGCCTCTGTTTTAATGATGATTTTTGCAGCTCAGAGAATCAAAGGAGGTGGGATAGACAAACCAGGAGGATACTTGGTAGGTTGGGCACTGACGATTTTGCTATTGGCAAGTACACCAGCAGTCGCCTATTTCCTTTATAGGGCACCTCTAGCAATGACAGGTGAAACCTATGTAGCAAGTGCTGCACCAACATCTGGGACACTGCTGGCATTAGGGCAACAAACCACCACAGGGAACATCTCAGATGTGACGCGCGATCGCATTCTTTCTTATAATTTGAGAGTGCCTCCCTACTTATTACAAGGAAGTCCTCAAGATATTCGCACACGCGGTTTACGACTTGAAGACTTTGTACCGAATGCGGAAACGTTGCAATTGACAACCAGAACTTGGGAAACTTATCTCTTTGAAATTTACAGGTTCCTGCGTGTTCAGCGGTAATAAAGTAAAAAAAGAAATACTAAAAAGACCGCAATGCTACGCTTTAGTAACGTTGCACTGAATTCGGAACTACGAATTTGCAAGGGTTTCATTAAACTAAAGACTGGGGATTGGGAAGATTTAAATAGGGATTCAGACCCAACTAAATCTTAAAAGGATTTGTTTCCCAATCCCCAATCCCCAATCCCCTACATAGCTGTCTTCTTGGACTAGCAGTTAATCTAGGATGATAAAGTTGCAAAATTGCTTTAATGGCAAAATCTCGACGAATCGCTAAACTCACTGCTTACCTACGTCCCCATTGGCGGGAGGCGTCTTTAGGCATTCTCGCTTTGTTGTCTGTCAATGCACTAGGCGTTTATATCCCTTTGTTGATTCGTGCTGGTGTTGACAAACTCTCCACAACCTTTGTCTTGAGCCAAATAATACATGACGTAGTAATCATTGTCTTACTCAGTTCGGCGATGTGGCTAATGCGGATGGCATCCCGTATTTGGCTATTTGGGGTGGGGCGTCAGGTGGAATTTGACCTGAAACAAAGGATTTTTGAACACTTACTCAAGCTGGAGCCGGCTTATTTTGCTAGTAATACTGCTGGCGATTTGATTAGTCGGGCTACCAGTGATGTGGACAATATCAAGCGGTTGTTGGGTTTTGCAGTTTTGAGTTTAGCAAATACCGTGTTTGCCTACGCCCTGACACTGCCAGTAATGCTGGCGATTAGTGTAGATATTACACTAGCCTCTCTGGCAGTGTACCCTTTTATGCTCTTGTTAGTGAGTCTGTTTAGCAATCGCTTACGCAAACAACAAGCAGCAGTCCAAGAGCAACTCTCTGACATCAGCGGACTCATCCAAGAGGATATCAGTGGCATTGCCTTAATTAAAATCTATGCCCAAGAAGCAAACGAGCGTCGAGCTTTCGCCAAAAAAAATCAGCAGCTATTGACTGCTAACCTGGAACTGGCAAAACTCCGAAATACACTGTTTCCGCTAATTGGCGGGCTAGCTAATGTCAGTTCTCTGGTAATTATCTGGCTAGGGGCGGCGCGGATGTCTTCTGGGACGCTTCAGGTTGGCGATTTTTTAGCACTGTTAATTTATGTAGAGCGTCTAGTTTTCCCCACAGCCCTTTTAGGATTCACAATTACAGCCTACCAACGGGGTGAAGTTAGTATAGACCGCCTTGAATCTATTCTCTCTGTCACACCGAAAATTCAAGACACAGCCGATGCCATACATCTACCAGTGGCTGAACTTAAAGGGGAAGTGACAGCTAAAAATCTCACCTATACTTACCCTGGTTCCACTACTCCAGCCCTAAAAAATGTTAACTTTACCATTGCTCCGGGAGAAACCGTAGCCATTGTTGGAGCAATTGGTTCGGGAAAATCCACTTTAGCCAATGCTTTGCCGCGCTTGTTGGATATTGAATCAGGACAATTGTTTTTAGATGGGGTGGATATTACGAAGATAGCGTTGGCAGATTTACGAGGTGCGATCGCCTACGTTCCTCAAGATAGTTTTCTATTTAGCACTACAATCAAAAATAATATCCGCTACGGTGACCCAATTAGCAAACAAGAGCAGATAGAATCTGTCGCTAAACTTGCCCAAATTGAATCAGAAATTAACAATTTTCCCCAGCAATATGAAACTATTGTTGGTGAACGCGGTATTACTCTTTCTGGCGGTCAACGACAACGTACTGCCTTAGCTAGGGCTATGCTGGTTAATGCTCCAGTGTTAATTTTGGATGATGCCCTCTCTAGTGTGGATAATCAAACAGCTACGCAAATCCTCAAAAATCTCTCCGGTGGTACTGTACGCAAAACAGTAATTTTCATTACCCATCAATTATCGGCGGCGGCGGCGGCTGACCGAATTTTTGTGATGGAAAAGGGAAAAATTGTCGAGACAGGCAATCACTTACAACTGTTGGAACAACGGGGTTTATATAGAACTTTGTGGAGCCAGCATCAAGTTGAGGAATTATTGCACTAGTAAAACATTTAATATTAAAGACAATTCCTTATGCAGCCTGTATAATTTTTCATTACAATATCTGACAAATTACCTCTGTTCAAGATTTTTTTAACGCGATCTTGTGAGATTTGGCGCACCTTCACAAAGAAACGGTATAAGTATATTTTATTGCATGAAAAGTAGCACAGCTAGCTGTGCTACTTTTCATGAATTACAGTATGCCCGTTCTGCTAATGTGGCATCTAATACGAATGGATTGTCAAAAGAGGCAAGGGAGCGGGGAGCTCTTAGCTGGGGGGAGGTAGTAACGGATCTTGTACTCCGACCAATCGAGAACGTCCTTTATGACGGGGCTTGATACCCATGTTCCGCTCCGCTTCACGGCTTCGGGACAGGGA
>NZ_CAXTNE010000055.1:0-28226 GCF_964245445.1 uncultured Nostoc sp.
GCCCGAGTTCCCCAGTCCCCAATACCTACTCCCCACTCCCTTCCCCCGAAGCCTTCAAGCAACGCTTGGCGCAAATGCAAGTTGTCCTACACAATCAAGATAATCGTGAACACGATCTACTAGATTCTGATGATTATTACCAATTTCAGGGTGGCTTAACTGCGGCGGTGCGTTCTCTACAGGGAAAAAATCCCCAAACTTATTTTGGTGATAATTCTATACCCGCTAAACCACGAGTCCGCCAACTGAAAGAAGAAATTGCCCGAGTGTATCGTTCTCGCGTAGTTAATCCCAAGTGGATTGCGGGAATTATGCGCCACGGATACAAAGGAGCCTTTGAAATGGCGGCGACGGTAGATTTTTTATTCGCCTATGATGCAACAGCTAAATGTGTCGAAGATTACATGTATCAAGGTATAGTAGAAGCTTACTTGCTCGATCCAGTAGTCTCGGAATTTATTCAGGAAAAAAACCCTTATGCACTGCGAGATATTGCAGAAAAATTATTAGAAGCACACAAGCGCAATTTGTGGGAGGATGTAAATATAGGAACATTAGAAGCTTTGAGGAACCTAGTACATCAAGCTGAAGCAGTGATCGAAGAAAAATCAATGGTGTAGGAAACAAATATGGAAAATCTTGCGTATTTGCACCTAGCTTTCGCCTACGAAGACAGCACACCCAGTGAATTGGTCTCCCTCAGTTCCTTGTTTAAGGACGCAGCTGCACCAGACTGGAAACGGCTTTCAGGTAAGGCTTGGAAGTATATGTTGCCCCTTGCTCTGTCTTTATCTATTTTTGGCGCCCTTAGCAGCGTCATGGCACTGGAAAAAGGCGATCAAGGCCCTTCCGTCAGAAATCTACAACAAAAGTTGAAAACAGCAGGTTTTTACCAAGCTTCTGTTACCCAAGTATATGACGTATCCACACAAGAAGCTGTGCGGCGCTTTCAAAAGGCCGCTGGTTTACCAGTGGACGGCATTGTTGGAGCAAGCACCCTGCAAAAATTAGAAAGTTGGCAAGCGAAAAAAACTACTGCTGTAAGAAGCGCACAAGCCAAAAAGCCCAGTACTACTAGTTCAGCTAGTTCAGCAACTAGCCAACGCCGCAATTCCAACTACCTTGCTAAAGGGGCTGAAGGTGAAGATGTTAGAGCTTTGCAAGAACGCTTAAGAGTCGCAGGCTTTTATTACGGGAACGCCACAGGAATATTTGGCCCAATTACCGAAGAAGCTGTCAAGCGGTTCCAAGATTCTTACAAATTAAGCGTTGATGGTGTTGTTGGCCCAGCAACATTAGCTAAATTGCCGGGAATTGGTATTGGTGATGGAGAAGAGGCTCCCACAAAGGTAATCAATCGAAACAAACTTCGCGTAGGCGATCGCGGTGAGCCAGTTAGAGTACTTCAAGAACAATTAATCCAGGCAGGATACTTAGAGGGAGAGCCAAATGGCTACTATGGCCCTTACACTGCCGATGCTGTACGAAGATTCCAAGCAGCTAATTACTTGTCAGCAAGTGGTGTTGCTGGCCCAACTACGCGAGCTAAGTTATATAGCTCAGTTAATACTACTAGCAAAAGCGAATTTAATACCTTAGAAATCCAAACGCGACTACGGGAGCGGGGTTTTTATAAAGGCAAGCTGAACGGTGTGATGGCAGCTGACACCAAAAAAGCAATTAAACAAGCCCAAGAATTCTATGGCATCAGCCTCAAGGATCTTAAGAGCGGACGCTTTTAACATCCGCTTTGGCGTTGTTAGTATCAGTCCCCAACTGGTTGCTTGCCTCCAGTAACAACAAACTACGAACTGCTCAAAATTCCATTTATTTGGTTAATTTGAGTAGTTTTGTTTTTTATCTACCCAAGTGCTAAAGCGGCATCAGTGCCCGTTGGCACTTGGGACACACTGCATGGATGGTCATTTGACAGTCTAGCAGGTGAAAACCTTCTTTTTGAGCAGTTTTCGAGCCAATTTTTAAAATTGAGTCATTTTTAAATTCAATAGTTGAGTTGCATTTAACACAAATTAAGTGATGGTGGTGATGGGGATAGGGCTGGTTGATTTCATAATGCTTATGTCCTTCACCCAGTTCTAGTTCTCGTAAAATTCCCATTCTTGCCATCAACTTCAAAGTTCGATAAATAGTTGACAGACTGATCCCTTCACCATCAGTTTCTAGCCGATGATAAAGATCCTCCGCGCTTAGATGTTCACCTTGCGGAAGTTCTTGAAAAATGTGTAAAATTGTTTCGCGCTGGGGAGTTAATCGCCAGCCTCGTTCGTTCAGTTCTGCCTTGAGTGAAGTAGTTGTGTAGACAGTCATACTAATATTTCTCAACAAAGCTCGTTAATTGAGAATATAACAAATCTTGGGAGCAATTTGCAACAATCATTGCCTATTGAGAATATATGCTAAATATTTAAGAACAATTCATCAAATCTCGAGCAAAAATCAAGTAATAAGCTGTAGTGCATTTAATTTGCATACAGCTAATAGTTAGGATACTTGTAACGATTGCATCCCTTGACTTTGAATTTTGTATAAGTTAATTTTGAATTGTTCAGTTGATCCCCACCTTCAAGATATTTGAGCAAAGGTCTGGGGAAACTCTTGTACAACTAAATGCAAATAATTTGCTACAAGCCTCTAAAAGGCTTTTTACAAGGGGATCAAATCAGCCTTTTGTCCGTAGTCATTTGCCAAGTGTAGTTTTCTAATGACAAATGACAAATGACAAATGACTAACTTAGAGACTCCAAATAGTCACGGATGAGGTTGCGACGCTTGGGTTGACGTAGCTTTTGCAAAGCCTTGGATTCTATTTGTCTGACTCGTTCCCGTGATAAATCGAGAGCGCGGCCAATTTCTGCTAATGAGTAAGGATGACCGTCTGCCAAACCAAACCGCATCAAAATTACATCGCGTTCCCGGCTAGTCAAATCTGACAGAAGATGATGCAAATCTCTTTGTAAAGATTCTCGCATTAACATTTCTTCTGGAGTTACACTGTCAGTTTCGAGTAATTCCCCTAACTCAGTGTCTTTATCTTTACCTACTTTGGTTTCCAAAGAAACGGAGCGAGGAACCCGCAACAAAACTTCTCGTACTTGAGTGGGTGTCATCTCTAACTCAGTTGCTAAATCTTCTAGAGTAGGGGTGCGACCTTTTTCTTGAGCAATTTTGCGTTGGGCCTTTTTGATTTTGTTTAACTTTTCGGTAATATGGACAGGGAGGCGGATGGTGCGACTAGAAGTAGCGATCGCCCGTGTAATTCCCTGACGAATCCACCAGTAAGCATAAGTACTGAAGCGATAACCCTTAGTTGGGTCAAATTTTTCTACAGCCCGCTCCAAACCAAGTGTGCCTTCTTGGACTAAATCCAACAATTCCAAACCACGATTTTGATACTTCTTAGCAACAGACACAACTAGGCGAAGATTAGCCTTAATCATGTGTTCTTTTGCTTGGAGTCCTTGGGACTGAACTTGCTCCAACTCTTCTACAGTCAACTTGGCAATTTCAGCCCAGCGACGTTTGCCTTCTGCCAAAGTTGGTCTAAGATTCGATAAAATTATGTCAGCAGTAGCAGCCCACCTTTCTAAAGACGGGCGATGTCCCAGTTCTGAGGTAAGGCGTTCTTGAACTTCAATTAACCGGAGATAGGGCGTAATCACTTCATCCCCTTGCTTGGCGGCGTTAGCAAGTACTATCCGCATCCGCAAGTAACGCTGGACTTTTTGAGCTTCTGAAACTTCTTCATCCCGCCCTAACAAGCGAACCCGACCAATTTCCTGGAGATATAAACGTACTAGGTCTGTACTCCGACGGTTAGTGTTAGCAGCAAAGTTAGCATTGTCAGCAGAAGCTATCTCTAGCTCCTGTAGGTCATCTACCGATAACTCACTTTCGTCAACCGTGAGATCCGAGTCCAAAGCCTGGCTAGACTTTTTGGTATTGTAGGGGGCATCTGCATAAAAAGATGTTGCTGGCATAAAGATCGTCTCAATGGCTCCAGGTAACAATAGATTTCGGTCAGCTTAGATTACGGTCAGCTATTCAACTGTTGCTATTGTTCCCGTGATTTACGATGAACTAACATGGTTGAACGTTCCATTACAGTTTTTTTTTGAAATTAACTGTAATGGTTTTATTGGATACAGCATTACTGAACTTAATCGGCTGATAAACTTTTGATTGAACCAATAGCTATTCAAATCGGCAGCTAGGTTTTCAATATTTCAACTACTTAGTTAACATTTCAACCTTGATGGTTTTTAATAGTAACTTTTGTAACACAGTATAAACATCCTTAAGTGAATGTCATCTTTATAATTGGCATAGTCACATTTACATGGCTACAAAAGTAATATCCTGACGATTTAGCAATTTTTTCTCAGGATTATCCAGGTATAAGTAGAGCTAATAGATATTAAGGAAGTGATTAGTATTAACGGCAAAAATTATCTCGACACGGATATAGAAGAGGTGGTAATAGGGTTTGGTCTACTGATGTTATCTGTTGAGGTGAGCAGGGGAGGCAGGGGAGAAGAGGAGCAGGGGGAGAAAGAATATAATTTAATACCCTTGTGTTAAGGAACGAACCACAAAGATGGGAAGTACGCGTACCCCTACGGGGAAGCAAGCTACGCGCAGCATCTTGTTGGCGCAGCCTCTCGTAGAGAAGAGAAGGAAGAAGGAAAGAAGAGAAATTGAAGAATTTTTCTACTCCTCAAAGTTCAATTGACAGACTACTAGTAGTTGTACTCTGGCTTGATATCTCGCAGCATCAGTTCATCAAGCGCTTGTCCAGGTGTAATTTCACCCTGGAGTAAACGGTAAACTTGCTCAGTAATTGGAACAGGAATGTTTTGTTGCTTGGCTCGTTGCATCAAAACCCGGCAAGTGTTCACTCCTTCAGCAGTTCCTTGTAAATTTTCGAGAGTTTCTGTAAGTGACTTACCACCAGCTAGCTGATAGCCGACTTGGTAATTGCGACTTAAGGGACTATTGCAGGTTGCTAACAAATCTCCTAAACCTGATAAACCATAGAATGTTTCTGTCTTCGCACCCCAGTTGTTGCCGATGCGAACCATTTCTGTAAGTCCACGGGTGACTAAAGCAGCTTTAGCATTGGTTCCTAGTTGTAAACCATCGCACACACCGGCTGCGATCGCAATCACATTTTTCAGTGTTCCCCCCAATTCCACCCCCAAAGGATCGGGATTGGTGTATACCCGAAAACGCCCAGAAGAAAATACTAACTGCACTACTTCCGCAGCCGTGGGAATATTACTGGCTACCACCGTTGCTGCTGGTAATTCCATTTGAATTTCTTTAGATAAATTAGGCCCAGATAGGACAACCACTGCATAGTTAGGGAATACTGTTTGCCAAATTTGCGACGGCGTGCAGGTGGTTTGAGGGTCTAAGCCTTTCGTCGCTGTGACAAAAATTGTCTCTGGAGAAAGGGGGGAAGACTGGACTTGGGAAGCAACATCCCTCACACCAATCATCGAGATAGCGGATAGGACGATTTGGACATCTTTTAAAACTGCTTGGATAGTTTGCGAACCTTGACGTGACCACACGCGCACCTGATGACCATTTGATACGGCGAGATTTGCCAGAGATGCACCCCAAGCACCCGCACCAAGAATTGCTACAGTTTTTGGATTAGTCATTAATCAAAAGTCTCCCCATCACCCCATTCTCTTAACTCACCGAATTTTAGATTTTAAATTTTGGATTTTGGAATTGAATAATTCAAAATCCAAAATTTAAAAAGGTCTGAATGCGAACAGCATCTCCAAGAGTTGTGCCCGAATTTAAACGCAAGAACAAATCTCAAATCTAAAATTGGCTGCGGGGATAACGTTGCATTAATTCCCTGACTTGTTCTGCATGATATGAGCTTCTTGTCAATGGTGAAGAAACAACTTGTAAAAATCCTATTTCTTCGCCGAATGCCTTCCAAGCAGCAAATTGTTCTGGATTGATAAATTCATTTACTTGCAAATGTTTTTGACTAGGTTGGAGGTATTGCCCAATTGTCAAAATGTCGCAATCTACGGCTCGCAAGTCTTGCATGACCTGGCGAATTTCGGCATCAGTTTCACCGAGTCCAACCATGATACCAGATTTAGTGTATGTGCTAGGGGAAACTTGGCGAGAGCGGTGCAATAATTCTAAAGTGCGATCGTAGTTTCCTTGGGGACGTACCCGGCGATACAGGCGTGGAACAGTTTCTGTATTGTGGTTTAATACCTCTGGTGCAGCTTGTAGAATCAACTCTAGAGCATTCCAATTACCGCACAAGTCAGGAATTAGCACCTCAATTGTGGTGTTTGGTGAAACAGTGCGAACCGCATTAATACAGGCTATAAACTGAGACACACCACCATCTGACAAGTCATCTCGATTTACAGAAGTGATTACAACATGGTTAAGTTTCATGCGGCGAACAGCTTCTGCTAGTCGTGCAGGTTCCGTGGGGTCTAGTGGTTTGGGTTTTTTCTCAAAATCAATATCGCAGTAGGGACAAGCGCGTGTACAAGCCGGGCCCATAATTAAAAATGTGGCAGTCCCAGCTTTGAAGCATTCACCAATATTCGGACAGGATGCTTCCTCACAAACTGTATTGAGGGCTAAATCCCGCAAAATATCTTTAACGTTACCAATGCGCTCACGCTGAGGTGCTTTTACCCGCAACCAGTCTGGTTTTACAGTCACAATCCGCTTTTACCACTAGAGTTATACAAATTTAATCGTAGCAAGCAAAGCCTTGGGTAAAGTGATCATATATATAGATGTAATTCTGTTATTTGGCACGGGTTGTGATATTGTTAATTTATAATGGCATTTTTATGCCGGGATGTGGCGCAGCTTGGTAGCGCACTTCGTTCGGGACGAAGGGGCCGCTGGTTCGAATCCAGTCATCCCGATGTACATTAGTTGTAGAGCGACAAATTATTTGACCAAAACGGCAGATTCTTTGTCAACAATCCAAATTCTTATACATTGCTTGTTCAAGCAATTTCTATAGCTTCATATCAGAAACGCTAAAAATCAGATTCCTCTAGAGCGAAGCTTACAAGCTTGAAGAACTTGACAAATTATTTGTCGCTGTGGTCAAATAATCTGTCGCTCTACACGAGCCGTCACGCAACGGCTGAAAATGCTGCCCAGAGGGATTTACTCCCTATTAAGTTACTAAGCAGCTAACTTATCTATTTCACTAAACTCGTTCAGCCGCTCGAGCCACAGATCCCTATAAAGTTCCATTTCCTGTGGAGTAAAAATAAATTCTTTATAGGAGTCATTACTGTTCAAATAAATTAAAGCGGCTTGTTCGACAGCATATAGTGCTTCAATTGGAATGTAATAGGCAGCCAACTGAATAACTTTGTCTTTAACCCAAGTCAAAGAAAGCTTAGGCTTTAGAGATGTTTTTAAGTCACTAAGAGTCAAGCTTTCGCGATAGAAACCTAGCTGATCAAATTTACCGAAGTACCGATGCTTGAAGCTAATAATATACTGTTCGGAGAAAAGACAGTCACCAAAATTCGGCAGCAATGTATCGAGAGCCTCGACGTAGCTTTTATAAGAGTTTTTAAGTGTCTTTATTTCTCCGTATTTTAGGTATGAGTGAAGATAGGAATGAACAGCAATTCCGGCTCCGATTGCTTCATCCCGAATGCGCTTGGCTTCTTTCCTTCCCACTCTTTCTTCCCATTTGCGAAGAGCCTCTATCGTCTTCTTGTCCTGTGTCCGTCTAACAATGCTACTAACGCTATAGAAAACATTCTGCGTGCTCACGGCTGTGCCTTGAGGAACATAGCAAGATTCACCAGCGAAGTTCTCTCTAATTAAAATAGGTAAATTTTCTTCGCTGCTATTCAAAGGATGAAGGCTGCCATCGCGGCTACGATAATATAATGCTGCTTCTGGTAAGAATTGTTTTTTAGTCATATAGAGTACACCTAGTATCTACATACTCTCGTTTGCCTTTATAATCTGTTGCGCTTGCGATTCTAAACCTTTCAGTGACTGTATTAAATGTTCTTTTTCGGTGTGTTCAGTTTCTCGCATAATTGCTTGGCGGCGTTCGTGCATCTTCTTGTGCTGTATATTAGGTATTTTTAATTTTCCATCATTGACAATCACTCCCGTTATTTTACGTGGCTTATTGCCGACATAACGCTTTTCCTTTTCCCTGTTGTCACGGAGTCCACAACGCAAGAATTCCCTCTTAACTTGCCAAATTAACTTATCCGGTACGGAGGAACCAGAAATCGTAACATCATCCATGTACACAGTTAGAGTACATCCTGCGCTTCTTACTTGTTCATGTATCGCTTCCCACATACCGATATGAGCAAAGTAAGAAAGGATGGGACTCAGCGGACTTCCCGTCGGCAAATGTCCATTAACGGTGGACAGTTTTGTTAATATATCAGCAACATCTGGAGAGCATCGCATTACCTCGTGGAAGAACGAGTAAACACGCCAAGATTGTGAAGAAGCAAAGTATTGCTTAATGTCAAGACTTCGTACTTCACGACTATTTATGTGCGCTTTCGCATTAGTTATGTATGAACGTCCCACTGCTGGAGAATGTATAAAACTCGGCATGGCGATTTGGCTTAAAAGGTCTTTAATGCGTTTAAGAACTTTCATTAATGGCCCTTTTGGAACTTGTACAAAGAAGAGTCGTTTCTTTTTGGGGTTAAATTTTTCTTTCTCTATGTACAGATCGTCCAGTCGGGTAAGCTCGTCAAGCTTTGTCCGAGTTATATACAGTAGCTTTGCAAGTTTTCCTTGAGATATCAGACAGTAAAAAGGTGACTGATCTAACGGGTATTCTTTATACCTACTCCTCTGCATAGGAACGCTCAGACCTTTCCGCAATGAAATTGAGGAGTGCAAGAATTTTAGAAGAAACGAATGTTCTTACTTGTTCCGTTTTCACGTCTTTATTCAAGCTTTCGGAAAAAAACATGATCGAAGATACAGGTATATCAAAAGCCTTTGAATATTGATTAAGTAGCTCAAGCGAGGGAGTTTTTTTCCCCGATTCAATTTCCGAAATATGCGACTTAGATATTCCTAGCTTTTCTGCCAGTTGTTTTTGCGTCAAATCATGAAATATCCGTATCATCCTTAAAGCAGTATGGAGCATGTTTAACCTCCTTATTGAGAAGGTTTGAGTGAGGTTTGTATAGAAGAGTTTAGCAGTTTATATCTGCAATAGTTCGATCAGCCACTTGACTATTCGATAAATAGCTGGGCCTACGCTAAATAGCAGACGGAGCGTTTGTGGTTTGCAGAGCCATTTTAGGAACTGCTTATACTTGCTCTTTTTTGACTGCCCCTGCCGTTCGTTGGGGTTGTTGTCGTTGTTCATAATGAACTACTCCTTATGTGTTGGTTTTGATTGCACTCATCCACTTTTCGCGAATGAGTGTTGCCCCAATCAAACCAGAGACGGCAGTTTAAACTCTCCCTATACACAGCGCAGCAGATTGCCTTGGCTGCGCTCGTGTGCCCGGGTGGTCTAATAGTTATTCAGTTGTTTGACGACTGTAGTAGTGTTTGTTTCTGCTTTGACGCTCTTCAAGCTTTCGCTTTCGGTGCGATCGCTGCGACACTTCTAAATAGTTATACTACTAATAAGTTACTAGCAAGCACAGTAGAAGGTGGCGTTCCATCTTCCTCAGACCACGAAGGGTGATCTAGTGTTCGGCAAGTATTCTCTTTTCCCAACTAAAACTAGTATAACACAAATTGGCGATTTTAGTTCGCTTATTGCGTTTTTTGTTAGCCAAAATGTAGAGCGACAAATTATTTGACCAAAACGGCAGATTCTTTGTCAACAATCCAAATTCTTATACATTGCTTGTTCAAGCAATTTCTATAGCTTCATATCAGAAACGCTAAAAATCAGATTCTTCTAAAGCAAAGCTTACAAACTTGAAGAACTTGACAAATTATTTGTCGCTATGGTTAAATAATCTGTCGCTCTACATTAGTTGAAAGGCGTTGCTGTAGCTCTCTAACTCGAAGCACTGGTATAAAACCGCAACGCAAATCGCCAAAACCAAGTGGAAGCGAAAAACAACGCTACTGCTAATATTGCCGCACCTATCAACCAGCTAATTTCACTCTGGCCCAGTAGCGCTTGGGCTGGTACAGTAGTTAAAAACGCTACTGGCATTACAAAGGTGAAGAAAAAGCGGTAAGCAGTAGGATATGCTGCGATGGGATATCGTCCAGCTTCTAACAAACCACGTAATACTTCGGTAGCGTTGTATATTTTGACGAACCAGATACTCGTCGCTCCGAGCATAAACCACAGGCTGTACAGAATCACAAAGCTCAACAATAACGGCAGCCAAGCAAGTAGATAGTCGTCTATCCCTATACCAAGGCGTTTACCTGCGTAGCCAATAATAATACTACCAAAAATTATATCTGGCAGTCCCCAAGGTGACAGGGTATGGGTGGAAAGCCAAAATTGACTGCGGATAGGTTTTAATAATATAAAGTCTAAAGTGCCTTCTTGGACATGGCGGACAATGCGATTCAAGTTTGACGCCAGAAAAGTAGCAGAAAATCCTTGTAGTAAGGTAAAAATTCCTAGAACTACTAAAGCTGCTTCCCATGACCAGCCACTAAAAGTATAACCTGTCCGGTAAAACAAGAATAATCCAAAGAGGCTACCTGCGAGATTTCCCAAGCTGCTGAGGGTAGCTATGAAAAAGTTAATCCGATACTCTAACTCAGCTGCGATCGCAGCACCCCAAAATAGCCTTAGTACTTTCAAATATCTTTGCATCTTGCACACATACCCCAAAATGTACCATCTGTCACTATATTTCCAAAGATTACACAATAACTTTACGTAAATTTAATATTACTTTTTATTCAGGAAAATTGCTAAACGTTAAGATGTTGTGGATCTATTGTTGAAAGCTAAAAAATTCTATGCATCTGGATTTACCACAACTGATAAAATCAATCGGCTATTTTGGAGTCTGGGCGATTGTCTTTGCTGAATCTGGCTTGTTAATTGGTTTTTTTCTGCCTGGGGATAGCTTATTGTTCACTGCTGGATTTGTGGCATCTCAGAATTTACTGAACATTTGGGTTCTGATTTTTGGTGCTTTTGTTTGTGCAGTCTTAGGTGACAATGTTGGTTATTTTACTGGGCATAAATTTGGCAGAAGACTATTTCAAAAGGAAGATTCGTGGTTGTTTCACAAAAAACATCTTGTTAAAACCCAAAACTTTTATGAACAGCACGGAAAAAAAACGATTGTTTTAGCACGTTTTTTACCTATTGTACGGACTTTCGCGCCAATTGTGGCTGGGATTGGTGCGATGCATTATCGCACATTTATGTCTTACAACTTAATCGGTGGCTTTGTTTGGACATTCGGCATTACTATATTAGGGTTTTTCTTAGGAAAATCTCTGCCACCTGAACAGGTAGATAAGTATTTATTACCGATTATTGGATTAATTATAGTTGTTTCTTTAGTGCCATCGATTATTCATCTAATACAAGAGAATAGAGCAAACAAAAGTTGAAAGATTTTTTGTGTCTTGTGTAAATATTAGGTATATTTATTTACTAAATTCGGTTAGATATTGGTGATCCATCGCTAGACTATTAGAATGATCCACGAACACCAGAGGTTGATATTACCATGATGATTTCCTTAAATATCAACCTTTATTTGTTCCTAGAAAATCTCTTTACTGAAACCTACAGAATTAGTTAATCGCAGAATTAGCCATTTTTACCAAAGAAGTGCGATCGCCTGCTTTCACTCCAACAACATATTGCACACCTTGTTGTCTCCAAGTCAAGGTAGCATCTGAACAACCAGCACCACAAGTAAAATCTATAAAATAGCCAGTGATGCCCTTAGCTAAGGATACAGGTTTACCAGTAAGGCGAGGTGTTTTGCGGGTTACAGCTTCAGCAGAAACAACGCCCAAACGACAGGCAGAGGCACCATTACAGTCGGGACTAAAACCCAATAAAATTTCGTACTTTTTTTGCGTAACAGCTTCTATAGTTGCGTAAATTGGATTTTCCCCATCTGACTCAGGAATAAACTTCGGCAATATAATACGAATCTGAGTCTTCTGCTTTAACTTGGGCAAAATAGATTTAAAAATTGGGTGTGACGGGATTTTACTTTGCTGTGCTATCAATTGAGACTGCTTATTTACAGTGGCTATGGCTGACGTGTGAAAGCTGCCAACGCTGACTAATAAAAATACGGCACACACAGCACTGGTATTTCTGAAGCTTAAAATCATCTTTTAAAACCTATTTTATCTAAAGTATTTATTTGTAATACCCATTTTGAAGATTAAATTACATATTTAAGAGCGGCTAGAGTCAGCTAAACTGAAGAAGAAATTGCTTAATAAGTTTTAATAATTTTGTTATGAGTACTGATTCACCTGTTAATTCTCCCGATAAGTCTGAATCAAACTTAGGGAAGCGTTTGAGAAACTTTTTAATTGTAATGGTAGCGATCGCTCTTAGCGTTGCCCTCGTCTTAGGATTGCGAACTGAACCAACCTCGGCAACTCTAGCTAAGTTAAGTGATACGTCCATACCGCTAGAAGTAGCAATCAGCAACGGCAAACCATCTCTAGTAGAGTTTTATGCTGATTGGTGTACTGTCTGTCAGAAAATGGCACCAGATATCACTCAACTAGAAACAGAGTATGCTGACAAGATGAATTTTGTAATGCTGAATGTGGATAATACCAAGTGGCTACCAGAGATGTTGAAATATCGGGTAGATGGGATTCCCCATTTTGTATTTTTGAGTCAGCAAGGGGAAACCATAGCCCAAGCGATCGGCGATCAACCCCGGACAATTATGGCTAGCAACTTAGAAGCTTTGGTTACTGGTTCGTCTCTCCCCTATGCTCAAGCTAGCGGCAAAGTTTCCAAATTTTCAGCCCCAGTAGCACCAACGGCTAATCAAGATGATCCTCGCAGTCATGGCAGCCAAGTGGTAAATTAGCACTTTGGAGGCATAGGGCAGGAGAACGTCAACTACCTAATCCCCACAGAGGAGTTCCCTTCAGCCAATAGATTGCTGCTTGAGACGCTTATGAGCGTACATTAATTCGTCAGACTTGGCGATTAGTTGTTCTAGTGACATATTGCTTTCTGCTAAGTAACGCTCTATCCCGATACTCATCGAAAGTTCATAGTTACGGTTTTGCTGTTGATTAAAGTTGGCGATATTTGTTTGCAAACAGGCTTGGATACTGTCAGCGTCCTTAAAGTAGCTGGAGATGAAAACGACAAACTCATCTCCACCCAAGCGGGCGACAATATCCGAGTTCCGAAAACTTTGCTTGAGTAATTGAGCAGCATCAACAATCAAGGCATCTCCTATGTCGTGACCAAGGGTATCGTTAATCTGTTTTAGCCCATCTAAATCAATAAAAATAACCCAGCACAACACTCTCGTCCGGTGAGCAATTTTTAACTGTTGTTCAGCCATCAGAAAGAAGCCACGTCGGTTATGCAAACCTGTTAGTTCATCGGTTAGCGATAACTGTCTTCCTTCGATTTCTGCTTGTTTGCGGTTACGAACTTCCTGAAGAAGTTCCATCTGAGCGATCGCCTGACGACTTAGGCGGCGCAGTGCATCTAACTGCTGGTAACTTGGGTGATGAGGAATGGTATCCATAACACACAACGTCCCAATTGGAAGACCATCGGGCGTAATCAGAGGGACACCAGCATAAAAACGAATTTTGGGACTACCTTTGACTAGGGGATTGTTAGTAAAGCGATCGTCCTTGATGGCGTTGGGAACCACTAATATATCATCTGGTTGAAGAATGGCATGGGAGCAAAAAGCGCACTCTCTGGGTGTTTCCCTAGCTTTTAGTCCAACCTTAGATTTAAACCATTGGCGATCGGCATCAACTAAGCTAATTAAAGCTATTGGAGTCTTACAAATGTAAGCAGCAAGAGCAGTTAAGTCATCAAATGCTTCTTCAGGTAAGGTATCCAAAATATTGTAGCCCGCCAATACTTTGAGCCTTTCTGCTTCATTCTCAGGTAGAGGAACAGCTTGCGTTTTCACAGGTGAGTGTCTAAACCTTAGCCACGAAAGTCTGATACGCTGGAAATTTTGCAACAACCGCAGGATTACCTTTCCAGCATAAAGGCTGCGTAATAAAAACATCTCTGCAACGAAAATCAACATTCGGTTGAAGATACAGAAATATTGTATTACATGATGTTCTTCATCCCTTTGGTTTGCTCTATTGTTCATGTCACCCCAACTTTCACTGTGCAAATTCCCTGAGTATCTAGATGCTTACAAGGTTTTTTGCCCAAAGCCAGGTTGAAAATAATCAATATAAACTAAAAATTAACAAAATTTATTATATTGTCAAAGTTCCTAGTCAAAAGTTGACTTTTTCGTACTGTTATTTTATGTATATCCACGTAAATTCCGAGGGACGGCTTCCAACTCTCGGAAGGTTAAAGGGAATCTAAAAATGCCTAAAGTCACAGCGAAACACTTTTCAAACAAGCTTTAAGGGACTTTCTCGAAATTTTGTCTCACGTTTAAATTCGCTTCCTCTGAGACCTTTTGAAATTTTGGACTTCGGCGTGATCGCTCAGTCCGTCTCTGCGGGATGCTTTGCTTCCCCTTTAGGGTACGACAAGGCTCAGGAACCATCGAACGTTTTTGAATTATTCAATCCAAAATCGAAAATTTAAAATCTACAATTCGGTGAGCAACTAGGATTTTTTGCTTTTCGAGACGAAGATGCCAAGTTATTTTTTGGGTGAGAGTCTTTGGGTCAGTTTCTTGCTGCTCTCTGTCTTTTTTTATAATACTTACTTTTTCTTGTCAGCCAATCAAACTTTATCAACCTGCGATCACAGTTTTATCGAAAAGCTGGCTTTAAATATCTTGCAATTACTAACTAATTTTTTTTTGACGAATAAGAAGTGGTTTACAAAAAATCCAAGTGAACCACTTCTTATTTATCTAAAGTCGAATAAAGAAGTAAGAAATTATGAGTGTTCCAAATGTTCCCAATTGGAAATAATTTCAAAGTGAACCTACGCTGCTAACTATCAAGCCTGACAACATACACCGCTTACGCGAATTTAGAAGATGAGGAGTAGGGAGTTTTCCCGTCCTGTTACCAAAAATGGCATATCCCTTTGTGAAAATTCTCTATAGCGATGCCTGCGGTGTTCTCGTTGCCATCGGTCTGTTAAAACTTAATAAAATAAGTATTTGTTGGTAGGCTTTGGGGGATTCCGGAATTTGTAGACAAATCATTAACATTACCTGTTTTGATCACAGCAAACTTACTATTAAATAGCAAGACTTCACCATTACCAGGCGTTATCCAAGCTTTGCGAGTCTTGAGATTATTCGGAAAAACTAAAAAACTTGCATCGCCTCGGTAAGGTGGAATCAGTTTACCTAAGAATGTTTGGCTATCTCTATTGGGAATTGCGTAAGCAGCACTAGAACCAACAAAAATATCAGTGCCATCTGAGTAAATAGTTTTAGGGAAATTGCTATTGCCGTCTCCCAATCCTCCTGTTGAAGGAAGTCTTGTAAGACTAAGTTGCCCACGTTCAACAGAGAATGAGGTTAAATCAACAACTCCTGTGTAAACTTTTGTCTCATCACGAGTTTGGGCAGCATTAGTATATTTATCTGTAGTGATCAAAGTTTGTGTTAAGAGGTCTTTACCATTCCACCTAAAGATTGAATTACCCCCATAGACCGAACCAAGTACGTAGAGTTTATCCCCAGAGATGTGTAATTTGTTGAGTCGGGTATCTGCCATATTGTCAACAAGACTGGCAGGACTGTAACCCCAAAGCTTACCTTGGTTCTTTCCTTGCAAATTTGGCAAACCAAATATACTTGTGCCATTAAAACCCATTCGGTAAAGAAAAGCAATTTGTACTGGAATGCCTGACCGCTTTTGTTGCTGAAAACCACTAACGTAGAGATACTTGTTTTTGTACTCAAAATCCATTACCTCAGTTACTTCAAAGTTACGTTTAGCTTTGAAGTTGAGGCTGGTATCGTATATTGATAGAGTATTTACAGACTGGTGAATAATCAAGCCATTTAAAAACTTAACTCTTGTTTTTGAGTTAGCAGCACTGTCAACTATTTTTTGGGTAGTTCCATCAGTTTTTATTTTTACTAATCCTGTTGGAACAGCTAGCACATAGGTTTTACCATCAATAGCTGCACAGTCACGAGCATCCTGATAAGAGTTTGGAATTAGTTTTTTCCTGCCATCAGCTTCTACTTCCCATACACCCTCAGTATTAATGACCGCAACTTTGCTGCCGTTGACACAAGCCGCTATTGGAGATGCAATATTAAGATATGTGGCGATTGCGGGGCTAGAATAACTAAACATTGTTATCCCTCTATCTTTTTATTGTTGTTTGATTTAACCTCACATCACTATAGGCCACGTAATAAAAAGCTTCCACAATTTGTACCTGGTTTCTACAGATCATCTCAAAACTACCCTAGATTTTCCACAAGATGGTTTTGATAAGCAATGTGCAACGCCTCGTTAGTTAAACAGGTGCGATCGCATTGGGGAAAAGATTGTGCCTGCGATGGCAACGATAACACCGCAGGCATCGCCAAAAATAATCTCTTTCTTCAGAATTGAACAAATCAGCATTTACTGTTTGATTTACTTTCCAAGACTCAAAATGAGCGCTTAATACTTCCGCAATAAGTAAGGATTAATGAAAAAAGTGTGGACTCTATAGAGAATAAAATAGCCTTGTTGACATGATGCAGCCGCCCTGCCCCTGACTGTATTCAGTTGGAATAACAAAAATCTACAAGGTGGAGTATGGATACTCGTATCCCAGAATGTATTCGTCCAGTATTAAATGATTATTTGTTATCATTACAAATCGAACTTCCGGGTCTGATAGAAAGCTGCTATATTCATGGATCTATTGCGCTTAATGCCTTTAACCCATACTTGAGTGACATTGATTTTATTACTATTCTCATACGACGGGCTACAACATCCGAGGTAAAAAAACTAAAAGCAGTCCATAAAAAACTAGAACTGAGCTATCCACAGTGGAAACTAGAAGGAAGTTATTTGCTTCTTGAAGATGTAGGGCGATCGCAACAAGAAATTGCTCCTTATCCCTACTATCATGACAGCGCTCTCCACTCTGCTGGATATCATGATATAAACCAAGTCACTTGGTGGGTGTTGAAACATCGAGGCATTTGTCTAATTGGACTTCTACCAGAAAACCTTGCATTTACAGTCGATTGGAATCTGCTGCAAAGAAAGATGAAGGAAAATCTGAACAGCTATTGGGTGAGTTGGACACGAGCGCCAAGTAAAATAGTATATTTATTAACAGATAGTGGTATTCAGTGGGCTGTGCTTGGCGTTCTGCGTCTGTTTTACGCGTTGAGAGAGCATGAAATCCTCTCCAAAACGGAGGCTGGTCGATATGCATTGGTGCATCTTCCACCAAAGTGGCATCAACTTATTCAAGAGGCAATTAACCTCCGTGAAATTCGGCATGGTTCCTCTTATCGCAGCAAAGTGAGCCGGGCTGTTGAAGCAGTACGCTTCTTACGCTATGTAATTAATGTATGTAACGAACAGACATCTTCAAGAGAAAACGGCGTTTAAAATGTTACTGCCTGATTTTAAGAGATAGAAATTCACAATTTTATTAATGTCGAAACTCTTTCTGAAGCTCTGCCTTTATATTCTCCTACCGCCATCGGTGATTGGTTTCAGTTTCCCACATCAAAGAGTATCGCCGTCAGAAAAAGCTTGATAGCCTCCAACCACAATTCTTTAGGCACTAATTTGACTGTTTCAACCAACCCGAAGGACTGAAGAGACATGGCTGCTGCTTGGCATCTTGCTTAGACTGTCCCATGTATCAATCTCTGAGTTCTAATTTCTCATGGCAACAGGCAACAAAATCATCAAACTTAAGTGGCTGTGCTTCCAAACCAATTTTTTCTAAATCTTTTTTCTTAACCATAGTTTGCACCGGTCTATGAACTTGCGCCAGCCTCAGATACAGCAGCACCAATAAGCGCTTTCACTTCCTTGGGCAACTTCAGAAAGATTGTAATTCCAGCATCAATCACTTCAAAACCGCCTTCTGAAAGTTAAAATTAAGTAAATAGCTAATTTAAACCGTGTCTGCCATTACCAGCAATCATAAAAATATTTTTAACAGGTAAACCTATTAATAAAATATGGATCGTCGGAATTTTCTAAAGTATGTCACTTTAGCAGGATCTAGCTTTACCTTAACTAGTTGCATTCAAGGCAAAAATTCTAAATTGCAGGGTGAGGTATCTCCCTCAGCGTCTCCTGTGGCGGTAAATGAACCTCTGAAGGTGGGATTTGTTTATGCCGGCCCTGTGGGTGATTTTGGCTGGACTTATGCCCATGATTTAGGTCGCAGAGACATGGAAGCCAATCTTCAAGATAAGGTAAAAACTACTTTTGTGGAAAATGTCAACGAAGCAGCTGACGCCCAAAAAGTGATTCGACAACTCGCATTAGATGGTAATAAGTTGATTTTTACAACTTCCTTCGGGTACATGAACCCAACAATTAAAGTTGCCAAGGACTTTAGTGATGTTGTCTTTGAACACTGTAGAGGATACAAACGTGCTGCCAATGTCGGCACTTATCTGGGACGCTTTGAAGAACCGCGTTACTTAACCGGCATGATTGCTGGCAAGATGACAAAATCAAATGTACTTGGTTTTATTGGCGCATACCCAATTCCAGAAGTAATTCGGGGAATCAGTGCATTCACTCAAGGAGTAAGGCTAACAAATCCCCAAGCAAAAGTTAAGGTACTTTGGGTACAAAGTTGGTACGATCCAGCTAAAGAAAGAGAAGCGGCTCAAGCTTTGGTCAATTTAGGTGCGGATGTACTGACGCAGCATACCGATTCTGGTGCTGTTGTCCAATTGGCACAGGAGAAAGACATTTATGCTTTCGGCTATAACACTGATATGAGTAAGTTTGGTCAAAAAGCCCACCTAACATCAACTATTAATAAATGGGGCAAATTCTATACAGATAAAGCCTTGGCTGTAATGAATAATACTTGGAAATCTCAAGAGGTTTGGGATGGAATTGGTCAAGGAATGGTGGATATTTCCCCAATGAATCAGGAAATTCCAGAGGATGTGCAACAACTGGTAAATGCGAAGCGCGATGAGTTTATTCAGGGTACTGCACATCCTTTTGATGGCCCGGTGAAAGATCAAAAAGGGGTGGTGCAAGTGGCAAAAGGTAAGGTTTTGGATGATCACAGACAACTGATGATGGATTGGTATGTTGAGGGAATTGAAGGGTCAATTCCTAAGGGCAAAGTTTAGCACTGCTAAACAATACTAAGATTTCTTTTTTGAATTTTGTTGGAATACAATTATGCGTGACTTTTGAGTTTTAAGTTCCACCTTGCTGCACTAATCGTGCAACTTGTTAAATAGCCATGCCAAAACACCGTCAACATCAGTAACCTGCTCCCCTGGCGGTATGGGTGGACGATTTACCATAACAACGTTTACGCCCAATTCTCGCGCTGCAACAATCTTGGGCTTTGTTGCATCGCCACCGCTATTTTTACTTACTATGGTATCAATCTTGTTATGAATCAGGATTTGCCTTTCATTATTGAGGGTAAAGGGTCCGCGATCGCACAATATCACTCCCGATGGTAGTAAAGCATCATTGGTAGGAGGATCAATCATCCGCATCAGAAACCAAATTTTCTCGCAGTGAGCAAAAGCGGCGAGTTCTTGCCTTCCAACTGTTAAAAATACTCGCTGTGCCTGGTTTTGCAGAAATGCGGCGGCGGCTTTAACACTTTCGACTTCAATCCAGCGATCGCCACTTTCTTTTTCCCAAGGCGGGCGTATTAACATCAGACGGGGTACTCCTACTTCGGTTGCAGCATCCGCCGCATTGAAAGAAATCTGAGTAGCAAAAGGATGGGTTGCATCAATCAATAAGTCGATTTGCATTACTCGCAGATAGCTAGCCAATCCAGCCACACCACCGAAGCCTCCAACCCGTAAATCGCCTAACGGTACTGATGGTTCACGGGTGCGCCCAGCTAAAGATGTGATTGCTTCTAAACCTTGGATAGTCGCCACTTTGGCAGCTAGTTCTGCGGCATCTCCTGTTCCACCCAGAATCAAAACGCGCATCATTAAGATAAAGGTGGAATCTTTGCCAAAATGCCTTTTTTTAGCGCTTCTGGACGCTCTGACCAAGATAGTAAACCATTTACTTTGGCATAGTATTGACTAGCACATTCTAGTACCGCAGATGCACTACCATCAACAGCTAAATCACCAAATAAATATGTTAATTTGCCCTTGGCAGCAAAAGCAACTACACAGGAACGATTACAAGCACTCATGCATTCAACTTCCTTAATTGGGAATTCATCTCGTAAGTCCCAATCTTGTGCAAGCTGCTGAAGTTGAGATAGAAGTTTTTCACCGCCACTTTCACCTAAGCGTTTTCCATCTTGCCAAACGCTAGCACAAGTTTTGCAAACAAATAAAGTATGGTCAGCACCACCCAAGGGACTAGTCGGGGAAATATTTACAGTAGTAGTCATCTGTACCTCGCAGATATGTGGAACTGATAAATCTATTTCGGCGGGCATCCTGACTCACTCAATTTGGGATTTTAGATTACATCTCAAATTGGTTTACAGTTGCGGGACAGCGCCGGATTTGCACCGAACTTTCCCCGTTACCTCTGGTAGCTGCTCCCCACCAGAACCGAATAACCTTATTGATCATACACCCTACTCGAATCGGACTTCGCTTATAAGATGGATTTACACCTTTATCTTGCTTTATCAAGAAAGTATGTGTTATTGTTGATAATCGTGTAGTTAAGGACGTATAGCTCAGTTGGTTAGAGCGCTACGTTGACATCGTAGAGGTCACTGGTTCGAATCCAGTTACGTCCATTTGTTGTTGTAGAGTGATTAATTATTTGTCACGGTGAGAAATAATTAGTCACTGTAGAAGTAAGCATGCTGCTGAAATCACAGGCTGCACTCTGCGCCAGTTCCAATACTGGCGAGAAAAGGGCGCATTTGTTGGGGGAATTCCTAAAGTAGAGGTAGAGGCTAAATCTTCCCTATTAGCAGCGCATGGGTTTGATGCAACTAGGATTTTTGTGGAGCGCAATTAATTATGACTGTAACCTTACAATTACCTCCTAATCTGCAATTTACTGATGAGGAATTTGCACAAATTGTAGCTGTGAATAAAGAATTACGGCTAGAGTTAACTGCTGAAGGGGAATTAATTATCATGTCACCCACTGGGGGAGAAACGGGAAACCGTAATTTTGAACTGTATCTTGATTTAGGAGTTTGGAACAGACAAAATAAGCTCGGAAAAGCTTTTGATTCTTCTACTGGATTTAAACTGCCAAATGGGGCAACTCGTTCACCTGATGCTTCTTGGGTAAGGATAGAAAGATGGGATACTCTTACCCCAGAACAAAGAAAGAAATTTATCCCTTTGTGTCCTGATTTTGCAGTGGAATTAGTTTCCGAAACTGATGATGTGGAAGATACTAAAGCCAAAATGGCAGAATACTTAGCAAATGGCTTACAACTAGGTTGGTTAATTAATCCTAAAGATAAACAAGTAATAATTTCTCGCCCAAATCTTGCACCAGAGGTTTTACAATCTCCCACAAGTTTATCGGGTGAAGATGTTCTCCCTGGTTTTGTTTTAAATTTACAGCAGATTTTTACATAGATGAATGAGTTTGGCGTATGTTTAATACTTGAAGTTCTGATGATATTAATCACATCTAGCGGGAAAAGAAAAAATGAGCAAGATATAGCTCGTAAAAGTCGATTGTATACAATAGCTTTTTATTTACAGAGACTATAGCGATAATGTCAACGTAGCGAAGGCAGACTAGAATTCCTTTTTGGAGCGATGGCTAATACCGCAAGGCGGAAGTCAAAAGTCAAAAGTCAAAAGTCAAAAGTCAAAAGTCAAAAGTCAAAAGTTACGCCTGCCTTAATTTTGGGCTTTCTGGCTGTAATGAAATGGTAGGTTTATTTCCGCCGATCTGTACTAGGTTGGGCTACGTCAACGCATTCACGAAGTCTTACACCAAAATCTCAAACGCTTTAGTGAATAATATTAAATACTATTACGCTGCATAAGGATGCTTATTAGCACTTTTATACTGCTGATAAATATGAAGAAATACTATATTACTCAGGTTGTCTACATCGCTATCATCGTAGGCATCTACAGGTAAACCTGTGTCTTCGTTATATAAGTAATCATAAATAAAACTCTTAATTGTGGCTCTTGTAGATTCCTTATCCCGCCAGTTTTCTAGTTGCTGTAATTGTGATTTCACGGCTTCAATTAGCGACTGAGCAACTTGTTTGACGCGGTTTCTAATTCTGGTATCCAAATTATTTTTAGATGAGCAAAGCAAGTCGAAAACGGCAAGGTGTTCTTCGCTTAAACCTTCGCGCACAGCACGGGTGTCTTCTTCAGATAAGTCTTTAACAAGTTTCAGAAGTTCCTCAAATGTTTGCTCAATCGCTACTCGGTCAGTTTCACGGTTATAGTTTTGGATAACTTGTTGATAGCGCGTGTAGTAGTCAATGCGAGATGGGTTTTGTTGTACCATTCGCTGGAGTTGGCGTTCGACGGCTTCTTTGAGGGTTTGGACTGAGGTATTTTTAGTCTGGGAATTAGCAAATTCTGCTTTTAATAATTCAAAGTCTATATTGCTAATATTGTAATTTTTGCCTGACTCTGCACCTGGAAGACGGGAAGTATCAACGTTGATGAACTCGCTAACAACACCTTGTAAGGAACGGAGAACGGCGTTGATATCTAAAGAGATTTTGTGTTGTTTGTGCAAATGTTTGTAAATTTGCTCAATGGCGTTATATTTTCCTTGGTAGGGTGTGGTTAATTTCGGTTCAGTAATTAGCGCCTGTTTCTTTTTGAAGACTTCCCTGGCTAATACTTCAAAGCGGGCGCGAGATTCATCGTTAGTACAAACTGCATTAACTGCACTTGCTAAAGCAGTAATTTTATCAAATCCTGCTGTTTCCACCAGTTCTTGCAATTCAAACCCCAGATTGGCGATGTGGTCAATACAATTTTGAAGTGCGATCGCATAATCTTCTTGTAATTGATTCAGGTCGTTGTAAGGTGTTATACTTTCATCTTCGCTTCCGACTTCTGCACGCGAGTATCTGGCAAGGGCAGCACGGAGACTTGTTAAAATACCGTTGTAATCAATTAATAAGCCGTTATTTTTCGCTTCGTAGACGCGGTTTGCACGAGCGATCGCTTGCATGAGAGTATGTCCTTGCAAAGGTTTATCTATATATAATGTGGCAAGGCTGGGGACATCAAAGCCTGTTAACCACATCGCGCAGACAATCGCAAGGCGGAAAGGGTGTTTTTCGTTCTTAAATTCTTCCTCTAGATTGCGACTTTTGATAATTTGGCGATGGGGAATTATATCTAAACCCCAATCTTTGAAAGTTTTAACTTCGTTTTGGGCTTCGCTGATTACAACTAAATATTCCATTGATTGCAACCATTGCAAATGTTGCTGGTGTTCCACTTCCTCTTGTTCATCAGCAGCTTGTTTAACTAATTGTTTTTGTGCTTGTATTGCTTGTTTCCAGTATTTATCAATAAGTCCGTGCATTCGCACGGCGGTAATCTTATCTAGACAAACAAGCATGGCTTTTCCTGTTTGCCAACGTTGGGTATAGTGAGCTACTAAGTCTTCGGCGATTCGGTCTAAACGTTTTTCGGCGGTGAGGATGAGATATTCTCCCCCCAAGCGACGACGGACGGCTTCTTCTTGTTCAGCGTCGAGGTCAAATTGTTCGATGGCGGTGGCGAGGCGTTGATTTAGTTCTTCCTCAGCTGCAACCTGGCGTTGAGTACCTTTGTCGTCATAATATAATTCTTCGCCTCGATTGTCGTAGTAGAGGGGTACAGTTGCACCATCTTCTACAGCGCGTTGGAAGTCGTAGGTGGAAACGTAGCCGCCGAAAACTCGACGGGTGAGTTGGTCTTCTTCCGACTCCATCAAGGGTGTACCAGTAAAGCCGATGAAAGATGCATTGGGTAAAGCTTGGCGCATATTTTCCGCGAGTTTACCGTATTGGGTGCGGTGCGCTTCGTCGGAGATGACGATAATATCGGGACGGTGGGAGTAAATCTCACCGGGTTTGTTGAATTTGTGAATAAGTGTGAAAACGTAGCGATGGTTGTCTTTGAGTAATTCAGCTAATTGTTCACCACTGGCGGCTTGGGTGTTATTTTCTTTGATAGCACCAACGCCAGCAAAGGTTTGCACGATTTGATTATCTAGTTCTTGGCGGTCTGTGACGATGACAAAGGTAAAATTACCTGGTAATTGGCGGTGGACTTTGCGGGTGAGAAATGCCATTGAGTAAGATTTCCCGCTACCTTGAGTATGCCAGAAAACACCAAGTTTACCTTCTCGGACTTGCCGTTGTTGAATGGCGGTAAATGCGCGGTTAACACCAAGAAACTGGTGATTACGAGTCAGAATTTTGATTGTTTTACCGCTACTGTCATCAAAGAGGATAAAGTTTTCGATGATGTCGAGGAAGTTGTCTTTGCGGCACATCCCCATTAACATTGTTTGGTAGTCAACTTTGCCGAGTTCCTTTTCTTCTAAACGTTTCCATTCTTGGAAGTGGCTGTAACGGCTGGTGATGCTACCGACTTTCCCCTCTATGCCATTACTCAACATGACTATGGCGTTGTGATGGAAAATTTCGGGGATAGTGTCTTTATAGTCGGTGTAGTTTTTTTCGTAAGCGACTCTGACGTTGCAGTGGGTGGCTTTAAGTTCAATAAATAGTAAAGGAATACCATTAACAAAACCGATGATATCAGGTCGTCTGGAATAGAGAGAACCTTTAATAGACAACTCCCGCACAATCAGGAAATGATTATTATCCGGGTTTTGAAAGTCAATCACTTTCAGGCGGGGATTAATGGTTTCACCCTCTGGGTTTTTATAAGGTTTCTCTAAAATACCTTCACGGATGAGTTGGTATTTTTTCTGGTTGATAGTGATTAATTGGTCTGAAATATTGGATGTGGTGAATGCAAGGGTCGCATCATCGTATACTTGCTGTGGATGACCAGGGTTAAATTTCTCTAGTGCTTGGCGCAGATAGCGTGTGAGAACAACTTCCCGTTTGTCTTTGCGTCCTAGTGTGCCGTTAGTGCCGAAAGTTTCCTTTTTGTATGCGTAAACTGAGTGCCATTTCAGGGTTTGTTCAAAGAAGTTAGCGGTAGTTTGTTGCACCAGGCGGTCTTCGGAATATTCGGCACTCATGGGGGTGATAGGTGATACAGGTAGCTATTATATTGATAGCTTTGGAATTGGGTAAGTAGCAAGTATTACCTAGCCAAAACTGAGAATTTTAATTTCCAATTGGTAATTTATTTATACTGTCCAATCTTCTGTAACCAAGCCTGGTACTTGGCTAAAATCACGACTGTTCCGGGTCAATAATACCAAATTCCGGGAAAGGGCTATTGATGCAATTCGTAAATCTATTGTAGCAATACGAACCCGTTTTGCTCTTAGTGTGTCAAAAATTGTGGCGGATGCTGCGTCAAATGCTAGAACTGGAGCAACGGAAAAGCCTTGCAAAATCTCTAGTAATATGGCGTACCCTCAAATTGTATCAGCCGATATTTGGGCGCGATTTATAAAAGCATTTGCACCAAGTACCTGCTCGTGAAAGCTAACAATAGAAAATGCAAAATCTCCGGGTGAGTGTTTAGCAATTTTAGCAGCTATATTTGCGTATTCTTGACTGGAACTGCGTTGTATAAAACTGATGTGGTCGGTGTCAAAAAGGTATTTCACACTTACTCACTCATTTCGTCTGCGGGTTTATCAGCGTAACGTAAAGATTTTCCATATTCCAAAACTTCAAGGAAAGTTTGCTCATCAGAAATGGAACCAGTCACTTTTTCCAACCAATTGCTAGGGGTGGGAGATGCTATCAGCAGACGTTTGAGTTCGGTAACTGTACGTTCAAGATTTACCAAGCGTTGCTCGATAGTAGTTTCATCTAACATGATTTTTAATGCTTGCGAATATCAACAGTTGGGATATTTAGTTGGGATATTTAAAATTATAGGTCACAAAATCTATTACTCATGGGTGTTATAAGTGATACAGGTAGCTATTATATTATTGATAGCTTTGGAATTGGCTAAGTAGCAAGTATCGCCTTTAAAACAATTTCAAATTTTAAGCGATGATGGATGTGTGAGCATAAATGACAATTGGTAATTAAAGATGGTTTCAGCCGAATTACTTAATACACTGCAAGGGGTTAACCGCGCTGATAAACTTTATATTGTGCAGGTTTTAATATCAGAGTTAGCCCAACAAGAGACTGAACTAATAAAACCTGGACAATCTTATCCTGTTTCGTCTCCTTATGATGCCTTTGAAGCCGCAAATACAATGCTAGAAGTTTTGCAAGCAACCAAAAATCAAAACAATGTCTAGCGTCGAGCAATTTCCTTTTGTCAATTTGAAAATAAACTTAACTTCAAATATTTTGTTGTTCATCCAACCAAGCAACTAAATTATCTACCTCAGAGATTCTGAAAAGTGCGCGACATAAAGCCTCTAACTGTTCAATGTTTAAAGCTTGAACTTTTTGAGAAATTGAATCATCAATCTCACCAAAACGTTCTTCCAACAGAGACATACACAAAGAAAAAGCTTCTTGTTGTTTTCCCTGTTCTTGTCCCTTCCGTAAAATATCCTGATAAATAACCGACTCTTGCATAATATCCTCACTTAACATCTGACGAATCAAAGTTTTGTCAAACCGCAAACCAGCTAAGATTTCCGTATACCCGGCAATATTCTGTTTTGTCTCTCTATCTAAAACTTTAGCTACTTTTTCAGCAACCTGAGATAATAAAGCTTGCGGAGAATCTGTGCGACTCAGAGTTGCTAGGGGCAATAAATTTACATTATTGAGGAATAAATCCGAATTCTGCTCCCACATCTGTACTACACGATAGCGGTGTAGAGTTGTATCATCCAGATATTCTTCAGTAAAAGCAATTTCATCATCCGTCTCCTGCAAAAATATTACTACCTGCACAACTGGACATTTGTATTGACGCTTTAACCTCACAGAATAATCTAACATTCGGAAAGGAATCGCAGGATTAGATTGTGTTAAAGTCTGAAACTCAATGGTCGCAGACATCGCTGCTGCAAAAACTCAAGCTAAACTTTTGGTAAGGTAAAAAATTGTTATTATATAGTTATCCTGCTACTTGCGAAGTCTCAAATTTCACTTGGGATACGCCTAAAAGCAATCTATTTAGATATACTACGGGCATAGGAAGAGCGGGATTAAATTAAGTTTACTGGTTGGATTTTGGGAGGTTAAAAAATCAGATGACAGCATCTCAACCAACGGTTTTTACAAACTCTCGTCTTTACGACCAAGATTTTTATTTGTGGATAGAGACAACTGCTAAACAATTAAAAGAAGGCAGATTTTCTGAGGTTGATTTAGAAAATCTTATCGAAGAGATTGAATGCATGGGGAGAAGTGAAAAACACGCGCTTGAGAGTAATTTAGTTGTTCTATTAATGCATTTACTCAAATATAAATACCAGCCAGAGAAACGCTCTAATAGTTGGAAAGCAACTATTAGAGAACATCGCCGCAGGTTGACAAGGACTTTTAAGGATAGTCCTAGTTTAAAACCATATTTTCAGGAAGTTTTTACTGATTGTTATCAAGATGCAAGAAAGCAAGCCAGTGATGAAACTGGTTTATCCCTTGATACTTTTAGGGTAGATCCCTTTACTGCGGATGAGTGTTTAGATGAAGATTTTTTACCGGATTAGTTAAGTTCTGATGCTTTAGAGTGGCTCTACAGACTTTTAATCCTTCCAACCCCTCTTAAAAAGCAAAGCTGTTTCATTCCCTCAAAGGCTCAAAAAAGACTTGTGTTCTGAACGAAAGCCCTCGTGTTCTGAACGAAAGCCCTTGTGTTCTGAACGAAAGC
>NZ_CAXTNE010000055.1:28326-32537 GCF_964245445.1 uncultured Nostoc sp.
TCTGAACGAAAGCCCTCGTGTTCTGAACGAAAGCCCTTGTGTTCTGAACGAAAGCACTTGTTTTCTGAACGAAAGCCTTGATAATGTTGGGTTTCGTTCCTCAACCCAACCTACGCCTGAACTACGCCTGAACAATAATTAATGTATAAAGAAGTCAGCATCAACTTGGAAAAATTCACCTAATGCTTTCGCTTGTGCTTTACTAATCTGTTGCTTACCGTTGAGAATTTCAGAGACAACACTACTCGAACCGATTACACCGATTAAATCAGTTTGTTTTAAATTTCGAGCTTCGATTAAATGGAGAAGCATTGATAATGGGGTTGTCTCACCCATTGGGTATTTTTCATCTTCATATTTTTCTATTAAAGCAATCAACAAGTCATATAAAGCCGATTCTTCAGATGTTCGGTTTGTTCGGTGCGCGAGTTCTTCGGCTATGAGTGTTGCTTGTTCGTTTTCTGTGTCATTTGTAATTACTTTTGGTTGATACTTAGCTAGTAAAAGCGCGTAAGTTTCTGGATTAAAAGTCAATATCATTATGAGAGTCTTTTGTCAATTAAAATGTGATAGCTATTTGCTTTTTACACGGCTATACTTCCATTCATCAGGCGAGGAAGGAGTAAATCGCGAGCTTGTTGTAATTTAACATTCATTTTTAGAAGAATCAGCACTTGTTTAAAAATAGGTTCAACTGTAATTTCAAATTTATCTAGTATTTCACGTTGAGGTTTCATAACTTTTAGGCGGCGAAAATTATCTATTATAATTGCATCAAATGTTGCACCATTAGCACTTCCACGAAGATATTCAACATGAGTTTTAACATTTAAAAATAGAAAGTATTGATTAATGCCTTCTTTTCCTTTTAAAGCAAAACATGATTGATTCATTGCCATATTTACTGCTGCTAATACTGTTTTTCCAACTGTTCCTCTAGCAGTAACAAACACAGTATTTTTCGGATAAAGCTTACTATTACATTTATTTAAACCTAAATCAGTGATAGTTTTAGCTGTTGACATTACATAACAGGAGGATGGTGCATCTTTAGGAGTGAAAAATGGAATATTTCCATCCCAATAAGCAGATATTTGTGTCTTTGGTGTTCCACCACTTAAAACATCGGCAATATCAGTAAAATTGACCAAATCCCAACCCTCTGGAATGCCATCAACTACCTTCACTGACTCGTAGCCAGGGAAGCGCGATCGCACAAACCATTCTTTGTAAAGCTGGTGGATAGACTCTTCCAGCAGTGCTATTCGGCGGTTGTTGTTGTCGATGAGGCGATCGTAATTTGAGAGAATCTTAGCAATGTGTTGTTGTGTTTGAATGTTAGGTATAGTTATAGGGATTTTATGAAGTACATTTCGATTAATACCTGGAACTGCACCAGCAGCATTCTGAAGTCCTAGCCCTAATGTACGCAACATATAGGAAATAAACTTTGGGTGATTTCCTTTAAAATCACATATATAAAGAGCAGTGTTTAAAGGCCAGAAATCCTCTTCAATGTAGAATACCTCGCCAAGTGTACCGTATCGACCAGTTACAACTCCTGGAGCTTTTACTTTAGCTTTATCATGTCTTCCGGTTATTCCCGAAGATGAAACAACAGGTACTTCTCCTTGTAGACGCTGATTATGTGGTAAGTCATAACCTCTTTTTAGAGTAATTACATCGCCAAGAGTACAGCAACGATAGCCTTTTGAATTTGCAACAGTAATCACAATAACTCCTCAAAATTCGCCGCAATACTCGCCGCTAACTCCACCGCTTCCTCATTCAAACTCGCCAACTCTAAATGAATTTCCCGCATTCTCTCCTCAAAATCCTCCTCATCTTCTCCATCTAAAGCAGTCACACCCACATAACGCCCAGGTGTTAAACTACTATCCTGCTGGGTTATTTCATCCCGCGTTACCACCTTACACAACCCTGATACATCCACAAACACCGCTTCGGGAAAGCGAGATTGTAACCAGCTAACTTGTGCTTTCACATACAGCGTAGACTTAATAGCAAAAATAGCTTCATCTCGCACTATATCCAGTGCATCACGTTGTTTTTTAACTTCCTTCCCATCCCAAATATCCTGTTTCCGCGCTTCTAGCTTTTTCTCCGCCAGTTCCACAGCGCGAGTACCGATTTTATGCACTTCGTTAATGTGCTTTTGCAGAGTTTTCAATTGGGGAATAAAAAGTGCAAACCTTGCTGCACAGTCTTTTTGCGCTTCGTTAGTAGAAAATGACCTCTCCCCCAACCCCTCCCCTACAAGGGGAGGGGAGTAATTATCTTTCCCCCCTTCCCTTGTAGGGAAGGGGGGTAGGGGGGTTAGGTTCTTCTCTGCAAACCACGCCAAATGCACTTGTAACTCCCCAATTAAACCAACTCTCGCCGCAGTAAATTCTTGAATTCCCGCTTCCAACTCAGACAAAGTAGCGCGGAAAGTCTCTATATTCTGATTGGCGATATCTTCAGCAACTAATCCCTCAACTTCGGGTAAATCCTTTAATAAAGGAAGCGAAGCCCCAAGACGATCGCTAAAAGTATGCAACAATTGCATCAACTTAACTAACGGTGACTCCAACTGTGTCAACACACCCTCAATAGTCCCTGCTTCTTGGTGCGTCTTATTTAAATATTCCCCCACTAACCCTAAATAACGTTCCTGCTGACCGCGATACAACCAAGCGATCGCCGTGATATTCTGGAGTTGTTCTTCACTAAAATCGCGGATTTTGCGCGTCACTACTCGGTAAACATTCCGCGCATCAATCATCAACACTTTGTTTTGGCGTTCTGCTGGTTTTCCCTTGTCGAAAAACCACAATGTACAAGGTAGCGATTTTGTGTAAAAAAAGTTCGTGCCAATAGAGATAATCATATCCACCGCTTGAGTGGCGATTAACTCCTCTCGAATCTCCTTTTCCCCATGTCCCGCATCCGATGCCGAACTCGCCATCACAAATCCGGCTCTACCTCGCTCATTTAAATAACTGTAAAAATACTGTATCCAGAGGTAATTTGCATTGCTCACCGCTTTAGTTTTGGCAGCAATTCCCGGTATCTTTTTTTCAGTAAACAGCCGGGAGTCAGTCTTCACCTTCTCTGGACTCACCCCATCTACATTAAATGGCGGGTTAGACATGACAAAATCACATTGACCCAGCAACTCTTCCCAGCGATCATAAAAAGTATTACCCTGGCGAATTATCCCTTCTAACCCGTGAACCGCTAAATTCATTCGCGCCAAACGCGTGTTAGTATCCGATTTTTCCTGTCCGTAAAAAGTAATCTTTGCAGCTGCATCCTCACCGCGATTTTCCACAAAATGTCCCGTCTGCACAAACATACCCGCACTACCGCAAGCAGGGTCTAAAACATTTCCCCGGTCAGGTTCAATCATATTTACAATGGTGCGTACCAAAGAAGGCGGTGTAAAAAATTCTCCTCCTTCCTGTGCGCCACTCATAGCAAACTTATTTAGAAAATACTCATAAATTCGCCCAAACACATCACCCGTGGCTGTACGCAACTCCTCCCGGTCAAAAATTCGCACTAAGTTATACAGCAAATCTTGCTCAAAACTGGTGTACTCCTTCGGTAACACCCCTTGCAACATCTGAGTTTCATCTTCAATCGCTTTCATCGCTGCATTGATTGCTTTGCCAATATCTGCGTTTTCTGCCAAATTCAAAATGCGATCGTACTGAGCCTCAATTGGTAAAAAAATTGCTGACTTTCCTTTAAAGTCATCTATGGTAATCGGGCGTTTTCTACCACCCCGCGAGGGTAAACCCTTTTCAATCTCCGCGTTTACAGCATTGAAGCGATTTGTCGCATGGCGAAGAAAGATTAGCCCTAGTACGGGCATACTGTATTCATTAGCATTGAGTTTGGAGTTAGCACGGAGTTGGTCTGCGGCTTCCCACAGGGAAGATTCAAGTTGACTGATATTGAGCATAGTTTGTTAGCGACTTAGGCGATTTGACTGTCTATTTCGCCTAAAAAATTATGAGTTTACATATTAACTGTTTTGACAACCAGGGAATCTGTTATTTTTTCCCCTAGCCCAAACAAATATACTTAGCACGTTTAATTCCTTGATCGAAATTTTTTAACCTAAAATTACGTCCCAAAGACGATAAGGGACTTCCAAATAAAAAAATATCCTATCGCGGTGTAGGCAGGGGGGCAGGGAGCAG
>NZ_CAXTNE010000056.1:0-32501 GCF_964245445.1 uncultured Nostoc sp.
AGGGAGCAGGGGGAAATGACCCATTTTTCTGCCGTGGAATCAAGGTGGCAACATGGGTCTGAGTCCCCCACTTATCCACCAGTGGCTCTCATTCAGGTGGGGTGATCACGTAGCTCTGCCAAAATCTTGAATCCCCTTTCGTTCTATCGCCCTTGCTCCCTGCTCCCTGCTCCCCTGCCTCTTTTTCTACAGACTTCTCTCTGCTTCTACGCCATTCAGCCACCAATAAAAAGAATGCTCTTACCTGGGGAAGTGGGAATACGGGGAGGAAAGATGCTTGCTAGGGTATTACCGATATTTATACTTAGCAAAAATGCTCTCAAGAATATCTCATATTAAGTTCTGTAAATGTTAGACTAAAACCTATCCAATGACGGATGTCTTTATTAAAATCTAAACTATATCAAGTTATGAACAAGATCGTAATATTACACTAGCGATCCCCAGAAAATTGCGATTAACTTGACGTAGTAATAAATTAGGTTCTGACTTAAGTGGCTAATTAGGTATTACATTATATCGCAGTCAGAACGCGATTTTTCCGGGAAAGTTCGTTGCCACGTTGTATATATTCATCAAAAAGATGAATAGCCTCAATAATACAGAGGATTAACCATGAAGGTATTCGACAATACCACTAAAAAGATTTTTCTGGCAAGCTGGGTATCAATCAATCAAGCAGAAACTAGTGACCATAAATTAACCCAGCTAAACTCTTCTGTTTCCAAATCTTACTGGAATATTCTCCAACCCCTACGGCAAAGGGTAGAAAACATTCAAGTCCGCGATCGCCAACTAGCTCACCGCTTGTGCAAGCTGATTCCATCTCAGTGTCCCTTTGAGCGAGATGTTAAATTATTTGGGAAAACCTTGTTTCACATTCCGCCCATGTGCAAGCTCAACCCCTTATATGAAGAAGTGGTTGGTTTACGTTTCCGAGCGATGTGCTATCTAGCCGACGAATGTGGCGAAGACGTATCGCAGTACTGCTGAGTGCTAAGGGAAAAGTAAGGAGTGAGGAGTGATAAGTGAGGAATTAAAATTTCTAACTTCTAACTTCTAACTTCTAACTATATTATTGGCTATTTTTTTTGCCATTTTTGGATGGCATCCTGAGCATCTTCGTAAGCGCCTGTCTCTTCTGGTACTAAAGCGGCAGTCGCAATTGCGGCATTAAGTTCTCCTTCGGTGGCGCGAAGCTTGGCCAGGTCTAAAATTTTCTCACTCCATTTATTGATCGATTTTTGGGCAGTATCGAAGCCAGGTTGACCCGGTGGTACTTTTTTCGCAACTTCGATCGCACGATTGTAGGTAGATGCCTGTCCAGACTTTATTAAGGCATTAGCTGCATCTAAAAGAGTTTTATTACTTACATACTGCTTGCCCTCTAACCGCCACAGGTTAATTGCTGCTTGTGCTTTGGCATAGGGGGCTTCATCTTTGGTGATTAATCGAGCAGCAGCAATAGCGCTAGCATACTGTCTTTGTTTAGCACGACCTTCTGCTAAATCTAAAATCATCTGGCTCCAAATCTTAATATTTTCCTGAGCTTGATCGTATAGTGGTTCACCAGGTCGAATTTTCCGGGCTGTTGCGATCGCCATGCTCAAATCACTAGCCTGAGTTTGTCTGAGCGACATCTTCGCCAAGTCTAATACTGCTTGATTTTGCTTTTCTGGCTCGGAACTAGTAGCTATTTGGGCGCTAGATTGATTTTTAAGTCTAACTGGTGGAGTGCGATCGCTTGGTAAATTCTGGATAACCTGGCGATCGCTCGCAGTAGCACTGGGTGATGTGCTTGATATTTGCTTAATTTTAAAAGTTTCTTGATTACGGAGAAAAACTACGGCGATTAAACCTGCTACTAGCAGGCTGCCTCCGCCCCATAAAATAAACTGTTTCCAAAAAGGGATACTTGGCTGATTCGATGGCAATCGAGAAACGTAACCTTTAGAGGAATTGGGGATAAATCTTCCCTTTGGATTCACTCCTAAAGAAGTTTCCGCCATTGGCTGGGAAACTAAGCCAGTAGCTGACTCTTGGACTTGTTGACCTTTAGATTTTTCCACCTTGGGAGCCTTCACCTGTTGGGAGGAGTTCACAGTAGCTTCTCCCCATCTGCCCCGCTCTGCTGAAGTTTTAGGGTAATCGTCGAGGGGAGGAGCTGCAAGGGCAACAGCAAAGGATTCTTCGGGATAAATCATCGGTTCTGATTGCAAGTCGCTTTCCATTGCCAATTTTGGCAAGATTACCTGCTGCCTTGATGGGATAATAGTGGCAGGGTTTTGGACAGGACGCCAGTGGTGGTGACATATTTTTGGCATGATCAGGCTTAGGTAGCTTTCTAAATCTGCTAAGTTGCTGCCATTACCAGAACGCAAAGCTTCTAACAAGACTGCTGTAAAGAATCCGTGACCTAATTCGCTACTTTCATGGGAAAATTGCTCTGGTTGACAAGAAAGAATGGTCGCAAGTTGTAGTTCTTGGGCTAATTCTATTGTTTCTTCACCAACGGGAGCATCCGCTTGAGTGCCAAACGCGCGGTTGATATCGAGTAATAACAATACATTTAGTTCAGCAAGTTGCAGACTTTGCATTAGCGATCGCAATTCTATGCCAGTCTCTTGCACGAGATCGGGGTTGCCCTCTGCTGGCATTAAGTAATCTTTGCCCTTGTAGTTGACCCCATAACCGCTAAAAAATAACCACAGATAATCTTCTGGTTGCCAACTTGTCGCTGCCAAATCTTCAAGCAGCAGCAAAATATTCTCTTTAGTCGGATAAGTTGATCTATCCCCAATCGGCGGCGAGGTATCCGTCATTAGCAGACAGTGTTTTGGGAGAAAACCTGCCTCCGTCACCAAAAAATTCTCTAGTGCCTCAGCATCTGCTTGGGCACAACTTAAAGGTTGAAATAACTGATATTGATTGATGCCAATCGCGATCGCCCAGTAATTTGCCATCCCGCTATTTGTCAGTTATTGTTTGCTGGTCTTAAAATTGCGGTTGGCTTTGCCCAAAAAACAAAGCTAACCTATGTTTTATAGTCTAGGTGATTCTGATCGAATCTTAAGTTAAAATGTAATTTTTATTACGTAGACGGAGCGGAAAATACCTTTTACCTAATTTCAATAAAAGATCATTACTAAGGAGATAGAAGGTTATGAGCAAAATTTCTGCTCACCTACCATCATCGATCACTCCCTTTTCAGTTATTAGCCAAATTGCCAGAAGAATCCGGATAATTCCTTTAGTAGTTTTGCTTATATCTACTGTTCCTGCGTGGTTTTTGATGGAAGCGATCGCACCTCGGTTTGTGCGAGCTTACACCGCTAGAGTTGATCTAGCTATTGACCGCCTGCCAGATGAAAACTATGAAACCGTTCTCAGAAGGGCGGAAGCAGCCGCTAGAGCATCTGCTCAACGGAGTTTCGACCAAGATATCTTGGTGACAGATGTTTCAATTATTGTGTCCGTACAAAATAATGGATCGATCGCACCAGTTCTGGCATTAGATGTCAGCCGTCCCCAATGGCGATCGCGTCCCGATGCTCAAAATTGGGCAACTTACTTCAAAACTGCGCGATCGCTACTTTTCTTGGAAAATAGCCAGAACTTACCCAAAAAATAGCCGCAACCCTAATTTTCAGTAGGGGCAATTCATTAATTGCCTTTACTGTTGTCCTTCGCGTCAGTGGATGGCCTAGAATAGTAAGGTTGTCAAGAATCGCGATATCTGCTGACATGGCTGTTCCTAAGAAGAAAACTTCAAAATCAAAACGAGATAAACGTCGAGCTACCTGGAGGCATAAAGCCGTCGTCGAAGCTCAGAAAGCCCTGTCTCTGGGCAAATCAATTTTGACTGGACGTTCTACATTTGTATATCCAGCTGCTGAAGAAGAGGAAGAAGAATCTTAACAATTCAAAATTCAAAATGAAAGACATTTTCAGACGAGAGTTTAAACCCGACTGAAACTCACAAGCTCATTAGATCGAAAAAATTGGTAGTGAGTAATTGGGAATATCCATTACCCATTACCGATCATTCATGAGTAATGATCAAGTAATCATATAAAGATTGAAAAAGAATTCAAAATTCAGAATTCAGAAGTTAGAATTCAGGAGCAAAGCCGGAGACGCTCCGCCTGCGGTCAGCAATCTTGACGCTCTCTTTGAGACGCTGCGCTATCAAAATACCTAACTGAATTCTGGCTCCTGACTTCTGAATTCTCTTTTGGTAAAACATCTGGTGCTGTTGGCAACTCAGCAAAAAAGCTTGTACACATCTTGAGAAAACTTATTTTTCTCTAAATTATGCTAGGAAAATTTTTTCAGAAACCAGGGAAGGAAGAGGGCGAACGCGTCCCTCCTGGTCAACACTTAGCTAAAGGTTTCCCCGTATTAACTTACGGTGCAACTCCCCAAGTCACCATTGAGGAATGGGAATTTCGAGTTTGGGGTTTGGCAAAACCTGCTACCTTTAGTTGGTCAGACTTTATGGCGCTACCTCAACACGAATTCACAGCAGACTTCCACTGTGTAACGCGCTGGTCTAAACTCGATGTCAAATGGACTGGCATTAAAGTAACAGATTTCATGGGTCTAATTGAACTAGACCCCAAAGTAGCCCATATTATGGAACATTGCTATGGCGGCTACACTACCAATATTTCTATAGAAGATTTTATGCGCGAAGAAAACTTCTTTGCTTTTAAAGTCTTTGGTGAAGACCTTCCATCTGAACACGGTGGCCCGATGCGGCTAGTTGTTCCCCATCTGTACGCTTGGAAAAGTGCTAAGTGGATTAATGGTTTGGAGTTTTTAGCTGCTGAAGAACTTGGTTTTTGGGAGCGTAATGGCTACCATCGCCGTGGTGAACCTTGGGCTGAGGAGCGTTACAGCAACGCTTTTGGGTTTTAATAATTAAGAGTTAGGAGTAGAGACGCGATTAATCGCGTCTGTACAGGAGTTAGGAGTTAGGAGTTAAAAATTCATAATTCATAACTTCTAACTTTTACTTTTAACCCAGAAGTTTCTTGATTAGAGGCAATTTGCCCTGATATGGAGCGTATCGCCATTTTAAATCGAGCCAGAAAGAGTTTTGCAATACACTTTTGTTATGGGAAAAGGTGTCAAAACTAGCTTTGCCGTGATAGTTGCCAATCCCGCTATCTCCCACCCCACCAAATGGTAAAGAAGAGGCACCAAACTGCATCATCGTATCGTTGATACAAACTCCACCTGATGAAGTTTCCTGCAAAACTTGATTTTGTAGATTTTTATTTTGAGAAAATAAGTATAACGCCAAGGGTTTGGGTCTAGAGTTAATCAAAGCGATCGCTTCTGCAATGTCAGTATATTCAATAATGGGTAGAATCGGGCCAAAAATTTCTTCCTGCATTACAGAATCTTCTAAGGAGACATTATCAACTACTGTGGGGGCGATATAACACTCTGAAGGTTGAGTTTCTCCACCGATGATAACTTCACCATCTTTGAGAAAGTTAACCAATCTATCAAAGTGTTTTTGACTGATAATCCTGGCATAATCAGGACTGTTTGCTGGATTATCGCCATAAAATTCTTTTACGCACTTTTCCAGTCCGTCTATTAAATCTTTTTTGATTGTTTTATTAACTAAAAGATAGTCAGGGGCGATACAAGTTTGTCCAGCATTAATAAATTTACCCCAAGTAATTCGTCTGACAGTATGTTCAAGATTAATGTCACTATCTATAATACAAGGACTTTTACCACCCAATTCTAAAGTAACTGGTGTGAGATATTTTGCTGCTGCTACCATAACGATTTTGCCGACGGCTGTGCCACCAGTAAAAAAGATATGGTCAAACTTTTTTGCCAATAGTTTTTGACTTGCTTCCACGCCTCCTTCAACTACTGCAATATAAGCAGGGTCAAAATGTTTAGCAATAATCTTAGCAATGACATCAGACGTATGAGAAGCAATTTCTGAAGGTTTGATAATTGTACAATTCCCGGCTGCGATCGCACCTAATAACGGTGAGATAATTAACTGAAATGGATAATTCCAAGGGCCAATAACTAAGACAACCCCTAACGGTTCTGGATAAATTCTCGCCGAGTAGGAAAAAAAATCAAAAGAAACGGGTGCTTTTTTGGGCTTAGTCCAGTTTTTGAGGTGTTTTATGGCATAATCTATTTCTTTGATGACGCCGATTTCTGTAAGGTAAGTCTCCACTTCTGGTTTATGTAAATCTGCTTGTAATGCCTCGACTATTGACTGTTTATGCTCAATAATTGCTTGTTTGAGATTTTTAAGCTGCTCAATGCGAAAAGTGACATCTTTAGTTTTGCCACTATTAAAAAACTCACGTTGATTCTGGATAATATTGCTAATATTAGATAATTCAGTGGTACTCATTGTATTATCCCCTAAAAACAACTATTTATTTAATGTTAGCGTTGCTATGTCAGTATATTTAATTCGGTAATTTTTAATATTTGAATTTATAGCTAAAACATTTATTTAACATTTTGGTAAAGAGTAACGAAGTTATAAATTAGGAATTATCATGGTAAAAAATTCGATAGCTCCTAATTTATAATTGCTAATTTTCTCATTTTTTAGTGGGTAGAAGGACAATAAATACACTCCCTTTGCCCAACTCAGAATTTAGCAAAATAATGCCTTGATGTGCCTCGACAATTAGTCGAGCAAGGTAGAGTCCTAAGCCACTACCAGAACTCTTGTGGCTACCTTGACGAAATCGTTCAAATATGGTGGCTTGTTCTTCAGCACGAATACCTGAACCGGTATCCGCTATCTCAATACTAATATATTCAACGGAATTAGATTTTACTGAGAACTGAGATTGACTATTTTTATCAAACTGGCGTTGAGAAGTTAAACGAATAGTAACAGACCCAGAGTCGGTAAATTTGATCGCATTCCCTATAAGATTGGTGAATAGACGATGCAATTCTAAGCGATCGCCCATAACTTTTTTTGTGCTTGATTCCTCAGTAAAGTCTAAATTTAGAGACAGTGTTTTGTCTTGAGCTAGAGGTGCTAATTCTCCAGTCACCTCCTCTAGTAATTGGCCCAGATTAACTGGTTGAAACGCCAAACTTTTGCGACCTGCTTCAAAGCGATAAACTTCTAATAAGGTATTCACCATAGAAAGCAGGTTTACATTGCTACGCGCCATGATGGCGATTACTTCCTGCATTTGCGGTGATAATGTTCCCAATGCACCTTGTTGAAATAGCATTAACATGCGATCGGCGGCTACCAAGGGAGTTCGTAAATCGTGGGTGAGGCGGGAGACAAAATCTTCTCGCTGGCGGGCGATTTCATCACGTTCATCCATACTATGCTTCAAGCGCAGGAGCGATCGCACTCGTGCCAGCAATTCATCTACTGTTACAGGTTTGCGGATAAAATCATCAGCACCTAAGTCTAATCCGTGGGCGACGTTGGGCGCATCGTGGGCAGTGATCAGTAGTATGGGGATATATTGTGGCAATTTCATATCTCCGCGAATGTGCTTGGTGACTTCGTACCCATCCATATCTGGCATCATCAGATCCAGCAGAACCAAGTCACAAGGAGAAGCTTTTAATTCTGCCAAGGCCGAAATCCCATTTTCTGCGGTGTTAATCGTATAACCTTCTTCCTCCAAAATAGTTTTGATTAAAAACACATTATCAGGAGAGTCATCAACAACCAGAATTTTGTCAGAGCGAGAAGATTGTGAAGTCATATAGATGCAAGGTATGGGGTAAAAGTAAATTTTTGTAAGACTAGCTGTATTTGTAACAATTTGTCTGCCAAGTTTTTTAGTAAGCCTCCCTACCTAAGAAGTATTTTTTACTATTAAATTATGGCTGGTAAAATTTTAGCTTTGGATACAGCAGATGGTGGAATGACTTATGTAGCCTTTGATGTATCGGTTTTCGTAGGTAACTGGAGATATAATTGCGTAGACGATCGCCCAAGAGTCAAGAGTGCCTTCTGAGTTACTTAGGACAACATACTTCTTATGGTAGAGCGAACTTTCCCGTATTTAGGACAGGCCGTGTTCAGCATTCTGCACAATTTGTTTTCAAAATTAGAGCATAGAGGAAACCGTTGCCTGCTTCACAACTAGCCACTTGTGTCTGAATTGTTCTTTTTTGCTAGCTCCGGCAGAGATTTTAGAGATGTATTGAGCAAAATCCAATCCAGATAGAGTACAAAAATCTGCATTTTCAGAAAATGGTTAAAGCGTTGGAAGCTTTTATCCGTCAACAGCCATGCCCAGATTTTTTCCAGTAGTAGCTTTAGGATGACTTCAATAGACTTGTTGATAACTAGGGGGATTAGTGTTTCTAGCATTGCGTTGCGATCGCCTCAGTTGCTTGACTGAGTTCAATGTCGCAATTTTCTTTTGTGGTTATTTATTTGACTTGTAGTGACTTAGATTGACTTGTCTTGACATATCTTTACTAGCCGCCAATCTCTGGAAACGCAAGCTAGACTGAACTTTAAGGCGATTTCACATTAGGTATATGTCGTTACCAAGAGACTTCCTAACACAACTAGAGCAATACAGCGAATTGTCAAACCAAGAAAGAGTAGTCTTTCTAGAAATCTTTGGTAATGGCAAGAGTCGAGTTCAAGTCACACAAGTGCTGAACATCTCTGATAGCAATCTCAGTAGTTGTCTAACGGGGCTTTACAAGAAATTCTGTATCAATGGCAGTGGGCCTGTGAAAGAAACCCGCTTTCGGGAATATCTCCAACCCATAATATTGTCTCAAATTTGGATTTAGGGCGAAGCATGGATACAGTCCTTGATAGTCATATAGCAAATGATTTCAGGCTCGGTCTTGAGCATAATCTGGCTATTGATCTTGACCTAGCTGTAACACTATGTGATTATGATTTCGACGACTTATCTATTACTTTTGAACTAACGCATAATTTGGAATTCAGAAATCTATTAGAACAGCTTAGGGAGCAAAGACATACAAATGATAAACATCATCAGTCAGAGCAGTCTTACCAAACGCATGAGCGGGCTTGGCATGAGCAACTAAGAATTATGATGATTAAGTATCGTAATATTGGAAAACATTGGCAATTCAACGACTCACAAAAAAAAGTTTTAGAGCAGTATTATGATGCCAATGTATTACTGGTAAATTGCCTGAATAGTGATTGTTATATAAGCCGCGAAGTCAGGCAGGAAATTGAGGATACTTTGCTTTTATCTAAGTAAGTGGGCGGGAAAATTTACAAATACGTAACTAAATATAAAATTAGAACATACCCTACAAATATCTTATTTCACCGTTTTTACAAAACTAAACATATATCGAATTTATCGTGCTTACTTATAAGGTAATTAAAAATTAAAAAGATGCAACATTTAACTATTTGATCGGAACTCCAAGACAGAAAATCGATGAGGGCAACTTTACTCTCATCTTTAAGAGCGATATCTGGCAATGAGCCGCTCTATGCCTACGCTTATTTCCCGGACGTGAGGTTATCCAAAACTTGCTGGAATTCTGCTGTGGAAGGAATAGTGATCGCTCACATTACACAATTTGCACTGACTAAGTATTAATTTAGAACAAAAAGTACCTCTGTGCCATTGGTAAAACTGTCGCAGGTTCACAAATTAGCAACTCACCATCTGCCCTTACTTCATAGGTTTCTGGATCAACTTCAATGTGGGGTAGTGCATCATTCAGCTTCATATCCTGCTTACTCAATTGGCGTGTCCCAGAAACTGCAACTGCTGCCTTTTGTAAACCTAGCTGGCTAGGAATTTCTTTCTCTAAAGCTGCTTGGGAAACAAAAGTTAATGATGTGGCATGACGCGCCCCTGCAAAACTACCAAACATCGGTCGCATATACACTGGTTGCGGTGTGGGAATACTGGCGTTAGCCTCACCCATTTGCGACCATGCAATCATTCCGCCTTTAATCACTATCTCTGGTTTCACGCCAAAAAATGCAGGACGCCACAAACATAAATCTGCTAATTTTCCCTCTTCCACTGAACCCACATATTCAGCAATTCCGTGAGCGATCGCCGGATTAATCGTATACTTAGCAACATACCTTTTTGCTCTAAAGTTGTCTGCTCTTTGCTGTGTTCCTTGCGGGTTAAGAATTCCCCGTTGTATCTTCATTTTGTGAGATGTCTGCCAAGTGCGAATTATCACTTCGCCTACTCTTCCCATTGCCTGGGAATCGGAAGAAATCATGCTAAATGCGCCTAAGTCGTGCAAAATGTCTTCCGCAGCAATGGTTTCCCGGCGGATGCGAGACTCGGCAAAAGCGACATCTTCGGCGATCGCTGGGTCGAGGTGATGGCATACCATCAACATATCCAGGTGTTCATCTAAGGTGTTGAGGGTGTAAGGACGTGTGGGATTGGTGGAAGATGGTAGAACGTTGGCTTGGCTGCAAACTTTGATGATATCTGGTGCGTGTCCTCCGCCTGCGCCTTCAGTGTGGTAGGTGTGGATAACACGATTCTTGAAAGCTGCGATCGTATCTTCGACAAATCCGGCTTCGTTCAGGGTATCAGTATGAATCGCTACTTGCACCTCATAAGCATCGGCAACACCAAGGCAGGTATCAATGGCTGCGGGTGTGGTTCCCCAGTCTTCATGGAGTTTTAATCCCATTGCACCGGCGGCTACTTGTTCTACAAGTCCTTGGGGTTGACTGGCGTTACCTTTACCTAAAAATCCTAAGTTTACGGGAAAAGCATCAGCCGCTTGTAGCATTCGGTAAATATTCCAAGGGCCGGGAGTGCAGGTAGTGGCATTTGTACCTGTAGCTGGGCCAGTACCGCCGCCGATCATGGTGGTAATACCAGAAGCGATCGCCACTTCTATCTGTTGGGGGCAAATAAAATGAATATGGGCATCGATACCGCCAGCAGTGAGAATCATTCCTTCACCAGCTAAGGCTTCAGTACCAGGGCCAATAATAATATCTACATTATCTTGAATATAAGGATTTCCGGCTTTACCAATTTTGAAAATCTTGCCATCTTTAATGCCAATATCCGCTTTGACAATACCCCACCAATCAAGAATTAAGGCATTAGTAATTACTAAATCTACAGCACCATCGGCGTTAGAAATTGGGGATTGTCCCATCCCATCGCGGATGACTTTACCGCCGCCAAATTTTACTTCATCGCCGTAGGTGGTGAAATCTTGTTCAACTTCAATAAATAATTCTGTGTCTGCAAGTCGGATGCGATCGCCTATTGTTGGGCCATAGGTTTCGGCATAGGCACGGCGATCCATTCTGTAAGGCATATAAAATCCTTCTTTTTAACGCAAAGGGACGCGGAGGGAAGCGCAGAGGTTCGCGGAGGTTTTTAGAGGTTTCCGTTAATTTTGGCGTTGAAGCCGTAGACTTGGCGAGTACCAACCAGGGGGATTAAAGTTATTTCTTTTTCGTCGCCTGGTTCAAAGCGGACTGCGGTTCCGGCTGGGATATCCAGGCGCATTCCTCGCGTTTGTTCTTTGTCAAAATTTAAAGCAGTGTTAACTTCATAAAAGTGAAAGTGAGAACCAACTTGTATGGGGCGATCGCCTGTATTTGACACTAGCAATTTTATAGTTGGACGACCAAAATTTAGTTCAATTTCACCTTCTGGTGTAATAATTTCTCCAGGAATCATAATAAATTAAAAACTAAAAAATTAACGAATTGGATTATGTACTGTCACTAACTTCGTCCCATCAGGAAAAGTAGCTTCTACCTGCACGTCATGCACCATTTCTGGTATCCCTTCCATCACATCATCTCGCGTTAAGAGAGTTGTACCATAACTCATCAATTCAGCTACAGTTTGCCCATCCCTTGCACCTTCTAAAATGGCAGCAGAAATATAAGCAACTGCTTCAGGATAATTCAGTTTTAAACCTCTTCCTTTCCGTCTTTCTGCTAATAAAGCAGCAGTAAAAATTAATAGCTTATCTTTTTCCTGCGGCGTAAGTTGCATTCTTATCTCCTCTGTGTTCTTTACGCCTCTGCGGTAGCCTCCGGCAAGCCCTTCTCTACGAGAGGCTGCGCCAACGGGTTCGGGGGTTCGCAATCGACGGGAACCGCCAAGACTGCGACCCCCTCACCGCTACGCGTCTACGTTCAAACCTGCCACACTCTTGGTATACAATTACCACGATTCAAAAAAGAAACTCGCAGCAACTGCCAAACATCAATAAACCAGTTTCTCACTTCAGATGTAGAAGCACCACGATATCGACACAACAATCCATGTTGTAACCGGCTAACACCCGCTTCTCCTTCTCCATCCCATAAATTTCGCGTTTTTTCAACAATTTCTGCTGAAACTGCACTACCAACCCAAACTAGACTACCTACTATTGGTTTTCCAGCCAAGCCGTGGGGACTGTGAAAAGTTTCTTCGCTACCCCGTAACCATTGCCGATCAATCCACAACGGAACATCTTGTTGCCAAATTTCCGTGTGCGATCGCCATTCCCCTTGCAAGAATTTTTCTCCTCTAGCACTGCGACCAAATCGGGTAATTTCCCAGCCTAACCAACTGCCCCCGGTTGCTAATTCTACCCGTAAATCTTGCCGATAAATCGCGTCGTTAAATAAAATTGTCTCTTGCGGTAACCATTCCAAACAAGCACCAGCGTCAACTTGTATTTGGATGGTTTGTCTAGCTTGTAAGCCATTACTACGATATATCTTGCTTGCAGCAGCTGTAGTGATTAAGGCTTGGGCTTGGGGTTGGAGGTGGATGTTAGAGGATAAGCGATCGCCTCCCACCATTCCCCCGGCTGTGTGTAAAATTACGCTATGACAAATTTCCCCTTCTGGATAAAATGGACGTTGTACCTTCAGAGGCGCTTGTTGGTGATTGTAAATTAATTGGGTTTTATCCTGGCGATCAGCATAGACTAAATTAAGTTTGCCATGCCAACCTTCTGCTATTTGCGGATTGCATGTCATTTATAAATTAAGATTAAAGTTCACATACCTTATATTTATTTCATACATTCTCTGCTACTTTACCTGAAATTTCTCATTATTTTATTGCCAAGATTACATAATCGTCTAATGTATAGTGTAACTGATGCTTCTGACCAAAATACTGTTGGAGTATTGGACTCATATACACTTGTTTTGGTAATTTTTCTCGAGCAAACTTACCAAATTTAACACCGGACAAAGGTATTCTTGAACCTGTTGAGGTTAGATATTTATAGCAGACTAACTTTAATCCCAATTCTGCCAGAAATTTATTCACTACATTGTTTTCCTGTTCTTGGTTTTCAACTTGGTGAACATCATAAATTTTAAATAATTTTTTATCTTGCACAATTAGCAGAACATAACCTGAGTTTTTTAAGCTAGTGGCAAATATTTGCTTGTAAGTATTATTAGCTTCAACCCTCTTGGCTTTATCTATAAAAAAGCAGTGGGAAATTACAATAAAGTCGAAAAAGTCTTTGGGTAGATTATTCGATTGAGTTTTCCAAGTAAAAATATCAGTAGTAACAAAGCGGAAGAAAGCATTCACTGGAGTTAGACGCGACTCTATATATCGTCGCCAAAACTGAAGTCCACGAAACTGGAAGGCATCTTGTTTTTCTAAAGAGTAGTAAGATATGTGCATTTGCGGGATATGAAAAAAACCGCTACTACTTTGAAGAAATAAAGCTAAACCATAAGCAACTGTTCCTGGGCCTGCTGCAATATCAAGGATATTAACCTTACTCGGTAGTAAAGCATCCTGGTAAATGAGAAACCAAGCTAAATATATACAATATACATTTTCTAAAAAATACTTCATAAAGTAGACATGAGGAGTTAGACTAAAACGGTAGTCTGGGTCTTGTCCAATTTTTAAGTTATTAATATCCTCAAAAGCGTCTTCTAACTTAATAAATAACTGTTTATCAGGAATTCTACTAAATTCTTCTTTAAGATATTCAACTAAACTTGATTCAAAATCATCAAATATCCGTTCATCAATACCAGTGGATTGCAATTTATATTCATCGTGCTGTATTAACTTAAAAACTTTATAGATATATTTAACAAATTCCTCATCTGGTATTAATATGAGATTATCTTTTTGCTGGGATGCTTCTGTTAGTTGTTTACTTAAAGTTTCTGTTTGTAGTTTGTATTCTTGGAAATGACGTTCAAGTTTAAGTTTATCCCTAAATAGTTTTTCTAACCATGAGAATCTTGCACCTGATTTTTGTATCTCTTGTAAGAGTTGGACTGCACGTCGGATATCCCCGCGTTTTAAAGATAATTTTAACTGCTGACTTCGCCACCAATTTTCGATAGGATTATTCATAACCAAATCCCTTTTTCCCTTCCATAACTTCTATACCTGGAAGCCGAGAAACTAACTTTTCCTTAAATTTCATATAGCTTAATTTCTCATCCTCATACCACCAAGCGTATTTTTGCTTAATTTCTTCAGCTTCTTGGCGAGTTGATGCTATAAGAGAACGATTATCCCTAGTATGAAAAGTTTGAATTACAATTCTATCGGCGATAGCTAGTTTTTCAATAAAAGCAGCTTCATCAGTTGGTAAAGTAGGAAGTAAAGGGGTAATAGTGATAGAAATTTTAGGAAGAAAACCTTTGTAATAATCAATACTTTGTTTAATTTTAATGATAGCATTTAGTCTAGCTTTAATACTAGGCGATCGCGGTTCAAAATCTTTCCTCACTAATTCACTCCCAGTGGGAATGCTCATATTAATTCGCAATCGCTTAAATCGTTGTAAATAATCAATGTCTCTAATAATAATTGGGCTACGAGTTTGAATTACCAAAGTTGGAGTTGGATAACCGTTAATCCCCACATCAAGCATTACCTCCAACAACCGACGAGTCAATTGATGTTTAGACTCAAGTGGTTGATAAGGATCGGTAACGCTACTCATATATATACTAGGAGGAGTCTGGGGATTTTTTTCATACCATTTTTTTAATTCTTTCGCTAAAATCTCAGCAGAGTTTTCTTTAAAAATTACCCATTTACCCCAGTCTTGGCGCATTTGAGCATTAGGAGTAAATGCAGCAGCATAGCAATAACTACAACCGTATTGACATCCCCTATAAGGATTTAGAGTAAAATCATAATTACCAATAAAACCAGTAGCTTTTGTTAAGAGTGATTTAGCATTTTGGGCATAAACATTGACATCTCCAAATTTTTCTCTAACTAATTTGGTAGGAATGCATTCGCAATAACCTTCATATTTTGGTTGTGCCATGTGAATCCTGATATTTCTTGAGAGGGAATTAACGCACCCTACTTCTTATGATTCCCATTTTTATTTTTAAATTACTTCAGCAAGGTGTACGCTAGTGCGATAGACCATATAGACAAAACCACTCTCATCACGAAAGTGCTGATATAATTCTTGAAACCTATCAATAAGCTGTTCATATCCCAAGCCTTCACGCGGGAGGTAAGAAACACTCATTGCTCGTCCAATAAGTCCAGTTAAATCTAACTGTTGTCTATAAGTAAAATTATATTCGTGGATGTTAATAAAATGGGGACTTACTAACAGTGGCTCTACCGACTGCATTCTAGATTCTGCTGGGTGATTATTAGATGCTTCGCGGACTATTCGGCTATATTCTGTAGTTAACGCATCTTCTTGATCGCGGTTATTCCACACCACAGCCAAGCGTGCTGATGGTTTTAAAATGCGGTGAAATTCCAATAAAGTTGGTTCGGGATTGAACCAGTGAAAAGCTTGAAAACAAGTAACTAAATCAACTGAATTATCAGGTAGTTGGGTAAATTCTGCTGTTCCATTACGAAACTCTATCAAAGGATGTAATTCAGCAGCTTCTCGCATCGCCGCGTTTGGTTCTATGGCTATGACATTAACCCCTCGTTCAGCTAACAGTCTTGAAGCAATTCCTGTACCTGCGCCAATATCTGCTGCTACGAGTTGTGAATTTTCACCTAATCCTTCCAAGATAACCAAGCATCACTAGCAATTAAATCAACATTATTGCTAGTTCTGTATCCTTTATGTTTATATAACTGTAATGTACCTTCATTTTGTAAAAACCTTTGTAGATATGCTCTTATAGTAGTTCCATAAGGATTTTCTGGGCTTGGTAAAATATTTGTAAATCGATCACCTAACATTGCTATTGAAAGATTTGATTGTGGATCAAAATCTATTAACAGCACTTTTTTGCCTCTTCGTGCAAGCGCATCTCCTAAATTCCATGTAATAATAGTTTTGCCAACACCGCCTTTATTGTTAAAAATTGAAATCACTTTAGTTTTATTGCTAGTCATCTTTTCTAATCTAGTGTTTTGTACCTGATTATACTTGTTAGATTAAGGATGCGTCAATTTCTTCAAAATGCTGATTTAGTAGACATCAGGTTATAGTTTATTAACCTAGTTTTATTGCTGCAAAATATCTTGATAAATTACAGACTATTTAATAATATACTTCTGTAAAATTTTTAGTCTCTCTCCTGCTGATCTAACCAAGCTACCAAATCAGCAATTTCAGAAAAATCAAGCAGTTCCTCTCCCAATTCCTCTAACTGTTCAGCAGATAAATTCCGAACCTGCTCAACTAATGATGCATCAATATCACCAAAACGCCGTTTAAGCTGACGACTAATCAATTTAAACGCTTCCTTTTGAACGATATCTTGATAAATTACAGATTCTTTCATAATATCCTCCCGTAAAAATTGCCGAACCAAATCCTTATCAAACCGCAAACCCGCCAGAATTTCTACACAACCCGCGATATTTTGTCGCTCCTCCCTATTTGGAATTGTAGCGACTTGTTCAGCCACTTGTGCCAGTAAAGTTTGTGGCGAGTCAGTTCGCGTCAAACTTGCTAAAGGTAACAGCGCCGGATTAACTAAAAATAGTGTTGAATCTTGCTCCCAAACACAAAGCACGCCAAGGAAATTACTTGAGTTTATAAAAATTACAAAAAGCGGCTAGTTTTTGATAAAATTAGCTGCTTTTACAAATAAAAAATAGTAATAAATAAACTATTTAAATGTCTAAAAATTGCACAAAAATAAGGTATTAATATTCAATAATCTTGCCCAATGTTGGATAGATATGTCTAACAATCGTATTCTTCTTTCCACTTCGGGATGTATATAGGGACTTATTAACAATTGCTGTCTAAACTTACTTGTAATAGATGTTAATTCACAAGCATCAGCAGATATTAAAAAAACAAGCTGATCTTTTATATCTGAACTTAGGCTTTTATCATTATCAACTGCATCACTACAATCTTCTAGTCTTTGAGCAATATTTTTCCTAGCATAACTTGCTTGTGTTTCTAAGATGTAATTCATGGTGAATGTCATTAAATATTCATATTATAACTGTTATTTTTATACTGTTCATTCATTAGCAGAATATTTGTACTACTATTTTTGCGCCCCTAGCCTCCGGCAACAGCTTCATCAACCAAACGCGGTTCAAACAAAAAACAGCCGCCTCCACAAGGGAAGCAGCTATTTTACAAATTATGTAACTACAAAGTATTAGTAATCGAAGTCGCCGCCACCAGCACCAGCGCCAGCAGGAGCGCTATCTTTAGGCTCAGGCTTGTCAACTATAATACATTCGGTTGTCAACACCATACCAGCGATAGAAGCAGCGTTTTGCAGAGCAGAACGAGTCACTTTGGCAGGGTCAACAATACCAGCAGCTAACAAATCGACGAATTCGTTTGTCGCAGCGTTGTAGCCAATGTTGAAATCCTTCTCTTTGACGCGTTCAGCAATAACGGCACCATTCTGACCAGCATTTTCAGCAATCCGCTTCAGAGGTGCAGGTAAGGCGCGAACAACAATCAAAGCACCAATCAACTCTTCATCCTTAAGGTTGCTCTTTGCCCACTCTTCCAATTCAGGAGCAAGATGAGCCAGAGTTGTACCACCGCCAGGAACGATACCTTCTTCCACAGCAGCTTTGGTGGCGTTGATAGCGTCTTCTAGGCGCAGTTTCTTGTCTTTCATTTCGGTTTCGGTCGCTGCACCCACTTTCACCACAGCGACACCACCAGAGAGTTTAGCAAGACGCTCTTGCAGTTTCTCTTTGTCGTAAGAAGATTCGGTTTCATCAATTTGACGACGAATCTGTTCGACACGAGCCTTAACTGCAACTTCGTTACCTTCGGCAACAATTGTAGTGCTGTCCTTGGTAATGGTGATCCGGCGAGCTTTACCCAGGCTATCCAGCTTGGTGTTATCTAGCTTCAAACCAGCATCTTCAGTAACCAGTTGACCACCAGTTAAAACAGCGATGTCTTCTAGTAGTGCTTTGCGGCGATCGCCAAAGCCAGGAGCCTTAACAGCAGCCACGTTGAGTACACCGCGCAAACGGTTTACTACCAAAGTTGCCAAAGCTTCTTTTTCAATATCTTCGGCGATAATCACCAAAGGACGACCAGCACGAGCTACTTGCTCTAATACTGGTACAAGGTCTTGTACCAAAGCGATTTTCTTATCAGTCAGCAGTAGGAATGGCTCATCAAAAACCGCTTCCATCCGTTCAGCATCGGTAGCGAAATAGGGAGAGATGTAGCCTTTGTCAAAGCGCATCCCTTCAGTGATTTCCAACTCGGTAAACATAGATTTCCCTTCTTCTAGGGAAATTACGCCTTCCTTGCCTACCTTGTCCATTGCTTGGGCAATCATTTGACCAACTTCTTCGTCATTACCAGCCGAGATCGCACCAACTTGGGCAATGGCTTTGGAATCTTCCACTGGACGGGCGTGTTCAGCAATTTTTTCTACCAAGAAGGCAGTAGCTTTGTCAATACCGCGCTTCAGGGAAATTGCGTTAGCACCAGCTGCAACGTTCCGCAAGCCTTCTTTGACGATCGCATGAGCTAAAACGGTAGCAGTGGTGGTGCCATCGCCCGCAGCATCATTGGTCTTAGAAGCAGCTTGACGAATCAGAGCTACACCAGTGTTTTCAATATGGTCTTCTAATTCGATTTCTTTGGCGATCGTTACACCGTCATTAACAATTTGCGGTGCGCCAAATTTCTTTTCTAGGACTACGTTACGACCTTTGGGGCCAAGGGTAACAGCTACAGCCTCAGCCAGGATGTCAATGCCTCGTTCCAAGGCGCGACGGGCGTTTTCGTTGTAGATAATGCGCTTTGCCATAATTATTGTTAGTTGTCCTTTGTCATTTGTCTTTTGTTCTTCGTCATTTGTCATTTGTCCTTTGTCATTGGCTAATGACTAATGACCAATGACTAATGACCACTAGATAACGACTGCTAAAATATCTTTTTCAGAAAGCAGTACATATTCTTCGGTGCCGAGTTTGATGTCAGTGCCAGCGTACTTCGAGTACAGCACCTTATCGCCGACTTTAATTTCCAATTCCTGACGGTTTCCGTCGTCATTGCGCTTGCCAGGGCCAAGAGCCACTACTTCCCCTACCTGGGGCTTTTCCTTTGCAGTATCGGGCAAATACAGACCACCTGCGGTCTTTTCCTCAGAGGCGTTCACTTTTACGAAAACGCGATCGCCTAAAGGCTTAACTGTAGAAACGCTTAGAGATAAAGCTGCCATATTATTTCTTTCCTTTAGAGTTTAGCACTCTCAACTCCTGAGTGCTAATCTACCGAAAAGTAGCGTCCAATGGCAAGAATTCTTTGAGTACGGGTTCCCGAACTAGAGGCTGAGTGATGTGCTTAAGTATAAATGCTTAATTATTTTTACCTTTCGGGTTTTGTTCCGTAAGTTACGAAGAGAGTAGGGAGCAAAGAGTTAGGAGTTATAAGAATTCTTCCCCCATTCCTCACTCCCTACTCCCCTTCTCATTCAACTTTATTTGCAAAGCTTGGAAATTGTTATAGAACTCTAATCAGGGAGCCGCTCGATAAGTAAAAATACAGTGATTCAGTCTAGCCATCAAATCCCCAAAGCCACTAAGTTTCTAGAACGTAAAGCCCTGAGTAATTGTGTAGAAACTTTAGGACTTGCAAAAATTCAGCGACACATTTTTATTTGCGCTGACCAGACAATTGCTAACTGCTGCTCAAAACGAGCTAGTCTGGAATCCTGGGAATACTTAAAAAAGCGACTTAAAGAGTTAAAATTTGATGAGCCGCAACAGAGTCATCCCATTTGCGTCTACAACTAAAACCAAGTGCTTGCGCGTTTGTTGTTCTGGACTCATAATGGTAGTTTACCCTGATGGTGTCTGATATCGCCAAGCAAGCCCGGAAGTTACCCTGCGGATCATCCAGGAACACGTAAATAGGCAATAAGGTGGTAGAAGAATATGCACTTTTAATCCATCCTTTGCCAGAAACTTCCCTAGTTTCTTGTGAACACCTCATAGAGGCTTAACAATCGAAGGATATGGTACAGCAGTAAGCTTTAAGAAAGTGCGGGTTGGTTTTGAGGTAGGGTCATCTTTAAGCCAATACTTACTTGTGAGTCAGAAGGATTATTATTTAATCAGTGTTTTTTCGCCCGCCACTTTCAATGCGATATATAATAGCGCATTATAGATACTACTGCTATACGTATCCTTGCTGGACTTTTGCTATCCAGCTAATAGTCTCTTGAAAGTGCTCGGCATTTTTGAGACTTCGAGACAGCAAAGGCAAGTTAAGTAGGAAAAAGGACAACATCTCAAAATAACCCACCATAGAGGATAAATATTCAAGACTTTGATGGACCGAAGCGCGACAAGTGCCACTGCTATGAAAGAGCCCAGCATGAAAGATCACAAACGACTTCTATTGATTGATGATGACCCTAACCTCATCTTGCTGGTGAAGGATTACTTAGAATTCCGGGGATACGAAGTCATCACCGCCGAAAATGGACGTGAAGCTCTGGAAATTTTAGAGCAAGATGTCCCAGACATGATTATCTGCGACGTGATGATGCCGGAAATGGACGGATATACTTTTGTGGAACAAGTCCGGCAAAACGAACGCACCAGCTGGATTCCGGTTCTTTTCCTTTCAGCTAAGGGACAAAGTGCAGACCGAGTTAAGGGTCTGAATAAAGGTGCTGATGTTTATATGGTCAAACCCTTTGAACCAGAAGAACTCGTAGCGCAAGTTGAATCCTCGCTGAAACAAACTATCCGTTGGAAAGAACACCAAGCAAAAGGAGGCGAAAACGGTTCCCGTATCCAGGTTCCCTTCGATGTGCAATTAACCCCAACCGAACTGAAAGTAGTCCAGTTTGTCGCTAGGGGTTTAGCTAACCGGGAAATTGCTGAAGAACTAAATGTTAGTCAGCGCACGGTTGAAAGCCATGTGTCCAATATGTTGGGCAAAACCAATCTTCACAACCGCACTGAATTAGCGCGGTGGGCGATTGAAAATCAAATGGCTTAAATAAAGTTAAGAGTTCAAAGTTAGGAGTTATGAATTTTTTAACTCCTAACTCCTAACTCCTAACTAAATCTACCAACCATCTTCTTCAGGGCTGGATTGGTGCAAAACTTCTAAATCCAGTTCATCCAGGTAAGTTAGGGCGCTTTCAATCTGAGAAACAGTACCTCGCAGTTCCAGATACGAAGCAGCTATATTGTGGCACGTTTGCGCTTACCTGAGCATCAGCAATAATCACTGTGATGCCATAGTGAGAAACCAGTCGTGAAATGACTGGTTCCTCATGGAAGTTTTTAGGAATGTGAACTTGGATACGAGTTTGGGTGCGTCTATTATCTAAAATATCAGTATTAGATTTTACTTGTTTATTTGGAATTGCCATTCTAGCTTCCTACTCGACTTCTAGGATGAGGGTTTTACTTTGCACAATTCTTTTAACACTAGCGTCACTTATCCCACGCAGGCAAGCAAGAAAGTATTTGCTTTTGCAAACCATTAATCTAGATATAGTAAATGTGAAAAATTGCTCCTAATTCGGTAGTTATGAGGTTAATTGTTATTCTATAGTGCTTTTCGAGCAAATTGAATATAGCCAATCTGTAGGGTTACAACAATTGTTGTAACCCTAATTTATGTATATAAAATTTAATACTTAACTGATAAATGCTATATATGTTACTTTGTCAAAATTTTAGGGAACTCTACTAATAGAACCTTAATAGGTTTAGCGCTCTGTTTAAATATCAATAAAAATCGATTCTTTAGGATATTTACTTCTGTGTAATGACCTATTGTATAAATCCCCATTGTCCAAAACCTGTTGACCCAGTGAATGCAAACAACCTTATTTGCCGTAACTGTGGGTCAGAAATGCTGTTGCAAGGTCGCTATCGGGTACTCAAACAACTAGGACAAGGTGGCTTTGGTAACACTTTTGAAGTTGACGAGTGTGGGAAAACTAAAGTTTTAAAGGTGCTGACTGAGAAGAACCCCAAAGCTATTGAACTGTTTCAGCAGGAAGCAAAGGTTTTGAGTCAGCTAAACAGTGCGGGTATTCCCAAGGTAGAACCAGATGGTTATTTTACTGTTTTACCTAAAAATAGCTTTGTACCATTGCACTGTTTAGCAATGGAGAAAATTGAAGGCGTAAATTTAGAGCAGTGGATGGAATTTCGTAATTATCAACGTCTTTCTGAAGCTCAAGCTCTCAATTGGCTCAAGCAACTTGTAGAAATTCTTGCTTTAGTACACGCTCATCAATATTTTCACCGTGATATTAAGCCTCAGAATATCATGTTGCGACCAAGCGGGCAACTTGTGTTAATTGATTTTGGCGCAGTGCGACAAATTACTACAACAATTTTGGCGGGAAATTCCCATACCAGGATTATTTCTCAAGGTTATTCACCACCAGAACAACAAAACGGTTATTCGGTACAACAGTCAGACTTTTTTGCGTTGGGACGGACATTTATTTTTTTGCTTACAGGTAAAGAACCCCAGGATAAAGCTATTTATGATCCTCTGACTAATGAGTTGCATTGGCGAAACTATGCAGTTAACATTTCTCCTTTTTTAGCAGACTTAATCGACCATTTGATGGCTTATACTGCAAATCAGCGTCCTGAAAATACCGGAGTTATTTTACAGAAATTAAAGGACATTGAACAAGGATTAAATCAAATTCATATTTTCAAAAACACTACAAAGAGTCAATCTAAGAATAGTGTTTCTGGGACTGTTGCAGTTAGTCCAGGTAAACCAGTCACAACAACGGCTAAACAAACTCAAAAAAGTTTTAACTGGTGGACATTAATGATTGGTTTCTTTTTAGCTCGTTCTATTATTTATGTATTAAATCAAAATAATAATCAAGATGTTTTTAAAAATGTAGACACAACACCTATTAGTCCTAGTATTTCTAATTCATCACCAGTTATTCCCATTTCTAAATCTACTCCAGCTAAACCACAAATTAAACCAAGTCCGGTAAATGTAGTTTCATCTGAAGACGTGGAAGCTGAAAAAGCGAGAAGGGAAGAAATAGAAAAACAAAAACGTCAAGCTGCTTTGAAAGCTGAACAGGAGAGACAATCAGCTATTAGAAAAGAAAGAGCAGCTAAAGAAGCAGAGAAAGAACGAGAAGCTGAGACAGAGAAAAGAGAACTTGAGGCTGCTATATTGGCACAACTGAAAGAACAAGCTGCACTGCGAGAGAAACAAAAAAGACAAGCAACCATACAAGCTGAAAATGCTAAACAAGCTTTGCGAAAAAAATCACAAACAACAATTGTGACAGTTCCAAAGAAACGACAATTATCTACTAAAGGAAAAGTTACAAGGAAGAAACCAAAAAATATACAACGTGCAAATAATAATGTAGTTAATGCTGCTAAACCTTGGGAAACTACATATACCATGCCTAAATCTTCCGATGAATTAGAACAAGTAATTAGAGAGGGAAATCAATGATAAAATTCACAGTCAAAGGTTTAATTGCTTTATTTGTGACTAGCTCGGCTTTGTTTTTAACGCCAATGAGAAGTGATGCACAGGTTAATATGAAGACACTAGCTGAGGTGGCTGAAAGTTGTCAGAAGGATGTGTCTTCTAAAAAATACTATCAACAAATGTTATTAAATGTCGCTCAGTGGTTTAATAGTGATTTAGAAGAATGTATCTACTCTCGATATCATTACTCCTTAATTTTGGATAAATTTACTGAACTCGCTTCAACAGGAGAAATACTGCCAGGTTATCCTGGTTCTGTAGCTGTTGGACAACTAGCAAGCACCTTTAGTCATTATGCTTACAAGAGGCAGTTGTTAGACTGTATTATTTCTAATAATCCCTCTAGTGACGTATGCAACATGAGCAGAATGATTTCTAACTACACAAATAGTAAATATAGGTCTGATTGGTATTCAAGATCACACTACTTACCATATGTTTGCCCTTCTTGTGTTGTAGCTCATGACGAAGTATCAGGTTCACAAGAGACAATTTTAAAAGCTTTTATCGAATGGTTTATTAAACTTGATAAACCACAAAGAAGAGAAGTGATTTCTCTTTTAGGGGATGACGATGAAGCAAGCCAATTGATACGGTCACTAAATAATGACTCTGAAAAAGCAGTAGAAGAATATCGGGAAGCACGTGCAAGGGTTCAGCAACAGGAACAGGAACGACGTAGACAAGAATTACTTGGTAATTAGGTTTTTGTAATTTAGTAGTAGGTTGGTTTGGTGCAAGAAAACCCAAGATTTTCAAGTTCCTGCTGGGTTTCTCTAGTAACCTACTTAAAGCACAACTCTTGATGATGATCAAAAAGGTTCATTGTCAGGACTATCATCAGGTTCGTCATCAGGTGCATCATCAGGATTATCATCAGGTTCGTCATCAGGATCGATATCATCATCATAGTCATTATCTTCATAGCTATCAAATGCAATATCAGGATCAATATTACGAAATATTACATTTCCCAACTCATCTATAACTGCTTCTGCTTCTCCATTTATAGTATCTGCAAGATAGCCGCTATCTTCATCCTGTTCTCCTTTAATTTCAAAGGTCAATCCTAAAGTACAGCTATCTTCTTCCAAGTTTGGCTCAGATATTTTGAAATCAACGACTTCCCAACTACTATAATCAACGCCTGGTAGTTCATTGCGTATAGAAATCACTATTTCGTCATCTAGAATTTGTTGTATTACGTCACCTATCTTATTGTTAACTTCTTGTTCACGCTCGAATGAAGACAGATTTTGGAGATATGTAATATAGTTTTCTTCAGGCATAGCTTTCAGTAATATTTGAACCTTCAAACAATATAATATAGTAAAACATTTGGGTTGACGCAAGGAAACCCAACCAAAGCATAATTAAAAATCCCTAATTTCTCTTCAAAAGCCATTCAATAAATTTGTGTCTACTCATTAAAAAGGATTATAGCAAATTATGTATGTAGTTAGATACATCATTTAGATACATCAGTTCTAGTCATCATTAGAATTGTGAGTAACCATAGTAATACTAAGTTGAACAACCTACATAAAAATATAGTAATCCTCTATATGAATAAATTGTAGGCTGGAGAACCCGGTAATAATTAAAAGGAAACCAAAGATAGTAGTAAATTTATTAAACATATTTTAGTAAGGTAATAGTGAGTAATAGTGAATAAGAGATAGTAAAGATATGTAGAGAATGAAGAAAAGTAAAGTAATCAAGTAAGTAGGTAGAAGTTAAACATCCTTAAGTTCAAAAAAAATAAATAGTTTCGATTGTAATCACTATGTATGACAACATTTGCAAATTCATTGCTGAAAACTTCAAAGATGACTTAGCAACATGGTTTCTAGGTTCACCAATTAAATTAACAGAACTAAGCCCCACAGAATTATCAAACGAACCGATTCGTGCTGACTCGCTAATACTATTACAATCAGATGACTTAGTTCTGCATACCGAATTTCAAACCGACCCTGATGAAGATATCCCCTTTCGGATGTTAGATTATCGAGTTAGGGTTTATCGCAGGGCTATTTCATTCTAAATGTAGACGCAATATGGTAAGATTCAACGCCAGTTCTACTTCAAGCATCTACTACCGTGTCTGAAATCGAAATTATCAAAGCTTTTGCAGGTCTAGAAGACCCCCGTCGCCGAGCAGGACAGCGACATACTCTACCATTATGTCTTGCGCTGTTCACATTGGCGTAGGCGCAGCCCGCCGTAGGCATCGCCGCAGGCAATAAAGGATTTCTAGCAATTGGAGATTGGATTTCAAGCTACCGTGAGGAGTTAATAGACAAGAGTGAAACCCACAAAGAATAGGCTTCCTTCTTACAGTCCAGTCCGTCGTAATTTATTACACATAAATTACGAGGAGTATTCCATATGCCTTGCGAATTTCTTTGACATCAAACCACTGCCTGGAGAAACTGTTGGTATGGATGGTAAAGTCCTCAAAGGCTCATATCAAGTAGAAAATGATAATCCACATTCTGATTCCCACCCAGCAATTATGTTGGTCAGTGCTTACCTTGTAGAGCGAGGATTGATTTTAGAACCGTTTGAAGTTGATGCCAAAACCAACGAAATAAAGGCACTACCTGAGTTGATTGAGAAACTGGCTCTCAGGGGAGTAGTTTTTGCCTTTGATGCTATTAATACACAAAAAAAACTTGTGAGTTGATCATCAACAGTGGCAATGATTATATTGCTGCTTTAAAAGGGAACCAACCTAGTTTATTCAAAGATGTCAAAACAAATTTTACACCGGAATTTTCTTTTGAGCAGATAAACAAAGGTCATGGTCGAATCGAAAAGCGCCATGTCAGTATTTGTCAAAATCTTGATGGTATTCGTCCTTGGCCTGGACTTACCACTTTGATTCAAGTCAAATCAGAACGTCAGGTTTTCACACACAATGTAATCGAAGTAACTACTGAGACTCGTTATTACATTTCATCTCTAAATGAAACGGCTCAACAAATAGCTGAACGAATCAGAGGATATTGGGGTGTTGAGAATAAAGTCCATTACGTTCGGGACGTTACCCAAGGTGAAGATGCATCCAGAATTCGCACTACACCCTTACCTCAGATTTTTGCGCTTACTCGCAATTTTTCACTCAATTTATACCGAAACAATATGTTTAAAAATATGGCACAAGCTCAACGTTTATGTTCTTTTGGACTATACACACTCAAGCAGCTTTTTAGAATGAAATAGCCCTGGGGTTTATCGTCGGTTTCCTCACAAAGAAATGCGTCAAATAGTAATCTATTTGAGAAAGACAAGTTCACAATTAGTCAGTGAAAACACTTTTAGATTAAACAACACTTACCATCAGTTTGAAGTAATACGCCTGTGGGAACAACCAACAGACAGGTTTATGAGTATTCCAGGTCTATTACCCTTTGCCGTGCTAAGTCAGACAAACGATCCTACAATGGTATTAACCCAAGTAGCCAAAGCAGTTGAAGCAATTAGCGATCGCCAGCTACAAAGAAATATAGCTGCTGCCAGTGGCATTTTAGCAGGTCTGGTGTTAAATAAAAATGTAATTAGCAAGATTTTAAGGAGTGAGATTATGCGCGAATCAGTCATTTATCAACAAATCCTAGAAGAAGGCGAAGCGAAAGGCGAAGCCAAAGGCGAAGCGAAAGGCGAAGCCAAAGGTAAAGCAGAAACAACAAGAAAGTTGGCTTTAAATTTGTTGCGAATTGGAATGAGTTTAGAGCAAATTGCTCAAGTTACTGAATTATCTATTGAGCAAGTTCAAGTTTTACAAGAGGAGATTCAAAATTCTTAATTCTATAGCAAGCGACTGGGGACTAGGGACTGAGGACTGGGTGAAAAGTCTTTTTGTGTCAAGTTTTTTCATCTGTTGATGTCCTAACCACCAAGGCTTTTGCTATAACTAATCGCTTTAGAAAATACACGGCTATACAAGCAAAACCCGCGAATGCGAGTTTTAAAGTTTTTATTAGTCCGCGCAGACGGATTGGTTTGTGTAGACACGATTTTTAATCGCCTGGTTTTAAAATTCTCTAACTAAAACTCAGCACTTTGTGGTGTACGCGGGAACGGAATCACATCACGAATATTTCCCATACCAGTTATAAATTGCACAAGTCGTTCAAAACCTAACCCAAAACCAGCGTGGGGGACAGTACCATAACGACGCAAATCAAGATACCACCACAAGTCTTCTGGGTTTAATCCTTGCGCTAACACCCGGCGTTCTAATACTTCTAGGCGTTCTTCGCGCTGTGAACCACCAACAATTTCGCCAATTTTCGGTGCGAGAATATCCATTGCGCGGACGGTTTTTTCATCGTCGTTTAAACGCATATAAAACGCTTTGATTTGCGCTGGATAATCTGTAATGATCGCAGGCTTTTTAAATAGTTGTTCAGCCAAGTAGCGTTCGTGTTCTGATTGTAAATCTAAACCCCAACTCACAGGATATTCAAATTTAACATCAGCTTTTTCTAAAAGTTTGATAGCTTCTGTGTAAGTTAAGCGTTCAAACTGATTATTAATAATATTTTCAGCTGTTGCCAACACAGATTTATCAATGCGTTCATTGAAAAATTCCATATCTTCTGGGCAAGTTTCCAACACATATTTAAAAATGTGTTTGAGAAACGCCTCAGCTAAATCCATATCGCCTTCTAAGTCACAAAAAGCCATTTCTGGCTCAACCATCCAAAATTCTGCTAGGTGGCGGGAAGTGTTGGAATTTTCTGCACGGAAGGTAGGGCCAAAGGTGTAAACATTGCTAAACGCCATCGCCATCACTTCCGCTTCTAACTGGCCGCTAACTGTTAAATATGTAGGTTTAGCAAAAAAGTCTTGGCTGTAATCTACTGCTTGGTTTTCTGTGCGGGGAATATTCTTTAAATCGAAACTGGTAACGCTAAACAGTTCACCCGCGCCTTCGCAATCGCTAGCAGTGATGATGGGTGTGTGTACCCACAAAAAGCCTCTTTCTTGGAAAAATTGGTGAATTGCTGTCGAACAAGCATTTCTGACGCGGAAAACTGCACCAAAGGAATTGGTACGCGATCGCAAATGTCCAATGGTTCGCAGAAACTCAAAGGAATGGCGTTTCTTTTGCAGGGGATATGTATCGGGATCAGCTTCACCGAAAACTTTCACGGACTCGGCTTTCAACTCAATCCGTTGTCCTTTACCAAGGGAAGCCACTAGTACCCCTGTCGTTTCGACAGCAGCACCTGTATTCAGTTTTTTCAAGATAGCTTCGTAATCTGGCAAATCCTGATTGATGACGACTTGCAAATTAGCTAGTGATGAGCCGTCATTTACTTCAATAAAAGCAAACCCTTTGGACTCGCGCTTCGTCCGCACCCAGCCTTGCACTTGGAGAGACTCATCAGGTTGACCACTTCGCAATATTTCTGCAATCCGTCGATTTGCCATATTTTACAACTTATATTTCGTCAACTTAGTAGGTAAAAATATTAAAGAATCTTAACTATTTAACCCAATCCAAAATTGGTATTACCCAGCATAAGACTTTAATATCCAGCCTATGATAACGCCCATTCCACCAAAGCGGACGACTTGCCAGAAAGGTTTTTTGAGGCTACGCCAAGAAAATAACTGGCTTTCTAAGTTTAGTTCTAGCCTTTCCAACTGCTGTTGAATGTGCCGTAACTCTGCTTTGATTTCTGGTGTCTGAGATTTATTGTGCTTTAGTTGATCCCGGCGCTGTTGCCATTGTGCCTGTTGTTGGCGATCGCGTTGCACTTGATCGTAACGTTCTTTTAAGGACAAGAGCGATCGCTCTACTTGCTCTAGTTCTTGTTCAAAATCTGGTTCGGGATTTTCTACTGATGGCTGTGATTGTTTTGGCGGCTTCATTTACAAGTAGTAAAGTAGAAGTAAATGCAAATGTGCCAATAGTTATGTCCCAATCTACCCAGCTGCCGAAAACCAGTCAACTGAATGAACTTAGTACTCTGGAACTAGCTCAAGCCCTCATGGAAAGACTAAGCATTTCCCCTAACGATTGGCATCGCCTCAAGTCTAACCGCAATTCCCGCGCTAATGAACAAGTGGCAGCAGCTATTGTGTATCTTTTAAAGAATCAGCCACAAGAAGCTCAAGCTAGATTAGAACAGGCAATTGGTTGGTTAGATCGCTCCATTTCTGCACCTCCCTGTCCAACTCACGGGAAGTAGGGAGTAGGGAGTATGGAATAAAAAAATCAAAGAAATAATAACTTTCCCCACTCCCCACTCACCATTTCCCACTCCCATCTTATCGCCGCAGAGATAAACGGGGCCGATTTTCCATTTGTTTACAAAGCCTCAATTCTGTGCCTTTGCGGTTCCACTCCACCTGATCAAAGATTTGATGCAGAAGACATAAACCACGGCCACTTTCTGACTCATCTGGTGGTAAATAGTCTGTTGGTTCTTCTTCGTTAGTAGATGAAGGAGTAAAGCCGCTACCCTGGTCTGATATTATCCACCAATATTGATTATCTATTAAGGAAAAACGGACTACAACTGTTTTACTTGGATCAAGATTATTGCCATGTTTAGCTGCGTTTACTAGGGCTTCTTGAAGTCCTAGCCGCAGTTCTGCTTGTAACTTTGATGGGATTTCTGCCAACAGTAAATCTAATATTGGACAAAGGTAGAGAGTTGAGGCAAAACTAATAGTGCCCCAATAACGTGCAACTGGACGGAGTGAAATTGTAATCACAAGAGAAACCCCATAGCTTTCAGTTAGCTAGACATCAGTTTGCTATTACAGGCACCCTGATAAAATTGAGGTGGTCATGCTGCCTTCAAACTTGCGTCTTTAAAACTAAATTTTGAAAATGCTAGGGAGCATTAGCTCTATAGTATGAGGTGGGATTGTTTAGATAGATAACGGCTGGAATAGTTTTGATAATGAATTCAGCAACTTAAAAAGATGCTACTAATTTGACGGAGTATTGGCATACTCTAGTTAATTGCCGATTCGTCATTTACACAATCCAATTCATATTTCTAAGAACCTATGCAACTTGAATTTATTTAAACAAAATGAATTTTTATTTTTGCCTTAATTCAATTTTAGCATCTTTAGTATGCAGCAGACTAAAAATTTCAAATTTCAGTTTTTGCAAAGGAATTACTATCCTTGTCCAAATGTGATAGCACAAGAAAGGCGGCAGCTTCAACATGAGCAGTTTGAGGAAAAAAATCAGCAGGTTGTACTCGTGTGATAGTATATCGCCCATCTTGACAAAGCAATTTCAGGTCGCGGGCGAGGGTGGCTACTTTACAACTGACGTAAACGATCCGAGATGGTTTCAATTGCCGTAAAGTATCGATGACTGCGCGATCGCACCCCTTACGTGGCGGATCGAGTATTACTACTTCTGGTATTGTGCCCATTTTGGGAAGCAATTTCTCTACTGCCCCGACTTGGAATGTCACATTATCAATTCCGTTGCGGTGGGCATTTAAAATAGCTTGTTCCACTGCTGCTGGTTGCACTTCTAATCCTGTAGCAATCCGTGCTTTTTTGGCGAGGGGTAAAGTTAAAGTTCCAATACCACAGTAGGCATCAACTAGCAACTCATGCCCTTGAAGATTGAGTTCTGATTGAATTACCTGCAATAGTGCCTCTGCTGTTTCTGTATACACTTGGAAAAATGTATCTGGGCGCACTTGAAATTCTAGTCCAGCAAAATTTTCACGCAGGTGTGGGACTCCAGCGATGCAACGGGTTTCTAATCCAAAAATAGCATTTGTGCGATCGCTATTGCGGTTAAGCGACACTCCTACTAACTGCGGATAACGCTTTAACCATTCCTGGGCTTGGGTTTCAATTCCTGATAAATTCCAGTCCTTCACCACCAAAGTCAGCAACATTTCTCCAGTGTGTCGGCCAATACGTAAACCAAGATGGCGAATTTGTCCAAGATGGCGCTGTTCGTCATAGATTCGCCAACCTTGTTGTTGAATATCCTGCTTAACTTCGGCAAGTAAGGGATTTAATCGCGCGTCTTGGACTGGACATTGATTTAAATTAATTAATTGGTGACTACCTTTTTGGTAGTAACCAGCTTGTACCTGTCCCGTTGCCGATATGCCCAGAGGATATGTAGATTTATTACGGTAGCCTAAAGCAGAAGCGGCGGCGAGTACCGGATCTACTGGTGGTTGGACAAAACCGCCAATGCGTTCCAAAGCTTGGATAACTTGATTTTGCTTGGCTACTAGCTGGTAATCATAATTAATATGCTGCCACTGGCAACCACCGCACTTATCCGCCACAATACAACTAGGTCGAATACGGTAGGGAGATGGTTCCAATAGCTCTTGGAGCTTCGCGTGGCCGTATTTTGGTTTGACATGAACCAAGCGGACAGTGGCGCGATCGCCTGGTACTGTATCAGGGACAAACACTACACGCTCATCAGCGCGTCCCACACCATCGCCTGTATCACTCAGGTTAGCGATCTTTACTTCAATTAATTCACCCTGTTGCCAAATTATTTTAGTCATTGGTCATTAGTCATTAGTCATTAGTCATTGGTTGTTAATTCTTCTTTCCCTGCTCCCCTT
>NZ_CAXTNE010000057.1:0-32403 GCF_964245445.1 uncultured Nostoc sp.
GAATGGGAAATACCAATAGTTATTCTTCCCCTGCCTCCCCTGCTTTTACCTTACTCCCCACTCCCTACTCCCTACTCCCTTGACAACAACTGATATAGAAATGGTGAATTTATGCGAATTCTAATTATGGGTGGTACTCGGTTCATTGGTGTCTATTTGACTCAACTACTAGTGGAACAAGGACATAAGGTGGTGCTGTTCAATCGGGGAAATCGGCCAGCACCTTCTTTAGAGGGAGTAGGACAAATTATAGGCGATCGCACTGATGCAACTCAATTAAAGGCAAAGTTATCACAAGAAAACTTTGATGTCATTTTTGACAATAACGGGCGGGAACTTACTGATACTCAACCACTAGCAGAGATTTTTCAAGACCGAGTGCAACATTTTGTCTATATGAGTTCTGCGGGGGTGTATCTCAAATCTGACCAATTGCCCCATGTAGAAGGCGATCCAGTAGATCCTAAAAGTCGCCATAAGGGTAAACATGAAACAGAAGCTTATATGACTCAATTGGGATTGCCTTTTACCTCTATTCGTCCTACTTATATTTACGGACCTCGTAATTATAATGAGTTGGAAGGCTGGTTTTTTGACAGAATTGTGCGCGATCGCCCCATTCCCATCCCCGGAAATGGCTTGCATATCACCCAGTTCGGTCATGTAAAAGACTTGGCAAAAGCTTTGACTCAGGTTGTGAGCAATGAACAAGCCATACGACAGATTTATAATATATCTGGCGATCGCTTTGTCACTTTTGATGGTTTAGCGCGTGCTAGTGCTGTGGCGGCTGGCAAATCACCTGATGCTATTAAAATCGTCCATTACGACCCGAAAAAGTTTGATTTCGGCAAGCGCAAAGCTTTTCCGATGCGAGTGCAGCATTTCTTTGCTTCGGTGAACAAAGCACAAACAGAATTAAACTGGCATCCTGAATATGATTTAATTTCTGGGTTACAAGATTCTCTGGAAAATGATTATTTGGCTAATGCAAAAGATAAAGCTGATGTTGATTTCTCTGTAGATGAGGAGATTTTACAAGCTGTTTAACAACAAGATTCCCGACTTTTTAGAGAAGTTGGGAATCTGAGCCTTATATTTCATCTGGATTGATACCCAATTCGCGCAATTTTGCTGCTAATTTATCAGCCCGTCGTCTTTCTTGTTCTAGCTGCGTAGAAATCCAATTTACCGTTTCATCGTACCAACGTAACCACAAGCGTTCGATACCTTCGTATGTTTTCTCGATTGATTTGCTTTATTAAGACTCATCTCATTACAGATGCCTGCGACAATGCCGCAGTACTCAATGTCCTGTACCTTGATATTGAGTTGTAAAGCTGTCATGCTTCGCCAATACAATACTTTTACGCACTTGCAGGTGAGATCAAGCCATGAACACAACAGTTATTAGATTAGCGTCTGTTATAGTTTTCGCATTTGGTATTTTCCAACGCGCGAATGCGGCTCAAATCAATATTGATTTTGAGGATACCGATCTTATTGCAAATTTTGGCGTTACTAGTCTCTCTAGCCGAGGATTTACATTTGTATCAGCTGAAGATCCAGGACTCGGTACACTTATAAATGGTAATCCTTGCAGTCCCAATTGTGCTGCAAATGGTACTAAAACTCTGACTATTTCAGGTTTTGGTGCGGGCGTTGGTTCAGGAGGTACGAGAACCCAACCAGTGAATTTAAGTAACGATAAAGGTTTACCTTTCCAATTGCTTGCTCTTGATATTGCTGAGTTTACAAATACCTCAATATTCAATGCAGATCGGATTCAATTGACGGGTAATGTTATAGGTGGCGGAACGCTCGCCCAGGTGTTATTTATTGATGGTATAAACGATGGCCCTGGAGGTGTTGCTGATTTTGAAGCAGCAGTATTAGATGCGGCTTGGAGTACAACATCTTTACTCTCGCTAAAGTTCCAGGGCTTTCGCGGCGGTACATTTTCTTTTTTTAATGAAGGTTTTATACTGGACAACATCAAAGTAAATGTCGCTGTCCCCGAATCTTCTTCGACATTAAGTCTTATGGTTTTGGGTGGCTTAGGCTTGGGTTCACTTATCAAACGGAAACTGTTAAATCAGCCAAAAAGAAGCTTATAACTGAAATTACTTTCTGTAATTGGTGTTATTGGTTGATAAAATGAACGAACTGCAATATCCACTACACAATGTTCTAGAAGCCCGCGCGCGTTTAGGTGAAGGCCCCATCTGGGACTCTACCCAAAACCTACTATACTGGGTCGATATTTTTAACCATCGGGTGCATCAGTTCAATCCTGCTACAGGGAAAAACAGCTTTTTTGATGTGGGAGATGTCGTAGGTGCGATCGCAACAGCAGGTGCAGATAGATTAATTATGGCACTGCGTCATCACCTGGCATTCCTCAACACCCAGACAGGTGAAGTTACCCCAATTTTAGAACTTGAAGGACATCTACCAGATAATCGTTTTAATGATGGTAAATGTGACTTTCAAGGACGTTTCTGGTTCGGTTCAATGTGCTCTTTGGAAAAACCCCAGGCTAGCCTTTATCGCTATGACAATGATGGTTCATTGCATGTAATGGAAACTGGATTGACTATTTCTAATGGTTTAGGGTGGAGTCCAGATCAAAAGACATTTTACTTAACAGATTCTCCTCAGCAAAAAATATATGCTTATGACTTTAATCCAGTAACAGGAAATATTAGTAATCGCCGGATTTTTGTTGATTTAACTCATGAATCCTTCCATCCAGATGGGTTGACAATAGACAGTGAAGGACATATTTGGTCAGCTATGTGGGATGGATGGTGTGTGATTCGTTTCAATCCCAAGGGTGAAGAGATATTGCGGATAAAGCTACCTGTGCAAGTGCCAACTAGCTGTACTTTTGGCGGCAAAGATTTGCAAACACTTTACATAACCACTGCTTCAGTTGGACTCAGCCAAGCAGACATCGAAAAAAGTTTCTACTCTGGTGATTTGTTTGCTCTCCAAACTGATGTTCTTGGATTACCTAATTATGATTTTAAGGAATTATAGTGATTCTCGACCCAGTGAGGTACAATTTTGACCTCTCTCCTAAAAGGAGAGAGGCTTTGAAATTTTCCCCCTTCCCAAAGCGGGAAGGGGGTTAGGGGGTTAGGTCTATTTGCCTACCTGTACCTCACCGGATTGAAAATGGCTATATCCCTCTTCTGTCACTTTCCATAGATAAAAATCTAGAATCATTGCCACATAAGGGTTTCAGTCTAAAGCAATGAGAATGTTTATCATATTAGAAAATAAAGTCACAAACCCAGTCACAGTCAAAGTTTTAAACATTGCTTTTGATTTTTGTTTCCGGAGAGTGACAAAAGCGGGATATAGAAATTTACAGATAATTTAACTATTATGCTATATTTTATTCTCTCCAAAGTGCCACTTGCTGTTTAAGTTCTTTCATATCTAAAGAATCGCTAGCAAAAGCTTTTCGTAAAAGTGAATGAGGAATAAACTGATCATACTTTTGAATTTCCGGTGCTTCTGAAGTACTGAGTAAATCTTCTGAGCTAATTCTTTGCTCACACAATGAAGCAATTTCGTGATAAAGATATTTAAATTTATCCTTGCCTAATTTAATTGTTAAATAATAGGGATTTACTCCGCCAATACTTGTAATTTCCAACGATTCTCGACAGTAGTAATTGATTAATCTTTCTAAAGTGCGGTAAGCAATCGTACCCATCCAGGGAAAAATGCAGCATTTACCCTTTTCTAATTGCAATATATTTTGTTTATCTAATCCTACCTGCTGCACTAATTGGCGAACTTTACGTAAACGTTGCAAAGCATTTTTTTGTAAATAGCTGTACTCGACATTTTCAAATAGAACTTGTTGCATTCGTTGCAAAACCTTGGTATGAATAGTACCACCAGTACCACGCCAATAAATACTAGCTTTACCCTCGGCTTGTTTAACAAAAATAGCTTTCTTTTTAAAGTCAACTTCTACGACTTCCCAAGTTCTCCCAGCTAAAGCAAATTGATTTCCAACAGCAGGCGGTGTGACGATACTGCCAATTTGCGTTGCACCTTGCTTAACAATATATTCTTGCTGTTCAGCAAAGACAGCATAAAACTGGAATTTTCTCACAATCTTTTCTCCTGCCAAACCTAGGATTAATTTACCTTGCTCAGTATGCTGAATATGACCAATATCAATTAAATAGCGTAGCAATAATTGAAAATCATCTTTTAAAATAGCAGCAAAGGGCGGCAAGCTAAAAATTTGTTTAGCTAAGGCATTAGGTGAAATTTCCCCTGCTGCTGTTAAAATACTCATTGTTTGGTGATAAAGCAAACTTAAAGGATATTTAATCGGTCTGATTGGTTCAATCCATTTTTCCTCTAAATAAAGTTGAATGATAGCAATAGACTGCAAAAGTTGCCAGGGTATTTGCTCCGGTAGAGAAGCTTCTGATAATGGTTTCTCTTCAGCACAGATAAAGCGCATATCGGTAGATTTACCTCTTCTGCCACTACGTCCTAAACGCTGTAAAAAGCTAGCTACAGACAAGGGTGATTCTAACTGAATAACTCGCTCTAAATGACCGATATCTATGCCTAATTCTAAAGTCAGAGTGGCGGCGGTAACTGCTGGATTGTTGGGTTCACGCATCGCATTTTCAGCAGCTTGCCGCAAGCTAGCAGATATACTCCCATGATGCACATGATATATATCTGGTAACCTTTGTTCTGTGGCAATTTTTCGCAAAGATGCTATTACAGATTCAGTTTGTGTGCGATTATTAGCGAATATCAGACATTTGCTAGATTGGCTGAGGTTGAAAATATATTTTTCATAAGCTGTTACATCTGATTCATCTACTTCATCAGTAATATAAAAATGTTCTACAGCTAGTTTAATTTGGCGTTTTATACCGTCAGTTTGCGGTGTAATCACTGGCTTATCTGTTCCTGAACGCAACCAATCTTCAGCTATTGAGTAATCACCAAGAGTTGCCGACAAACCAATACGGCGCGGTTGCTTTTGCGTTAACTTTGCTAAACGTTGTAATTGGCAAATAATTTGACAACCGCGTTCGGAACCCATAAAGGCGTGAATCTCGTCAATGATGACAAATCTTAAATCACCAAATAGGCGAAGGAGGTCGTTATTTTTGTTTATTAACAAGCTTTCTAGAGATTCTGGTGTAATTTGTAGAATACCTTGAGGATTTTTTAAAAGTTTGTTTTTTCGAGTTTGAGAAACATCACCGTGCCAGTGCCAAACTGGAATATCTGCTTCTTTAAGTAAGTCGTTTAGGCGCTCAAATTGATCATTAATTAAAGCTTTGATTGGACTTATATATAATACCCCTACAGTTGCAGCAGGGTTAGCATGTAATAAAGTCAAAACTGGTAGAAAAGCTGCTTCTGTTTTACCCGCAGCAGTTGCAGCAGTAACTAGCAAATGAGCATCAGTGTCAAATATAACTTGACAAGCGGCAATTTGAACTGGTCGTAATTCAGTCCACTGGTGATGATAAATATATTCTTGGATGAAGGGTGCAAGTCGGTTAAAGGCATCGCTCATGTTTTTTATGAATAATTAATAACAGGTAATGAATTGACTACTAAATTATTACCATCAAATAAACCTGAGATGATATTATACTAAGCGACGCGAACATTAAATAATCGCTCACATCGCTGTAAGATGTGATGGGCAATTAGATAAATCTCTTAATTAAATGGGATTTTGGAAAAATTTGCTGATTCTCCTCCTGTTGACTCAAGACAGATTAACATCCATAAATCAAACTAAAGTAATAGGAACAAGTATATAAATCAGGCAAAACTCATGAATAAATATAAGGAAATATTACGAGTCATCCTTGCGATATGCATTATTGTGGTTGGAGTGACACACTTTATTGTTCCAGGAGAATATGTCAAAATTGTGCCGCCGCAACTACCTTATCCTTTAGGATTAGTTTATCTCAGTGGTTTTTATGAAATTTTGGGTGGTATCGGTTTATTAGTCCCGCCTGTAAGTCAAGCTGCTGCTTGGGGACTTCTTATTCTTTTTATTGCTGTTTACCCTGCCAATATTAATATGGCGGTTAACCTTATCAAGATTGAACATATACCTAATTCACCTTGGGTACACGTAGTCAGGCTTCCTCTTCAAGCAGTTTTAATTGCTTGGGCTTGGTGGTACACGAAATCTTATGATGGGGAAAAACAAGCTTCTATTATTCCCAAGTCGCTCATTCCCAAAGAATTAGAATTGAAATAAGTGCGTTTTTTATATCTGAATTATTATGCGTGTTGCAACTTTGTTTGGGATAACACTCTCGTTAGCAATAAGCATGGGAGGAGTTGCCGTTCCGGTGACTCAAGCGGTGCAGCTTAGAGATGGTACAGTCTACTTTGTCGAACCGCCAAAACTTGTTAAAGCGACAACTACTTACAAAGATGTGAATGTTTGGGGCGGAACTTATTATTTTACTATTAACGTGCCGGAGAATGCTGGAGAATCCCTCCAGAAAGTAACGATCGCACAGAAGCAGGGAGCAGAAAACATCGACTACAAGCTTAAGGATACCCGCGCATTTGTCGGAACTCGCGATCGCAAAGAATCTCGGCTAACACTAGGCCCAGTCACAGCAGAACGCAAGACACGAACAGTTACTGTGAACTTTGATCCGCCTGTGACTCCGGGACAGACAGTTACAATCGCCCTCCGCCCTGTGAGTAATCCCAGCATTTCTGGTGTCTACTTATTGGGTGTCACAGCGTTCCCAGTGGGTGAGAAATCCCACGGACAATTTCTCGGCTTTGGACGGTTTCAGTTTTACAGCAATACAAATAGCTGGTGGTTTCCATAAATACTATGATCTGAACAACACAAGTTTGTGTGGTAACGGCAACTTGTTATGAAATTGCGTAGGCGCAGCCCGCCGCAGGCATCGCAAATGCAAATATTTATCCCCAGATTATTTGTAAATTTAAAATAAATCCTGGTAAAATATCTTCTCCTGATAATTCTTGTGGAGATGCTAGTATTTCGATTGGTTTACCAATACGATAGATTTCTACCTGACGCATTTTCGGATTAATTAACCAGCCTAATTTAACTCCGTTATCGATATATTCCTGCATTTTCGCTTGCGTTTCTCGCAAACTATCGCTTGGTGACATTTTTAAACCAGTAGAGTGGCTTTTTCTTAAATTCTACTAACCAAGTCAAATAACCTGCTTTAATACAAAATAGCCACTGTATCGCATACCTGCTATGTCCGCCGACTATCTGACACCAGAACAACGTGCATTCATACCCCGATATCGAGAAAAATGGCAACACATTGGGCTATCCACTGAACGCATCAACCAACAACACGCAACAGATGCAGTTCGAGCAATATATACTGCACTAGAACTCACGGAACCTGAAATAATTATCGTTGATAGCCCTAACGCTGCGTTGGACTACATCTGGAATTTACTCAAAATTAATTCCTACACAATTCTAGGTAATGCCATAGATAGTTCCTATTGGAGCAGAATTTACAGTAATTTACAATCAGATTTGCTCGTGCGACTAGCCGTTGATTTACAAACAAATTTACGTCCATTGTTTGACAATTATTTGGCACAAGAGTATGCCAATTTACTTCAAAAACAGCTAGAAAAGCAGTGGCAAGATGTTTTTGAACAACAGTTTGGTAAGGACGCTCACCACTTTATTAAAAATATATTTTCTTCGTGCCGAAAACCTGAAACTTTAATCGCAGGAGGTAGTTATTTTGACTTTTGTATTCATAGTTTAAACTATCACCAATTTCAAAATAAAATATTAATTTTAGAAGAGTTTGTTAAGAATTGTGGCTGGACTTTCTTTTTTAAGAATATTGCGATTATCTCCAACCATTCGATCACAATCAGTATTGATAGCAATAACCATCTCCACGCCGAAGATACACCTGCTATAGCGTTTGCAGATGGATATAACTTGTATTCACACCACGGAAAACTAAAGCTCGAACGCACGCTTAAACTCGATGATATCGGCTGGGTAAACTTATTAGAAAAAATGAACACAGTCGAAATTGACTCCTGGGAAGAATACAAGTTGTTACGTATCGTTAGAGAGCGAGTTAATGTCCAGCCTATGCAGTTCCTCAAAGCGACAAATCCCAATACGGGGGAAGTGCGCGTTTCTAGGGTGTCTATGCGGTTCGCATCTGCTATTGAGGCCGTACGCTGGGTAAACCAACGTACAACTTAGCAATCATGAGTCAGAATATTAACACAGCTAGAATTTCTATTATTATTCCGACTCTTAATGAAGCAGAGAATATTAAAGAGGCAATTGCAACTACTCAACCCAATACAAATATAGAAGTAATTGTGGTAGATGGTGGCTCTGATGATGATACTGTAGCGATCGCTCAGTCTTTAGGTGTCAAAGTTATCTCATCGTCTCCCGGTCGTGCTGTGCAAATGAATACGGGTGCTGTAGCTGCTAACGGCGAGATTCTGCTGTTTCTCCATGCAGATACCTGTTTACCGACTGGGTTTGATGACATGGTTCGCACAGCCCTACAACAGCCTGGGACTGTAGCTGGTGCATTTAAGTTGCGGATTGATACATCACTTTTAAGTTTACGATGGGTAGAGTGGGGAATAAATGTGCGATCGCATTTTTACCAAATGCCCTATGGTGACCAAGCAATTTTTTTAACAAAAGCAGTATTTCAGCAAATTGGCAATTTTCCTGAATTGCCTATCATGGAAGACTTTGAACTCATGCGTCGTTTAAAACGCATCGGACGGATTGTAATTATTCCCACACCAGTTGTTACCTCAGCCCGTAGATGGTTACAAAAGGGAGTGTTTAAAACTACGCTGCTTAATCAAATAGTAATTATTGCTTATTTACTCGGCGTTTCACCTGAGCGAATTTGTCACTGGTATCGCCGAGAAAAATTTAAGAGAATTTAAGCTGTTTCTCATGTGGGTAGTATATTTTAGGGGCATTAGATTTGAGGTGTAAGTTTCAACATTGAGCCTCAGCCCCTTTGGGGAAGTCAAAAGTCAAAAGTCAAAAGTCAAAAATTTACCAAGCCCATAAATAAATTTACTTGCTCTGTACCTTTTTATTTATGGTCAACATTGAGCCTCAGAAGGTCAAAGTTGAGCCTCAGAAGGTCAAAGTTGAGCCTCAGAAGGTCAACGTCGAGCCTCAGAAGGTCAAAGTTGAGCTTTTGAAGTTAAATTCCATTCGTTAGCTGGTAATTTTGCCATGATTAACACCTCTTATCAACCAACTACTCCAGAAACTCAAGTCTGGCAATAGGTAATGCGAGTAATTGGGTTGATTGCTACCGTTGCTGTGACTGTGTATATCACAAAAGTTGCTCAAAAAGCATTAGCTCAAAGTGTGGCATTAGAAGAAATAATAATCAATGACAAAATTAACAATAATTCAGATATTTAAAAGTATTAATACCAGAAACTTACAGAAGTTTTTTAGGCTAACTGTATTAATATTACTGATATTGGCTAGTGCTTTTGCATTCAACACAGATGCGGCTTTGGCACAAGAATCTGCAAATCCAAATTCTTTCAATCCTCAAGCCATTTTACGGGACTCGTTACAGTGGATTGATAGCTTGGGTGCGTTGGGAGCCATAGCTTTTATTGCTCTTTATATTATCGCTAGCATCGCTTTTTTCCCAGGTTCTATTCTCACCTTGGGGGCTGGTGTGATTTTTGGTGCAGTTTGGGGTTCTCTCTACGTGTTTATCGGTGCAACCCTTGGCGCTACTGCTGCTTTCCTTGTGGGACGTTATTTAGCAAGGGGCTGGGTTGCTCGGAAAATCGCAGATAACAAAAAATTTGCCGCCATTGACCAAGCGGTTGGTAGAGAAGGATTAAAAATTGTGCTGTTAACGCGACTGTCCCCAATATTTCCTTTCAATTTATTAAACTATGCCTTTGGCATCACAGGAGTTTCACTTAAAGATTACTTCATCGGCTCTGTAGGCATGATTCCCGGAACCATTATGTACGTTTATATTGGTTCCCTTGCAGGTAATCTTGCCATGATTGGTACTGAAGCTCAACCTACCAACCTAACTTTACAATGGGCAATTCGGATTTTGGGTTTGATTGCTACAGTAGCTGTGACAGTTTATGTCACCCGGATTGCGCGCAAAGCTTTAGAAGAGGAATTGTAAGGGCGCACAACTTGTACATTTTTACTGTGGTCTATTCAACTGCAAATTGCTCTAAATTATCAATTGTTGAAATGTTTATACAGCAAAGCTTCAATTGTATCTGTCAATTCCCAAACGGACAAAACAATCCAAAGGCTGTATTCCTTATTAAACAAGCATAAAAAATAAAAGACTGAGCCGCCTAAATTCATTGGGATTCTTAATTTTGAATTTTGAATACCCCCAAAAGGCAGTTGACTTTAGTATTTTCAATTCTTAAAAGAGGTTTTGTTAATGACCAATTCAGATTTAGAGAGAGTTACTGTTCGCCCAACGGATGAGTATAACCAAAAGTTGGTGTCTTACGTTCATCCGCCAAATTGGGTTAATCCTCAACCCGCAGATGTTTACGATTTGGTAGTAATTGGGGCTGGTACGGCGGGGTTAGTAGTGGCTGCGGGTGCGGCGGGTCTAGATTTGGGTTTAAAAGTGGCGATAATTGAAAAGCATCTCATGGGTGGAGATTGCTTAAATGTTGGTTGCGTACCATCTAAAACTATTATTCGGTCTGCTCGCGTTATTGGCGAAATCTGGGATGCTCAAAACTTGGGAGTTAATATTCCCCAACATAATATTGATGTTGATTTTCCCAAAGTCATGGCAAGGATGCGACGGGTAAGGGCTGGTATCAGCCACAACGACTCGGCGGAGCGGTTTCAAAATTTGGGTGTCGATGTCTTTTTGGGTAGCGGCCGATTTGCAACTAAAAATACCGTGGAAGTTGGCGACAAAACTCTCCGCTTTAAAAAAGCTGTAATTGCGACAGGCGCAAGAGCTACACAATTGTCGATTCCGGGAATTGAAAAGGCGGGTTATCTAACTAATGAGACGGTTTTTTCTCTGATTCAACGACCGGAACGTTTAGCGGTGATTGGTGGGGGCCCCATTGGTTGCGAATTGGCGCAAGTTTTCCGGCGTTTGGGTTCTGAGGTGATACTTTTCCATAGCGGTTCTCATCTTCTAAATAAAGAAGATGCTGAGGCTGCTGAAATTCTGCAAAAGATTTTGATGAGCGAAGGAATTCGCGTGGTTCTGAATTCTAAGTTGGAAGAAGTGGTAACTGTTACCGAGGGGAAACGGCTTTACTTTTCCTCCAATGGTCATCGAGATTCGGTGACAGTAGATGAGATTTTAGTTGGTGCGGGGCGATCGCCAAATGTTGAAGGTCTGAATTTAGAAGCAGTGGGTGTAGAATATGACAAGCAGCAAGGTGTGAAGGTAAATGATTATCTCCAGACGACGAATCGCAAAATTTATGCAGCTGGAGATATCTGCATGAACTGGAAGTTTACCCATGCTGCTGATGCTGCGGCGCGAATTGTGATTAAAAATACTCTATTTTCTCCCTTTGGCATAGGACGCTCGAAACTCAGTAGTCTGGTGATGCCGTGGGTAACTTATACTGATCCAGAAATTGCTCATGTAGGATTATACGAACACGAGGCGCAGAAATTGGGTATTGAGGTGACGACAATTAACATACCTTTTAGTAGTGTAGATCGAGCGATCGCAGATGGTGAAGAATCAGGATTTCTCAAAATCCACCATAAAAAGGGGTCTGATGAAATTATTGGTGCAACTATTGTCGCCAGTCATGCGGGTGAGATGATTTCAGAAGTAACTACGGCAATGGTGAATAAAATCGGTTTGAGTAAGTTAAGCAGTGTAATTCATCCTTATCCTACTCAAGCCGAAGCGATTAAAAAAGCTGCTGATGCTTATCGTCGAACCCTCTTGACATCAAATACTAAAAAATTGTTGGAATTTTTAACAAAGTTATCTTGACCAAAATCAGTCAAAATTCAGAATTCTGAATTCAGAATTCTGAATTTTGTTTCGATAATTGTTATCTAAACAGGTAGAAAGCGATCAATCTCACCCCCGGTTAAGTTTGCGTAGTAGAGATTACCATCCTTTCCAGTGGTGATTTGTGTAGGGACTCCTAAATTTGGCCTGTCTGCTTGAGAAGCAAACCGCTTAACTGAGATAATTTTACCCTGGCTATCGAATTTCAAAGCATCAATAGTTCCTTGACTGAAATCACCAACGAATAAGGCATCTTGATAGATTGAGGGAAAAGTATTGCCTGTGTAAAAGTCACCCATGACAATCGAATTAGAACCAAAATGCTTATAAGTGTAAGCTGGTGCTGTAACCGATTTGCCACTACTATAGAAGGCTTTCGCTGCATCTAAGTTAGAATAGTTTGGTTGTTTCAGATTGACGATATTACCATTTGCATCAAGGCCACCTTCATAGAATGGCCAGCCAAAGTTAGCTCCTGGCTTTCCGATATTGACCTCTTCGTAAGAATCGAAGCCAACATCACCAATTACGGGGGTATTGGTGTTTTTATCAATTGTGAAACGGAAGGGGTTACGCAAACCTAAATCATAAACTTTGGAACGATTGCTATTAGGATCGCCGTTGTAGAAAGGATTACTTGATAAACCTTGACCAGTAATCGCATCAATCCGCAGGATCTTACCAGACAGATTATTGACATCCTGAACACGAATTGCTCGGGGATCTATCCCATTGTAAGAAGTGCCATCTCCTAAGCTTACAAACAGAGAACCATCGGTGCCAAAGCGCACAGAACCAACTGAGTGAGATTCACTATCGTTGGCTATAAAATTTTGGACATTTTGGACTTTATCAAGATTATTGAGATAATCCTGTAAGCTGGTAAACGGCTTACCAGTATCTTTGTTGAGAATTCCTGATGGTGCGTAGCCAAGTGAGACATTTGTGCTATTTCCATCTGGGTGGCTAATATTCTCCCAAGTGCCATTAGTACCTAGCAACACAACTTCACTGCCAGCAATCGCAGTAGTGTAATTAGTCTTGGGGTCAGCTTCTACCCTAATTAGCCGTGCAGTCCGATTCCCATTCTGATCGGGATTATCTAATGTGCTATTGGGATTGTTTTTAGAGTTGTTTGGATTGGTTTCTGGTGGATCGTAGGTATACAACAGGTAAACGTAGTTTTTGGGGTTTGTGGCTTTGCCAAAATCTGGATGTACGGCAATGCCTAAAAGACCGCGATCGCGCGTATCATTAACCTGTCCAGAGATATCGATAAATGGTGTTGATAATAAAGTGCCGTTGTTCAAGACTCGCACTATCCCATTTTTCTGGGCAATGAACATGCTCTTACCGTCAGATGTCCAATCAAAAGCTGTAGGTTGATTTAAACCAGAAGCTACCGTCTCTAAAGCAAAGTTACCAGCGTCATCATCAATAATAGTGATAGTTGTCTGTTGAGTATTTAGCTGCACTCCAACTGCGTTACTGAACTTCAAAGTAAATGTTTCATTTACCTCCCCAACGGTGTCATTCTTAAGAACTATAGAAATGGTCTTGCTGGCTTGTCCTGCTGCAAAGGACAAGGTTCCGGATACATCGTGGTAGTCAGATCCAGCTTTAGCAGTCCCATCCACGGTTATGTAGTCCAGGCTAGCAGCCCCCAAAGTGTTACCCCGTGTAACTGTCACCGTAGCAGTACCGTCACCCTCATTCACTACTGGCTTACTGAAATCGAGGCTAGAGCGATCATTATCTTGAATGGTAATTCCGAGAGTTCTTTGAAGTCCTAATGTTGCCCCCTCTGGCTGATCGATGACAAAACTGAAGGTTTCATCTGCTTCTGCTAAGGAATCGTCATTGATCGGAATGGATATCTGTCTGCTGCTTTGTCCTGACGCAAAAATAAGTGTTCCAGCGCTTTCGGTGCCTTCACTTCCGTAGTCAACTCCTGCTGTGGCAGTACCAGCTAAGGTTGCATACTTGATTGAAGATGTGCTGCTTAAATCACCAGTTCTCAATAACGTTATGGTCACACTATCAGCACCTTCGTTGACAGTTGTGGAAGATGATCCTAATGTGATAACGGTCTGAATATTTGGTGAATATAGTTGTGACTGAGGAATAATTTCTTTGGTCTGAGAGGAACTTGACCAAGACAGTTGAGAAACGGCCTCGTATTTATTTTCGTAGTACTCAAGTTTAATATCGTACTTCTGACCTGCAACCAGTGCGATCGCGCCACTGTGTTCTGTAGCAGATTGATTGACAAACTTATTGATGATTTGCTGACCATTGACCCACAGTCGCACACCATCATCACTAGTGGTATAGAAGTTGTAAGTCTCGCTGTACTTGGCTTCTACTTGACCCGTCCAACGCACCGAGAAGGTATCTGCACCGATGGATGGATCTGGAGACTTATCACCCCAGTTAAAGTTGACTGTCGGATCTGTGCGAGTTTGCTTCAAGTTGGTGAAGTCGATGTTGTCGTAGTACTCTGCTTTGAGTCCGTTACCATTACCAGCTGTGGTGACCTTACTATACAGTTGCGATTGAGGAATGATTTCTTTGGTCTGAGAGGAACTTGACCAAGACAGTTGAGAAACGGCCTCGTATTTATTTTCGTAGTACTCAAGTTTAATATCGTACTTCTGACCTGCAACCAGTGCGATCGCGCCACTGTGTTCTGTAGCAGATTGATTGACAAACTTATTGATGATTTGCTGACCATTGACCCACAGTCGCACACCATCATCACTAGTGGTATAGAAGTTGTAAGTCTCGCTGTACTTGGCTTCTACTTGACCCGTCCAACGCACCGAGAAGGTATCTGCACCGATGGATGGATCTGGAGACTTATCACCCCAGTTAAAGTTGACTGTCGGATCTGTGCGAGTTTGCTTCAAGTTGGTGAAGTCGATGTTGTCGTAGTACTCTGCTTTGAGTCCATTCCCTTGAGATAATACGCGATCAATGCTTTGTAGAGAGGATTGAGGACTTATTGGACTTAGAGATGTTGACAACAGTTGATTTTGTGAATCAGTCATTGAGATATGTGCCTCACAATAGTATTAAAAGTAATTCCATAATCAATGTTCAATAATCAGTTTCTTATTGAATATTTTCAAAAAGATATGTAGCTTTTTTATCTAATAATTTATTAAAAAAGCAATAGATAACTGACTATTGTATTTTTAATATCGATATTATTCCATTCAATTATTGATACATTTTTTGTGTGTCTACTATTTTTTTAATTTGCTTATTTATACTGCTTATTTGTACAAATATTAAAATAAAACAGTATAAAGTTATATATATTGCTTTATCTTCCTTAAAAGCAGATATATATAAAAATGTGTATGACAAAAAATACCAGAGATTACTTTAAGGTTGTATTAGCCCTTATAAATCTTTGTTTTATTTGACAAAGTTCTGAATTTTGATTGATGTAAATATAAGTTTGGTGAATTTAATCAAAAATTATAAATCACCTCTCTTGAAAGCTTCTAATCTCACTGATATGCAGGTGCATGAAGTTGAGGTGAAGCAAGCCCAGTGCGGGTAGATACACATTTAAGTAGCTAAAATAATACCTTTACATATTATTACTTAAGTATTTTTATAGAATCAACTAATTTACCATTTGACAATAGTTTAGGGGTTATGTCTATCTTCTTTATGGAACCTTGATTAAAGATTCATATTGATTTATCTTTTTTAAAGGGATATAAAAGTTTTTATGATTTTTAAATAAAAATTACTGATCTCCCGGATGAAGTTTTTGTTTTGTATTTACATAGTTATTAATTACATAAAATTTCGATAAAGAAGGATTTTAATATTTAAAGATTTGAAAAACTATTATTTATCTATGCTTCATATTGAGTGTTAATTCATATCTTTATTACAAGATCCAGCAGAGAATAAGCTAATTAGCATTCAAGTTGCATAATTAGGGCAGGCAAGATGCCTACCTACAAGATATTGATATAATTTTGATATGCAAATTAAATGTGTTTTAGCTTAGTACTAAAGGCCTAGCGGAGAATAGTACTAATAGTGAGTGAAGCAAAAAGTTTTGCAAAAGCCTCACCAGTCATGTATTTAAGCTAGAGAATACAATCTGCTGGAACTAAGAGATTATCGTACTTTTCGAGTAAACCTGTTGTCGGTGGACTATCCAGGGAATGGTTACGCGACAACTTCTCTACGTTACCTGCGGGACGCTGACGCGTAGCTTGCTTCCCCGGAGGGGTACGCGCAGCGTTCCGCAGACAGACGCTTTGCGTAGCACGATCCCCTACGGGGTGCACTGAACATAAGGAATTATCAGCGTCTGAAACCCTGATTATTTACTTCTTTATAAAAGTTTTCAATTTATTTAAAGTCAGAAAATCACAAGTTTAACCCTGCACATTCCCACTTTCCCCTAGACTAAGGGCAGCAACCTTGTTCAAACTGGCTGAGGAAAGTGGACTTTGACTGAGACCAACAATTTTAACTCTACCATCCAGAATGTCTCACGCAGGGAATTGCGAGATTTAGTGCGGACTCAGCTGCAAATGCTCCTGGAAACAGGAGACTTGCAGGGAGCAAAAGCTATTCTCGTACCTGTGCAGCCTGCGGATATTGCTGAGGCGATTGAGGGTTTGCCAGAAGCGATGCACGCTTTGGCTTTTCGCTTGCTTTCTAAGGATGAGGCTATCGAGGTTTATGAATATCTCGACTACAGTGTTCAAGAACGTTTAATTGAGGAACTTAAAAGCCAGGAAGTCCGCGATATTGTCGATCAAATGTCGCCGGATGACCGAGCTAGGTTATTTGATGAATTACCGGCAAAAGTCGTCAATCGTCTGCTAGAACAACTCAGTCCAACAGAACGCCAAGCTACAGCCCAACTATTGGGTTATGAAGCCGATACTGCTGGGCGAATTATGACGCTAGAGTTAATCTCGCTGAAAGAAAACTTTACAGTATCTCAAGCCCTAGAGCGAATTCGCAACTTAGCTAATGCCAGTGAGATGATTTATTATCTTTATGTCATGGATGCGGAAAGGCGTTTAACGGGGATTGTATCGTTGCGGGAGTTAGTGACTTCTCAGCCTGAGCAAATTATTGGCGAAATTATGACCCGTGATGTGGTGTTTGTCCACACTGATACAGACCAAGAAGAAGTTGCCAGATTAATTCAAAGATATGACTTTCTGGCTGTGCCTGTGGTAGATCGAGAACAGCGTCTAGTAGGTATTGTCACCGTCGATGATGTGATTGATATTCTGCAACGGGAAACCACCGAAGATATCTATGCCTTGGGTGGTGGTGTGCAGTCGGGGGGCGACAACTATTTTCAGATGAATTTACTGGAAATTGCTCGGAAGCGGGTTGTATGGTTGTTGGTTTTACTTGTAACCAATACCATTACAGGAACGATTATTAAGTCGCAAGAAGAACTTTTAGCAAAAGTGGTGACACTAACAGCGTTTATCCCTTTGCTGACTGGTACTGGTGGTAACGTGGGGGCCCAGTCTTCCACAGTGGTGATTCGCGGGATGAATACCGATGAAATCCGATCGCTTGGTGCATTGCAGGTAATCGGCCGGGAGGCGATCGCAGGGGCATTATTAGGAGGAATGTTAGGTATGATCGCTACTGTCTGGGCTTATTTTCTGCAAGGACGATTAGAAGTAGCGATCGCTGTCGGCACTAGTCTGGTAGCTATTTCTATTTTAGCTTCTATCTCCGGTTCAGCATTACCGTTTCTATTCCGCTACCTCCGTTTAGATCCGGCATTAATGTCAGCACCATTTATTACCACAGCAGTTGATGTCGTGGGCGTTTTGATTTACTTCAATTTGGCACGGGTAATTTTAAAGTTATGAAAAGAGTTATTAGTCATTAGTCATTGATCATTAGTGAAGAATAAAGTCCAAATAACTAACTTTTACAATTCTGATTCCGTATCTGGAGCAACAATTTCGCCAGTACCCAATTGCAGGATCAAGTCTTGCTCTGTAATCAATCCACTAAGTTCTTTTACTTGTAAATTCATTTCTTCACAAGCTTGTCTTAGTTCTTGTGCAAATTTGTTGAGGTCTTGACCATAGCCACATTGATAAGCAGCAGTTTCAATTCCTTGCTTGGCATTTGCTCTAGCACAATCTACTAGTTCCGTGCCATGCAGTGGTGTAGGAGATGCCATAGAGGTACTTATTATTTATTAAATGTTTGCTGCTAGATAGACTATCAATATTCCCGCATTTACTCATCCCTCCAATGGAGGAAAATAAGGATGGAGTTGGGAGTGATTATTTTTTTATCATTAGTCATTTGTCATCTGTCATTTATCTAAAGCGAATAACTAATGACCAATGACTAATGACTAATAATTAACTATTTCACTTAACCATTAACAACATCTCCACCATTGACATGTAACACTTGTCCAGAGACATAAGAAGCATCATCAGAGGCTAAATATACGTAGCTAGGAGCAACTTCTTCTGGTTGTCCGGCTCGTTCCATTGGTACTTGTTTACCAAAACTTTCAACTTTCTCTTCAGGAAAAGTTGAGGGAATTAAAGGTGTCCAAATTGGCCCTGGCGCGACAGCATTAACGCGAATTCCTTTGGATACCAAATTTTTTGATAAGGAGCGAGTAAAAGCAACGATCGCACCTTTTGTAGAGGAATAATCTAGTAACTGTGGGCTACCTTTATAAGCTGTTACCGATGTGGTATTGACGATAGAACTGCCTGCTTGTAAATGCTTGAGTGCAGCTTTAGTCATGAAAAACATCGAGAATATATTAGTGCGGAAAGTTCGCTCTAGTTGTTCTTCGGTGATCTCTTCGATACTTTCTTTTGGATGTTGTTCGGCGGCATTGTTGATGAGAATATCGAGTTTGCCAAACTCACCAACTGTTTGTTGGATCGCTTGCTGACAAAAAGTTTCATTGCCAATATCACCTGCAATGGTTACTGCACGACGCCCTTGTTTTTCTACCAAATTTTTTGTTTCTTTGGCATCGTCGTGTTCATTGAGGTAAAGAATCGCCACATCTGCACCTTCTTTAGCAAATGCGATCGCTACAGCACGACCAATACCACTATCTGCACCCGTAATCAATGCTACTTTATCTTGTAACTTGCCACTACCCCGATACTCGGCATCATCTGATTTGGGTTTTGGCGTCATTTCTGATTCAACACCTGGTGTTTCTTGCTGCTGTGGCGGTTGTAATTTTTTTTCTTTCGATTTAGCCATCGGTTTTCTCTTGGTAATTGAATATTGAATTGGGCACTTGTACTGAGCGGCGTCGTAAAGCCTGCGGCATAGCTTCTCTACGAGACGCTTCGCGAACGCTTAAGGCGCAGCCTAAGAAGAGAAGTATTGGGCATTGTTAAATAAGCACCCTCAGCCTCTTCCTGATTCCAAAAGTAAACCTTGGATCGAAAATTCAACCCAAGGTTTATTTTTTGCTTTGGCTCTCACTAGCCATTTGCAATTTTAGGCGCTTATACTCCTGATGCTTGCTAATCGTACTTATTGCTGGCAGCTGTACACGGCTGATATTATTTATCTTCACACATGACACATGCTATTCATCTGACTACAAAAAACAAATACACAACTCTGATTGGATGAAATATTTTTTCCTTTTCATCTGCTTTCAAGTTAACTGTTATCTTGCTGTACTTTATCGCTCATTAGAGGTAAAGCAACCTGGAATTAGCTCAACCTTAAGACGTAAAATAAATTCAATAATTGAGAGTTACTGAATTCGTCTATAATCATTTATTCTGGTTATAGAATCGTGGCATTTTCGATAAATGAAAATATAGACTTATACTTTCTCCCTTTGTGGTTGCAAAAATACTTACTCTCATACCATCTACTGACGTTAATATTAATTTAGACCGAGATTTGGATAGCTGCCTTCTTGTAGACTAAATTTCTTGCAAAAGTACCTAAATCCTTACGCCGCAGATATACCTCCAGACTAATCGTCCAAAAGCCTATGTGGTACGCTACATTAGGATCATTAGAGGGCAGGGGTTATGGCAACACTAAATATTTCCGAGTTAGAACAGGTTGAAAAGTTTCGCCAGTTACAATTAACCCTGCGCGATCGCTGGAAAACGAGCGAGTTATTTGACAATAGTGAAGCGGATATTTTAATTATTCCCTCGCTAAGTATCGATCAGCGCGAACTCCAAAAGATCGAAGGCTGCGAACATTATGAAGAAAGATTACTATTTTCCTTAATTCGGTTACAAAATCCCCAGACTAGGCTGGTTTATGTAACATCAGTACCGCTGCACCCTAGTATCATTGATTATTATCTGCAACTGTTGCCAGGAATTCCCTTTTCTCATGCTCGCAATCGCTTACTGCTACTTTCTACTTACGATTCCTCCCTTAAGCCTCTGAGTCAAAAGATTTTAGAACGCCCCCGTCTGCTAAAGCGGATTCATCAAGCTTTGAGGCTAGACAGATCATTTATGATTTGCTATAACTCTTCGCAATGGGAAGGCGAATTGTCTGTAAAATTGGGTGTACCACTGTATGCTGCTGCACCAGATTTACAGATTTGGGGGACAAAAAGTGGCAGTCGGCAAATCTTCGCCGAAAGCGAAATACCGTATCCAGATGGCACTGAAAAAGTTTGGAATCACACAGATTTGGCAGAAGCTACCAGTGATTTGTGGGAACGACAACCGACATTAAAACGGGTAGTGGTAAAACTCAATGAAGGCATTTCTGGAGAAGGGAATGCGCTGTTGGATTTTAGACCGATTGAGAATGTAGCACCAGGCAAAGGTACTCATGCCGAAAGGGTAGCAGCAATTAGCGATCGCTTCTCAACAATGCGCTTTCAAGCAAAACAAGAAACTTGGGACAATTTTTCTGGAAGACTTCCTGAATTAGGGGGAATTGCCGAAGCATTTGTGGAAGGGGAAATTAAGCGATCGCCTAGTGTCCAAGGAAGGATCACACCCAATGGCGAAGTAGAAATCCTTTCAACCCACGACCAAATTCTCGGAGGCCCAGACGGTCAGATTTATCTTGGTTGTCGCTTTCCTGCTGATGAAAGCTATCGGTTGCAATTACAGCAATTGGGAATACAAGTTGGCAAAAAGCTAGCAGAGAAAGGCACTTTAGAGCGATTTGGATTAGATTTTATCGCCATTGACAAGGGTAACGGAGACTGGGATATGCAGGCGATCGAAATTAATTTGCGTAAAGGCGGCACAACTCATCCATTCATGACTTTAAAATTATTAACGAACGGCCGCTATGACCTTTCCACGGGTTTATTTTATAGTCAGCAAGGTCGTCCAAAATATTACATTGCCACTGACAACCTACAAAAAGAGCGTTATCAGGGATTATTACCTAATGATTTGATGGATATCATCGCTGAACACAGACTGCATTTTGACAGTGGTACAGAAACGGGTACAGTGTTTCATCTGATGGGTTGCCTTTCGCAGTTTGGTAAGTTGGGATTAACCAGCATCGGTGATTCCCCGCAACAAGCACAAGATATTTATAACAAAGTCGTCAAAGTTCTGGATGAAGAAACCCGCAGCGTAAATCGTGATCTATCGGCGATTTCAGATTATTCTTTTCCCGTGGTTTGGGATGAATATAGGTGAACTACCCCACCTTAGCAAAGCTAGAGGTTTTTGCTCTCCAACTTCACAGAGTTCTCAGGCATTAGCCGGATAATTTTCATCTAAGTGTCGATAGCGATCGCCACTAAACATCTGGTCAAATTAATTATGCGTTGCCCTAAATCCTTGGTAGGTACAATTCATGAATTGTGCCTACGTCATTTTTACTCTTATGTCTAATAGACAGATTGTATAATTTGACAATTGACTAAGCAACCTGTAATGGTCGTGTAGGAAGCATCCTGGGTTCTGGTAGTAGCTTACCCTCTTCTTGAAGCATCTCAACAAACGCCTCAATTACTTCTTGCCCATTTTTAGCAGCTTCTTCGTAGGTTTTGCCATGTGTATGAAACTCCTGCCAGGCGAACTCAGGCAAATGTACCAGGAAGAGTTGATCGTCCTCTGACCATTGAATCACCATACTGTAGTGATAGCTCATCTATATATTCACCTTCGTCGTTTTTAAAGTCTTCCAAGCTTTTGAGTACCCGTTGAATGTTCTTCTCCAAATATAGCGGAGCATCATCTCCGTCCTTACCTGGAATGGTAAGAGGTTCTTCAGGTTGCAACGGATGTTTCCAATAGGTATGACTTCCTTTTCTTCAACCTAGCTGAAGAATGTATCCAGTTTTCGCTACCATTGCCTTCAGTTCTCTAATTTTCTTGGGCATTGGTTTTCACGGTTTACCAGTTCAAGCTTACTATAAGTTCAGCGATCGCTGAACTTATATCATGTCCGGCTGATTAGTTATAATTTTCGCATCTGTGCAAAAACCTGAAAACCCTTTCTCCCCCTGCTGCCTGCCCCCTGCCCCCTTGCAGTCTTAATGATAAGTCTTTAACCGGACATGATATTATCGGTTGGTTATTAACCAAATGTCACCTTATCTCGAAGCACATCCACAACCCCAGTTAATGTAAATTTTCTAACCCCAAGCGATGTAAATCGCATTCTTCAAAACCGAACCGACTTGCAAATCCGAAACCTTCCCAACTTGCAAAACCAAATATCCCGGTAATTTATCCAAAAAATTGAGAATGCGGCGACATATTCCACCACCTTTTGGGACTTTAGAAAAAAGTGCGACGCCGAATAGCCCATCAGAGATATCGCTTTTGATAGTTTCTCTTGATGTGGCACTCACCAGGTGCGGTATTCAAGTTAGCACAACTTGAAGCGTTTCTTGCCAATCTAACTGCAACTTTGAGTCAGCATTACCGCTATTAATGGCAATTTCTACCCAGCCGTGACTACCAACTAAAGCTATTATCTCTCCCACCTTGACATCACTGTAAGTTTCACAGCCTGGTATACTCAACCCAGCAGTTTGCACATACCAAGTTTTGCCTTGTACGTAACTTCCTGCAATGTTGCTCACCAAATTGCCAAAGTGGTCAATATATTGAATGCAACCCACTACACCAGTGGTTGTTTGCTTGCACTCGCCTATATCCAGTTTTACCAAACTTGCTGGATCAATTTCTTGTCCTAGCTGTTTGAGAGAGACACCACTAGCAAGACTAGCGCCCACTGGTGCAAAGATATCTCTACCGTGAAAAGTCTTGCTTGGTTGAGGAGTTCGCCAATAGTTAAGATTTGTAAGTTCGACGGCTGCGATCGCTGGACTTTGACTAAGTAGCCCGCTAAAGATACCATTATCTGGGCCTACTAGAAACCCTTGAGCAAATTCTACTGCGATCGCTCGTCGCTTGCTTCCCACACCCGGATCTACTACTGCCACATGCACTGTTCCAACGGGGAAATAGCAATAAGCATTCATCAAAGAAAATCTGGCTGCGGCGATGTCTTGCGGCGGAATTTGGTGCGTTAAGTCTACCACCGTCAGTCTGGGGTTGATTTGGGCTATGACACCCTTCATTATGCTTACATAAACATCGCGATCGCCAAAATCGCTTAGTAAAGTTAGGAGTGGTTGTTGACTTGTCTGCTTCTTAGGCATATTTTTGCTAAAATATATATTAAGTTAGAAAATTCTGTAGCAACAGCTACAAAATATGTGTTATGTTAAGAATGCAAGACATAAAGCAAAAAATTAAAGAAGGTAATCACTATGAATCAAAATAGACTACAAAGTGGCAGAAAAGCACAAGAAGCTCACAGAGAGAATATTCAAAAAAGCTTAGAGCATCGCTTGGAAGTAGCCAGAGCAAAGGGCGACGAACAACTGATTCGTCAACTGGAAGCTGAAATGAGGTATTCCAGCTAAATTAAGTTTTCAATGTTCTTAGTTTGTTGTGTAACCCGCTATGGCGGGTTTTTTTTGTTTTGAAGAGGTTTCCTGGCAATTTGGCTCTTACAGCGTTTTTCAATTAATTGAATTACCCCACTCCCCATCTTCACCTCATACTTCTGGCTCAACACCCAAGGCTCGTAACTGTGCCGCCAAGCGTTCAGCTCGTTGCAGAGCAGTTTCTTTAGCTTCTCGCTCTTGTTCGGCTCGTAAACGTTCTTGTTCAGCTCGTAAACGTTCTTGTTCAGCTCGTAAACGTTCTTGTTCAGCTCGTAAACGTTCTTGTTCAGCTCGTTCTGCACCAGTAGGAATTACATTACCCGTAGCGTCACACCACCTCAGCCAAACATCCCGCTTACCTTCATACGCACCTTCCCACAAACATAAACCTAGCTCAACTTCAGTCAGCCATTGCTCACTCATGGGTATATATTGCCGCCCACGCAACTCGTACATCTGTAGAACTTCACCATCAAGTTGTCGAGTTGGATCAAAGATAATGTAGTACATTACCCGCATCCTGGCATACTCTAAGATTTTTCGTCCTGTTTCATTGCCTTCTCGATTTGAAACAATTTCAATCACCACCTCTGGCGGTTTACCAAAATCCCAGAAGAAATAAGAGCGATGCCGTCTTTCCCACCAGTTATCAGCTACTTGTACATCTAGGCTCAAAAATACATCAGGTACAATCGGCGGTTGTTTGTTACTAGGAAACAACCCCACATTTGCAGCCACGAGAAACCCTTGGGCATTACTAGGCCCGTTCCAAGAACTGTAAAGTGTTTCTGTCAGCAGCCGTTGTTGTTTTTCAGATGGCAGATTATCCAAGGGTTCATCGTCCTCTGTCACCAGATGACTAACATCTGGTAACAAATCTTCTGGTAATAAGCCAGTGTCTGTCAAGATGATAGATTCACTCATAAGGAATTCTGGGGGTAGGAGCTTAATTCTATTGTGGCAGCAGCATTAATCCCTTTCATCCTACCAGTAGATTTTCTACACCTACTGTTGTCGTCGTAGTTGCTACCTGGATAATCCTAGCGTATTGCGATCGCCACTGTAATGCATTAGAAATTGTCAAGTAGCCAATTTCTGGCGGTTGCTGCAAAATTCTTTCTGCAAGTATTTCACGCCCAATTTCGTCTAAAGGAAAGTTGCGTTCCTCTAAAAATGCTATTACATCTTCTTTGTTCCCATTACGGCGTAAGATTTCTATTAGCCCGTAGGTTGTTTGATAATCTCCAGTTCTTTCTCTTGATACAAAGACAACATTCTGGAATTTTAATATTATCTTCTTTAGTCAAAAAAACTGATAGTTTTTCTAAAATATTAGGTGTTATATCTGTTGAGTTTAGTTTTGTGCCAAAGATAAAAATTCTATCTCTATTTTGAGGGATACCAAAGCTTAAGGGGCTAATTAGTCGCCATTCAATAAAATAATCTAACTCAGAAAGTGCATTTAAAATTAATCTAAAATGAGAGCCGTTTTCCATTGTCAAAAGTCTTTTGACATTTTCCAAAAAAAAATATTTTGGCTGTTTCTGGTCTAATATTTCTATAATTCGCTCAAATAGTGTTCCCCTAACTCTATCTCTCACGCCAAGTTTTTTCCCAGCAGGGCTAAAAGGTTGGCAAGGGAAGCCAGCAGTTAAAATATCATGATTAGGAATGTCTAAGATAGAGATTTCGTTGATATCGCCTAAAACAATAGAGTCTTTGCCAAAATTACTTTCATAAACTTTACAGCAAAGTTCATTGATATCATTCGCCCATACTGTTTGAATATTTGCATTTGCCATACCCAGGCGAAACCCACCGATACCAGCAAAAAGCTCTAAGGCTTTGAGTTTGTTTGTTGTCATCTACAAATTTTGAAACAAATTATGGCTGTGGGCAAAGACGTATATTATGTAATTGGTGGGCATTGCCCACCCTACTTAAACAATTCCCTAGTTAACTAAGACTTTGGTTTATAAGTTGAAGCGACGTGCAATTCTTTCAACTGTTTAGCATCTACACTCGAAGGTGCATCTGTTAACAAACAACGTGCTTGTTGTGTCTTCGGAAAAGCAATGACATCTCGAATAGATTCTTCGCCAGCTAGCAACATTACCAAACGATCTAAACCGTAGGCGATGCCACCATGCGGTGGTGTACCATATTCAAATGCTTCTAAAAGAAAGCCAAATTTACTTTGTGCTTCTTCAGGAGATAACCCAATCGCTTCAAACACCTGCTGTTGAATTTCTCGCTGATAAATCCGTAGACTTCCGCCACCAACTTCCACGCCGTTAAGTACTAAGTCGTAAGCTTGGGCACGTGCAGTCTTTAAGTCGCTCAAATCATCAGGATGGGGTGCTGTAAACGGGTGATGCAGTGCTTCTAAACGTTTTTCGTCAGCATTCCACTCGAACATCGGGAAATCTGTAATCCAGAGTAAGTTGATTTTTTCTGGATCAATTAAGTTAAATTCTCTAGCGATCGCTTGCCGTAATCTATCTAATGTTTTATTAACTGTAGCAACATCACCAGCCCCAAACAACAGCAAATGTCCAGCTTTAGCACCTGTACGGCGTAAAATTTCTTGTTTTTGTTCAACGCTGAGGTTGTCTTTAATCGCGCCAATGGTGTCAATTTCGCCATCATCCCTGACGCGGATATAAGCTAAACCTTTAGCACCGGCTTCGCTGGCTTCTTTAAATAAATCACCGCCTGGTTTAATGCGGACATTAGAAATTACATCGTTACCGTTGGGAATGGGCAGGATTTTGACGATACCACCATTAGTAACGGTGTCCCGAAAGACTTTGAAACTAGAGTCTTTCACAATATCTGAAACGTCAACTAATTCCAAACCATAACGTGTATCTGGTTTATCACTACCATAGCGTTCCATCCCCTCAGCGTAAGTGAGGCGGGGGAAAGGGCGCTGTAACTCAATGCCTTTAACTGTTTTGAAGATATGGCATACTAAGTTTTCATTCAGTTCGATAATTTCTTCTTGAGACATGAAGCTCATTTCCATGTCCAACTGGGTAAATTCCGGTTGTCTGTCGGCGCGTAAGTCTTCGTCACGAAAGCAACGGGCAATCTGATAATATCTATCTAAGCCGGATACCATCAGTAATTGTTTAAATAGCTGGGGTGATTGCGGCAAAGCATACCACTCCCCAGGATTGACGCGGCTGGGTAGAACATAATCCCGCGCCCCTTCTGGAGTAGAACGGGTAAGTATTGGGGTTTCAACTTCGATAAAACCTTCCAAATCTTCTAGATAACGACGCATGGCTTTGACAATTTGATGACGGAGTTGCAAATTTTGCGCCATGCGTTCGCGTCGCAAATCCAAATAACGATATTTCAGCCGCAAGTCTTCCCGCACTGTCTCGGTGTCAGCTACAGAAACTTGGAAAGGTAACTGTTTGCGAACAGCATTGAGGAGTTCAATTTTATCGGCGTAGATTTCTACCTCGCCTGTTGGGATGCGGGTATTCAGCGATTCTTCGGGACGTTGGGTTACCCTACCAGTAATTTCGACAACATATTCATTTCGTAGGGCGTTTGCCTGTTCGTAAGAATCTGGGGTGCGTTGCGGATCGCTGACGATTTGGACAATTCCAGAGCGATCGCGTAAATCTAAAAATATCACACCACCGTGATCGCGGCGACGGTCTATCCATCCGTAAAAGGTAACAGTTTCTCCAATATGTTCTTTTCGGAGTTCGCCGCAATAGTGAGTTCGCATAAGTGTTAGTTATTGTTTCCGGGCTAGATTGGCAAGCAAATGTCAAAGCTTTCCCATTATCTAGCATCAATAGTAATTGTAGTAATAAACATACAATAATCTCACGCCAATTTGGCAAAGGTCGATTGGGGGAGTGAGACAGACGCAAAAGCTCAAAGAAGACGCGATCGGGCAAAGAAATTATCAGATACTCTCACCGTGTCCTAGCACTACCTTGTTTTCCGTAATATAATGTTTCCGTTTTTACAAAACTTCTTTTATGTAACTTAACTATGGAACACAACTGATAACTGTTAATCAGTGTCTCCATAAAAATCTTCATCTAATAACTGTTCTATCAGAAAAGGACAATCAAGAGGATATTCTGTGTCCGTTGGTTTTCTCACTCCTAATTTAGCTTTTTTACTTTCTTTGATTGCCAATTTACGAGCATCGGCATAAGCTTGAGAAATAACTTCAGTAATATAGTTTTTGAAAGAAGGATTTTCTTCCAAATCCTTTTTTACTCGAAAACGATGTTCTGTAACAGAACTATACCAGCTTCCTTTCATCATTTCAGGAGCATCAGATTGAACGGTTAGCTTGAGTAAATGAGCAATCAAGATTGTTAAATTACTAATAAATGACCGTTTTTCTGACTTTCCCATGTCTTCTAATTCTATAAGCAAATGCTCCCAATCTATATCATTAAAACGATGTTCTTTAATCTGCTCAATAATGCTTTCTCGCCACAGATTAAAATCTTGTTCGTAGAGTTGATTGTTCATATAGCAGTTCTCGTTTCCGTGAGGTACACCCGTAGGGGCACGGCAGTGCCGTGCCCTTACACATCGTGATGTAATATTGTACAGGTAGAACGATTTACCAGCCGTGGATAAATTGCTAGGGAAGAAGTTTTGAGTGAGTTGTTTACTTTGTATTCAGAACCAGTGAGTGATTCGGCTGAATTCGGTCAAAACATTAAATTGGCAAACATAGCTTGATAGCACATACTTGGTTTCGCCTAGAAAAGCATATCTTTAATTTAACTCCTCTGTAAGTTCCGGAGCTGCTCCCATAAGTTCCGGAGCTGCTCCTATAAGTTCCGGAGCTGCTCCTATAAGTTCCGGAGCTGTTCCCATAAGTTCCGGAGCTGCTCCCATAAGTTCCGGAGCTGTTCCCATAAGTTCCGGAGCTGCTTCCATAAGTTCCGGAGCAGCTCCCATAAGTCCGGGAACCGCTACCAGTTGCAATAATATTGATAACGACAGCTTAAGTATGGTGTGCAGCAAGTCGTTGGAATGCCGACGGCGCTGGAATATCTGCAAGGTGCTTGCGTATAACCTCGGCACACGCACCTGGGCTTAACAACGAGGTATCGACTTCAAGATCATAGATGCCAGGGATGTGGACTTCACGTTGCCATAACTGAACTGGATGTGGCATTAACGAGTAGGCCGCACTTCCCACTTTCCCCCCCATCTTTCGCCGTTCCATAATGATTTCAATGGGGCAACGAACGCCTACGAACAAGACCGGCAATCTGTTCAAACGTCGCGCACTATCGGCCAGAATGCCTCGCGGGATTGCGTAGGCGTCATGGTGTCCGACATCAACCACGACATTCAGACCCAAGCGGCTGTGGGCGGCGATGGACTCATACATGGCGCTGTACAGAATCGGAACAAGGGGTTCGATGTCCTGGCGTTCTCCCCCTGGTCGCAGACCGATCCCAGGCAGGTATCGTGGGGGAGTCATTTGCATAAACCTATCGACACCTAAGTTCATCCACAGGCCATCAAATGTCTCCTGGATCACTGCGACAATACTCGACTTCCCTGATCGCGGGGCACCATTCAGGATGATAATCTGTCCTAGCTCCTGTGTCTGCCCCATGATCGCTCCTCGCGTCTTTAATATATAGTTAGCAGTTCCACGTTAAGGCTAAAATGTTGAATCGGCAATTGAAAATGCTTCTACCTCAGCCAATGCCTCATGGCTGAGGTAGAGATTTGATTGTGAGTCCAAGCACATTGCAAGGTAAACTGCTCCCCTCACGAGTTATACCGCTCCCCTCACGAGTTAGACCGCTACAGTTGCAATATTGATAACTACAGCTTAAGTATAGTGACACCAATTTCAATATTGCTGATGATAACTTAAGCATTTAAAGGTAAGGGCACGCAGTCATGCACTTCCACCACGTATGACATCCAAAATTTTTGTATTTTCCTTATTTTGCCAAAATCCGAAATATTGCACAGCAAACTTGTATAAAATCTCAGTAATACTAATTCTCTAATATCCGTCACCAAATTCAAACCCCCAAACCCAAATTTAATCTGACTTTCTGAATTACGAATTACGAATTACGAATTACGAATTAGTGATTATGCCACCAGACTACTCCGGTAAAAATCTTCGAGGTCGCTCTTTTATAGGTCAAGACTTGACTGGAGTCAACTTTAGCAAGGCAGATATTCGAGGAACAAACTTTACCAACGCGATTCTCAAAGATGCTGATTTCACGGGTGCTAAAGCTGGGCTACAGATACATTGGGTAATTAGATTGCTAATAATATTACTCCTATTATCAGCATTATCAGGATTTGCTTCGGAGTATGTTATATACGGACTGTATTGCTTGATTGACCCTAGTCAACCTTATACAAGAACGGCTAGTGTCGCTACTATAGTAGTACTTACATTTTTCTTTTTTCTGACTATTTATAAAGGTTTAGATATATCTCTAAACATATCAATCTTTGTTAGTGCCATCGCTAGTTCCGTTGTCACCGCTACTATTAGCACCAGTGTACATCTTCATGGTAACAATATGAGCAATGGTGTTTCATTTGCTGGTGCTGTTGCTGCTGCTATTGTTGATGCTGGCGTTATTGATGGCGCTATCATTATTGTTGGTATGAATCAAGTTAATATTTCTAATTTTATTAGAGTTGCTTTTATTGTCGGTTTTGCTGCTTTCTGTAGTTCCAATGTCGTAAGTGAAACAAGAGATAAAATTGATATTTTGTCTTTTCGTACCGTAACTGGCATAGTGATCACCTTTATTATGTCATTAAGTATTTATATCGCATGGAATGCAATGAAAGGAGATGAAAGATATGACTTGATTCGTAAAATAGCGATCGCTTTTGCAGCTATAGGTGGAACCAGCTTTCGTAATGCTGATTTAACAAACGTTGATTTTACTGGCGCAACTCTCAAAAATACAGATTTAAGAGAAGCAAACTTGACACGCACTTGTTTTTCCGAAGTCAAAAAACTTGACTTTGCCAGACTTGACAACACTATATTAACTAATCCAGATGTTCTCAACTTACTCGTCACGGGCAATGGTAGGGAAAAGTCTTATATTGGTGCTAACTTTAAAGGTGCTAACCTCAAGGGTGTTAATTTAACACAAGCAAATTTAAAAAATGCTGATATCAGTCAAGCCACCTTCCAACAAGCTTGTTTAGAGAGGGCAAACCTAACTCTAGCTCAAGCTGTTGGCACTAATTTTACTAACGCTCACATGACTGGTGTTTCTGTGGAAGCGTGGAATATTGAAAGTACAACTCTGTTAAATAATGTAGATTGTCGCTTTGTTTATCTTTTAGAAAATCCCAAACCTGGAACTGATGACTACGAACGTCGTCCCAGTAGTGGCAACTTTCAACCAGGAGAATTTACTAAGCTGTTTGAAGAGGTTTTAAATACTGTTGATTTAATTTTTCGTAATGGCATTGATTGGAAAGCTTTTGTTCAAGCCTTCCAAACAGTGCAAGACCAAAATGAAGACACAGAATTAGCTCTACAGAGTATTGAAAATAAAGGTGATGGCGTAGTAGTCGTTAAGGTCGGTGTACCTGTTGATGCCGATAAAACAAAGATTCATAGGGACTTTACGCAAAATTATCAACTGGCACTGCAAGCTGTAGAAGAAAAATATAAAGCACAATTACAAGCTAAAGATAATGAAATAGTTATCTATCGCCAACAAAGTGCAGAAATGTCAGAGATTGTAAAATTATTAGCTAATAAGCCGATTAATGTTCAAGTTGACAATAAAGTAGAGAATAAAAATATGACTAACAGCAATGATGCCAGCCGCAAAATTGAAATTGGCAGTGTTGGCAGAGATTTTAATGCTAGCGGACAAGCTTTGAATTTAGGTGATATTAGCGGTACGGTAACAAATACCATCAACCAGTTACCAGCATCTCCCGAACCTGAGAAACCGGGAATTAAGGAATTGTTGACGCAATTACAAGCAGCGATTGAAGCTGATACAAATTTACCGCAAGAAGATAAAGCTGAGGCATTAGAACAGGTGAAAGCTTTAGCAGAAGCGGGGAAAAGTCCTCAAGAGGGGGCGATGCAAAAGGCGGCGAAAACGGCTATAAAGATTTTAAAAGGGACAATTTCTAGTTTACCCAGTGCTACAAAATTGGTTGAACAGTGCAGCAATCTGTTACCGTTGATTTCAAATTTTTTGGGTTTAGGGTGATCCGCCGATGATTCAAATCGCGGGATAATATAGCGATGTCTACGACGGGCTACGCCTACGCTCGTTTGTATTGCAATAGACTTTGACCTCTCTCCTAAGAGGAGCTACGGTGTACACACAAGTCGAATTACCCCCCTTAATCCCCCCGATATAT